>DATFEN010000225.1:0-17151 GCA_035251085.1 Vicinamibacteria bacterium | reverse complement strand
CTTTGCCCAAATCGAGAGCAGCGCACCGCGGATGCATTACTTCCAAGACCGCACCCCTTCCCCGTGCGTCGGCGTGGAGCTCTTCCATTCTCGAAATCTAGAAACCGTGCTCTCCAGGAAAGCCACCGCTCTTGCCCTTATTCGTGACCAACCGTCACCAGGCTTGGCCGCTAGCGCCTTCCCTTTCGGCCACACTAAACGGTGCTCGCAGAGCTCCCGGTCCAACTCAGAAACGGGCTACTCAGCACCAAGGAGTCCCCGACCTCTCTGCCGACGCCCACCGATTATCCTCTCGTCCCCTGTTTCATCCCGCACGGTCGCCGCAAGCAGGTGCGCAACTCAGAAGGATCTCGAGCTTGGGGCCCACGACCTCGATCTGCGCGCGTTCGTCCAACAGCCCGAAGCGCTGCGCCAGGAGCTTGAGCGCCTCGACCTTGTTCCAGCGCTTAATCCGGATCACCTCATCGGTTTGCCCGTCGCCCGACGTGATGTTGCGGCGCACAACGTCCCAGCCCACGAGGGCCGCGGCGGCCTCGGGCGAGAGCTTCGCGGGCTCGATCAGGTTGCCGCGCTCATCCACGAACCACGAGGCCTTGGATCTCGCGATGCACGCCAGCTCGTTCACCACGTCCTGGGCCGTAATCTCCGCACGAGCGAGCTGTGCCGCCGTCTTGACCGCGATGGCCCCAGCGACACCAGTTTTCCCAAGTAGTTCCGGGCCGATCCGATCCGCGGTTTTCTTGCTATAGCCGGCACGTCTGGCGGCCGCGGTCGCGTTCAGGTCCTTCGTGTACTCGGTCACGAAGAGCCTCTGTTTAGGCGTGAGGCCCTTCATCTGCGCAACGCCTTACGCATCTTCGTCACTAGGACCCGCTCCAGCTCAGTTTCGCGAGGCGGCGATAGTGCTCGCTCGAGCCGCGCCGTTGCGCGGCGCCGCGTCCGACCCCGCCACCCCTGCGCGCCCATTCCCCTGCGCTCCCATTGCTTTGGCTATCGCTCGGTAGAGGGACGTACAGGCGCGGCACGCCTGCATGTGTTCCCTGAGCCCGTCGAGTTTCCAATAGCGGCCGTCGGCGCCGTCCACGACCACGCCGAGCGCCAGGAGTCGCCGCGGCAGGGAAGCGGGCTCATGAAGCGTCGTCCGCGTCTTGTCGGCTCGCGTTCAGGTCCACCAGATCCTCGGCGACGAACGGGCTTGCTCGGCGTTCATGCGCAACCCCTTGCGCTACGTCCCTTCCCGGGCATCTCTAAGCGGAACCCGGACCGAACCCGGACCGGAAGGGGCGTAGAGAGCGGAGGCTCCGCCAGTCACTCTTAGCGGATCAGCGACTTGCAGGGACGCGCTGGCGGAAGCGGGTGGGAATCGAACCCACCGGCCCCGGTGTTACCCGGGGCCCAGACGGCTTTGAAGGCCGCGCAGGTCACCAGACCCGAATCGCTTCCTCGTTCCGAACGACACGCGGGCGATCGAAGAGCATACAACGTGCCGCCCTCGACAGGCGTCAGCTGGCACGGGGCCTTCGGTGGGCGGGCGACTTCGAGCCGCCGCGGCGGAGACGCAGCTTGGATCGATGGCGAGACTCCGCTTCCTAGATGGAATGGGAGGCGGTGAGACGCGAATCGCGCTTTGCCATCTGGCTCAGCTTCTGGAAGTGCGATCGCAGCGTCTGCAGCTCCTCCTCGTCCACGTGCGTCGCCCGCATGGCGAAGCGCTCGAGCAGATGGCCGAGGCGCATCGGCCGGCGCCTACCGTTGCTCATGGCAGCTCACCAGTGCGGCGGGGGACCTTGCCGCCGTCACGCCTCGCCTGACTGAGTCCGATGGCGATGGCCTGCTTGCGGCTCTTGACCGTCTTTCCCGAACGGCCCGAGCGCAGGGTTCCCCGCTTCATCTCATGTATCGCCTTCTCGACCTTCGTGCTGGCCTTCTTGCCGTAACGCCGAGTCGACTTGGCCACGTTCGCCTCCTTCCAAGGGGACGAGGCAAAAGGGCTGCCGGGGCCAGCGCGTAAAGAGCGGCCTCGCCGGCAAAACGGGCCCGGCGAGGCCGCCGGAGGGAAGCCGGGTCAGCGCCGCGCGAACAGCGTCGGCGCTACCGCTGGAGCCCCTGCCACGTTGCAAGGAGGGCGGCACGTGCCTGAGCTCCGTCGAAAAACAGGGTTCAACTGCACACCATGACGAGCCGCCGGAGAACGGCGGCGCGCCCGCAGGTTGGAGGGAGGACGACGGGGCGAGACGCTACGCCGGCGTCGCGACGAGAGTCAAGCGAATTCTGAGTTAGTTCCCCAGCTCGGCGGACGTCACCGGGAGGTCCCAGTGGGCAAGCAGGATCTCGAAGCGCCGCTGCTCCTCGGCCTCGAAAGCCTTCCGGTCGGCGAACAGCTCGGCCGTGACGCGCTCCTGGTCGGGCCACTTCTCGTAGGCAGTTGCGAGGTCTCGCCAGACGATGGTCACGCGGTAGTCCCAGCGCCCGTCCTCGGTGCCGTGGTAGCGGGGGACGTCGGCGCGCACCTCGAGGATTCGCCCCTGCTCCTTCTGCCGCTTGAGGAGCGGCCAGTGGTTCTTCCGGAACAGCTTCACGAACTCGTCGTAGTGACCCCAGCGGGCCTTGTAGTAGTACTCGACTGCGAACGGCTTGGCGGCCGTGTCCTCCGCGCCGAGCGCGGGCGACGCAGCGAGCAGCAAGGCGAGCGCGATCCTCATGGCGACCTCCCGAGGCGCGCGAATCTTACCGGCTTTTCGCGTCATGAGGCACGGCGGGCTCGCTGCCGGCTGGTACACTCGGCGGGAATGGCGGACACGGCCCAGGAGCTTCGCGAGCTGCTGGCGCGGCGGATCGTCGTCATCGACGGCGCGATGGGGACGATGATCCAGGCGGCGCGCCTCGGCGAGAGCGACTTCCGCGGGGAGCCCTTCAAGGATCACCCGCGAGACCTCAAGGGCTGCAGCGACGTGCTCTCGCTGACGCGGCCCGACGTGATCGAAGGCATCCACCGCCAGTACCTGGAGGCGGGCGCCGACATCGTGGAGACCAACAGCTTCACGGCCACGTCGGTCTCGATGCTCGATTACGGCCTCGAGGCTCACGTCTACGCCATCAACCGGGCAGCGGGCCAGGTCGCGCGGCGGGCCGTGGCCGCGTTCCGGGACGCGCATCCCGGGCGGGTCGCCTTCGTGGCGGGCTCGATGGGGCCGACCAACCGCACGACCTCCCTCTCTCGCGACGTCAACAACCCCGGCGCCCGCGACACGACCTTCGACGACCTGGAGCGAGCGTACGAGGAACAGGCCCGTGGCCTGCTCGACGGCGGGGTGGACGTCCTGCTCGTCGAGACGATCTTCGACACGCTGAACGGCAAGGCCGCGCTGTTCGCGATCCAGAAGCTGTTCGACTCGGGAGCGCGGCGCGTCCCTGTGATGGTGTCCGTGACCATCACCGATCGCAGCGGACGCACTCTCTCGGGCCAGACGATCGAGGCGTTCTGGAACTCGGTCTCCAACGTCCCGATGCTCTCGGTGGGCATCAACTGCGCCCTCGGAGCGAAGCAGATGCGGCCGTACCTGGAGGAGCTTGCGGGGATCGCCCCGGTCCTGGTGAGCTGCTACCCGAACGCCGGCCTGCCGAACGCCTTCGGCGGGTTCGACGAGACCCCCGAGATCATGGCCGCCGACCTCGGCGAGTTCGCCCGGTCCGGCTTCGTCAACCTCGTGGGCGGCTGCTGCGGCACGACGCCGGCCCACATCCGCGCGATCGCCGCGGCGGTCAAGGGCGTGGCTCCGCGGCGGGTGCCGAGCGTTGCGCCGATGACGCGCCTCTCCGGTTACGAGGCCCTCACCATCCGGCCCGACTCCAACTTCGTCAACGTCGGGGAGCGGACGAACGTCACGGGCTCGCCGCGCTTCGCCGCCCTCGTGAAGGAGGGCAAGCTCGACGCGGCCCTGGCCGTGGCGCGCCAGCAGGTCGAGAACGGCGCGCAGATCCTCGACGTCAACATGGACGAGGGGATGCTCGACTCCGAGAAGACGATGAGCGCGTTCCTGAACCTGGTCGCCTCGGAGCCCGACATCGCGAAGATCCCGATCATGGTGGACAGCTCCAAGTGGAGCGTGCTCGAGGCCGGCCTCAAGTGCCTCCAGGGCAAGGGCGTCGTGAACTCCATCTCGCTCAAGGAGGGCGAGGCGGTCTTCAAGGAGGAGGCGCGCACGATCCGGCGCTACGGCGCCGCGGTCGTCGTGATGGCCTTCGACGAGAAGGGCCAGGCCGACACCACGGAACGCAAGGTCGAGATCCTGACGCGGGCGTATCGCATCCTGACCGAGGAGGTCGGCTTCCCGCCCCAGGACGTGATCCTCGACCCGAACGTGCTGACGGTCGCCACCGGCATCGAGGATCACGCCGACTACGCCGTGGCCTTCATCGAGGCCACGCGGCGGCTGAAGGCGGCGCTGCCGCTGGCGAAGGTCTCGGGCGGCGTCTCGAACATCTCGTTCTCGTTCCGCGGCAACAACGCGGTGCGCGAGGCGATCCACGCGTCGTTCCTCTACCACGCGATCCAGGCCGGCCTCGACCTGGGCATCGTGAACGCGGGCCAGCTCGCGGTCTACGAGGAGATCCCGCGCGAGCTGCGCGACCTGGTCGAGGACGTGCTGCTGAACCGGCGCAAGGACGCCACCGAGCGCCTGGTGGCGTACGCGGAGACCGTCAAGCAGAAGGACAAGGCCGAGGTCCGCGAAGAGGACTGGCGACGCGGCGCCGTCGAGGAACGCCTGAGCCACGCCCTCGTCAAGGGCATCGTGGACTTCATCGAGGCCGACACCGAGGAGGCTCGACAGAAGTACGGCCGACCGCTGTCGGTCATCGAAGGGCCGCTCATGGCCGGAATGAACGTCGTGGGCGACCTGTTCGGCTCGGGCCGCATGTTCCTTCCCCAGGTCGTGAAGAGCGCCCGCGTGATGAAGCGGGCAGTCGGCTACCTCGAGCCGTTCCTGGAGGCCGAGAAGCAATCGTCGGGAGCGCGGTCGGCGGGCCGCATCGTCATGGCCACCGTGAAGGGAGACGTCCACGACATCGGCAAGAACATCGTCGGCGTGGTGCTGGCGTGCAACAGCTGGGAGGTCGTGGACCTCGGGGTGATGGTGCCGGCCGAGACCATCCTGAAGACGGCCCGCGAGAGGCAGGCCGACGTCATCGGGCTCTCGGGGCTCATCACGCCGTCGCTCGAGGAGATGGTCCACGTCGCCCGCGAGATGACGCGCCAGGGCTTCGAGGTTCCGCTGCTCATCGGCGGCGCCACGACCAGCCGCGCGCACACGGCCGTGAAGATCGCGCCGGCGTACGCGCACCCGGTCGTGCACGTCCTCGACGCATCACGCGCCGTCACCGTGGTCGCGCAGCTCCAGAGCGCCGAGCAGCGCCGCGGCTTCGTCGAGGAGAACCGGCGTCTGCAGGAGCGGCTTCGCGCGGAACACCAGGCGAAGCGCGAGGCCTCGCCGCTACTTCCCATCGAGGAGGCGCGCCGGCGCCGACCTGCGCTCGACTGGGACGGCTACGCGATCCCGCGGCCCGAGTTCCTCGGCGTGCGCGACGTGGGTGCGCCGCTCGGGGAGCTGGTTCCCTTCATCGACTGGTCGCCCTTCTTCAGCACGTGGGAGCTGGTCGGCACGTACCCGAGGATCTTCGAGCACCCGCAGTGGGGCGCTCGGGCGAAGGAGCTGTTCGACGACGCGCAGGCCCTGCTGCGCCGCATCGTCGACGAGGAGCGCCTCGAGGCCCGCGGCGCGTACGGCTTCTTCCCGGCGAACGCCGTCGGAGACGACGTCGAGGTCTACACGGACGAGTCGCGCTCGGGGCTGCTGACGACGTTCCACTTCCTGCGGCAGCAGGCGGACAAGCAGGGGCGCGAGGCGAACTACGCCATCGCGGACTTCGTCGCGCCGCGCGACCAGGGCCGTCTCGACTACCTCGGCGCGTTCGCCGTCACGGCCGGGCTGGGCTGCGACGCGCTGGTGGCCCGCTTCGAGGAGCAGAGGGACGACTACTCCGCGATCATGGCGAAGGCCCTCGCCGACCGGCTGGCGGAGGCGTTCGCGGAGTGGCTTCACAAACGCGTCCGCGCCGAGTGGGGCTACGGGAAGGACGAGCCCCTCGGCATCGACGACCTCATCCGTGAGAAGTACCGCGGCATACGGCCGGCGCCGGGCTATCCCGCCTGCCCGGATCACACCGAGAAGGGTCGTCTCTTCGAGCTGATCGACGCCTCGGCGCGCGCGGGCATCTCCCTGACCGAGAGTTTCGCGATGCTCCCCGCAGCCTCGGTCAGCGGGCTCTATCTTTCGCATCCCGACGCCCGATACTTCCAGGTGGGGCGCATCGGTGAGGACCAGGTGCAGGACTACCGTCGCCGCAAGGGCCTCGACCAGCGCACAGTCGAGCGCTGGCTGGCGCCGAACCTGGATTACGAGCCGGCCGAGAGTCCGCGCGTTGAGTTCGCGTCCGCTCCGGTGTGACCAGTTCGGGACGACCGAGTGCTACCATATCTTGTGCGTTCGTGGGCCCATACGCTATCCGTGGCGCGTCCTGAGCTACTCCTGCTGGCGGCCGGACTCGTCTCCGTTCCCGCACTGGTGCTGGCGGGTGAGGGTGGTCTCGCCCTGCTCGCCCGTGGCTCACTCACCGACTCCAACTCCAGCGGCATCGATCGGCTGCACAGGTATTCGAGCGCCTACGGGTGGGAGCCCCGCCCCGGACGCTATGTCGACGAAGGCCATGTCACCACCATCAATGAGCACGGCTATCGGGGAGCAGCGGCTGGCGCCCGCGACCGGTCCCGACGCCGCGTGGTCGTGCTCGGCGACTCGGTGGCATTCGGCCTCTACGCGAGCGACCACGAGACCTACGCCGCCACCCTCGACGCGCGCGACGACGAGCTGGAGGCCCTGAACCTCGCCGTTCAAGGCTACGGCCCCGGTCAATCGTTGATCCGGCTCGAGCGCCTCGGCCTCTCCCTCGAGCCCGACGTGGTGGTGCTCGGCTTCTGCCTCTCCAACGACTTCGCTGACGCCATGCTCTCGACGTTCTTGTTCGACGACAGGCATCCTCAGCCCTTCTTCACCCTCGGGGAAGGCGGTCGGCTCGTGCGTCACGATGCGCACCTGCGCCTCGGGCTGCGCGAGCGTACGGCGCTCTGGCTTCGCGATCACTCGCGCCTCTATCGACGGCTCCTACCGCAGCCGGAGGCCGACGGGGAGCGCGGGTCGTGGCTGGAACGGCGGCGGCTCGCGACCCAGGACCGCCGAGCGACCCTGGCGCTCGTGACCCGGCTCGTCGTCGCCATGCGGGATCTCGCGGCTACGCGCGGCGCGGCGTTCCTGGTGCTGCTCCACCCCGATCGGCAGACGGCGCGGTCGGACCGCTGGGCGAGCGACTTCTCCGCGCTGCTCGAGGCCGAGGGCGTGAAGACGATCGACCTGCTCAGGAGCTACGAGGAGCGCGGCCTCGGCTTCGACGAGGTGACGATCGACGGCTTGGGACACCTGAGCGCGCCCGGGCACGCGGAGACCGCCGCGATCCTCGCAGAGGCGCTCGGCACGGCTGGCCTGGCGCCACGCCTCGCTCACGGACACGTCGTCCCTCCCGCCTCGGTGAAGCGCCGCGCGAGCTCGGACCGCACCTCGCGGTAGGCCGCGAGGGCGAGATCCGTCTCGTCGCCGAGGTCCAGCTGGCGCCGCTCGACGCCGCGGATCAGGTGGTCCTGGTAGCGCATGGCGTAGCAGATGTCCGCGAGCGCGCCGCGGATCGGATGGCCGTCCGCGACCACGTAGATCGGGCTCGTCGCGACCCAGGGCGCCACGGCCTGGATCCACAGGCTGCGGTCCGCCTGGACCTTGAACGCGCCGGCCTGATGACCGGCCGGCATGTGAGCGACCGCGACGGGAGAGCCGTTCGCGATGATCTGCACGTCCGCGGGCGCCGGCAGACTCGTCTCGATCGTCACCCTGAGGGTGTCGCCGGCTCGCACCTGCACCTCGTCGCCGAGGCGCGCACCGTCCACGCGCAGGTTCATGTTGGCGCCGCGTCGCACCGCGACTGTGGTCCGGCCCCGCTGGAGTGCGGCCAGCCAGGCGGAGTACGTCACCTCGCCGTCCAGGAGCACGTCCGTGCGGATGGTGTCGTTGTTCAGCGTGTGGTTGATGCACGGGAAGTCGCTGGCGCCGGTCAGGGCCACGCGCGCGCCGGCGCTGAGGGCGATGCGATGCAGGAAGGCCGTGGGCGCATCGACGGCGGGAACACCCTCGCGGTGCTCGGTGCCGATGAACGTCACCCGCCCGCGAATCGCCTCGGGCAGGAAGTCGTAGGGCATGCAGCAGGTCTCGGGCAGCTCGGGGAAGCGTCCGCCCGTCGGCCAGAACTCCCCGTGCGCCATTCCAACCACGACCTGCGTGCCCTGCGCGCGCGCCCAGTCGTTGACCGGCAGCCCTGAGCGCGGGCGCGTGAAGGGGCTCGAGGAGAAGTCGATCGAGCGGAGCCCGTAGAGAAGCAGATGGCCGGTCTGGGCCGCCGGGAAGTGGGAGATCTCCATCTCGTAGTGAAGCAATGCCCCGGGCCGAGAGACGCTTGCGTCCTGGCCGGTGAAGAAGCCCCTGTCCTCGTCGTAGCCGTCGCCCCACACCAGCGGTGTGGCCACCTCGATGCCGCGGCCGCTCAAGAGTCCCACCAGATCGCTCGGGTCGAGGTCGCCGCCGCAGCCGTGGCCATGGAGGTGAGGATCGCTCGGCACGAACCGGGCCGGCGTCTCGCAGGTGCGCAGGCACGCGTCGTCGTCGTCGTCGTTGCCATCGTCGCAGTCCTCGCTCGCCTGGGCGACGCCGTCACCGCAGATCGCCAGGCCCGGTGGTGGGGCGAGGGACGGCGAGGCGCATGCCGCGCCGAGGAGAGCGACGAGCGGCAGGCGCCGAAGCATGCGAGGATGAGAATAGCCGAGAGTCGCGGAGTTGTCCGAGGAGGATTCCTTCGAGCTGCCCATCGACGGCACGCTGGACCTCCACGCCTTCGCGCCGCGCGACGTCCCGTCGGTGGTCGAGGAGTACCTGAGGGAGTGCCGCGCCCGAGGCATCCTGCGCGCGCGCGTCGTTCACGGCCGCGGCCGTGGCGTGCAGCGAGCGGTGGTGCGTCGGCTGCTGGCGGCGCTGCCGTTCGTGCTCGCGAGCGAGGACGCCTCGCCCGAGCTCGGCGGCTGGGGCGCGACGCTCGTGACGCTTCGTGCGTCCGATCACGAGCGGGAGCCTTGAGTAGATTTTGTTACGGCTGCCTCGCGCTCGCTCCAGTCTAGGGCGCGATGCATGCGACTCGCGCAAGCCCGCGCCTGATGCGAGTGAATCCACCCTTGACAAGCGAAGCTGCGGCTCACTACATTGCGTAGCGTTTCTTCCGAAACGCTGCGATCAAGCGGCCAGCTCTGACGGGAAGGGGCATCTTTGTCGATGCACAACTTGAGGTTCGACTTCTTCGACGATAGCGGGATGTCGAAGACGACACGGATCCTGATGTTCTACTCGTTCGATACCGACGCCAACCTGCCGCGCTCCGGCATCCTCCACTACCACCTCGGCGAGGGCCGCTTCGTCGGCCCGCGCCACGACCGCGAGCTGGTGTCGGCGGCGCTCGACTTCCTCACATCGAGCGGCCGGCTTCCACAGGTCCAGTCCTAGCCCGCTCCCCGGCCCGCGCTCTTGGGTCCGTGATAGCATCACGCCTTTGCGAGGAGCGACGCGATGCTCCGCAACCACTGGGGATGCGTCCATGGCTGATGCAAAGGGCCGGCCGATCAAGGCGGCGACTGGGAAGCTCGGCGTGCTGCTGCCGGGCATGGGAGCCGTGGCGACCACGTTCGTGGCCGGTGTCGAGGCCGTGCGCAAGGGCCTTGCAAAACCGATTGGCAGCCTCAGCCAGATGGGGACGGTCCGGCTGGGCAAGCGCACCGACAATCGCTCCCCCCTGATCAAGGACCTCGTTCCGCTGGCCCGCCTCGAGGACGTCGAGTTCGGCGGCTGGGACGTGTACCCCGACAGCGCGTACGAGGCCGCGCGCAAGGCGGGCGTCCTGGAGGCCTCGCACCTCGAGCCCTTGAAAGGCTTCCTCGACGCGGTCCGGCCGTGGCCCGCCGTGTTCGATCCCCAGTACGTCAAGAAGCTCAACGGGCCCAACGTGAAGAAGGGCAAGAGCAAGCGCGAGCTGGCCGAGCAGGTCTCCGACGACATCGCGCGCTTCAAGAAGGAGAAGGGCCTCGACCGCATGGTGATGGTCTGGTGCGGCTCGACCGAGGTGTATCGCGCCGCCGGCGAAGTGCACTCGACGATCGAGAGCTTCGAGAAGGGCCTCGACGCGAGCCACCCCGAGATCCTGCCGTCGATGATCTACGCGTACTGCGCGATCAAGGCGGGCATCCCGTACTGCAACGGCGCGCCGAACCTCTCGGCCGACTTCCCGGCCATGGAGGCGCTCGCGAAGGACACCGCCACGCCGATCGGCGGCAAGGACTTCAAGACCGGCCAGACCTTCTTGAAGACGTTGCTCGCGCCGGGCTTCAAGGCGCGCCTGCTCGGCATGAACGGCTGGTACTCCACGAACATCCTCGGCAACCGGGACGGCGAGGTGCTCGACGACCCCGAGTCGTTCAAGACCAAGGAGGTCAGCAAGCTCGGCGTGCTGGAGCACATCCTCCAGCCGCATCTGTATCCGGACCTCTACGGAAAGATCCACCACGTCGTCCGCATCAACTACTACCCGCCCCGCGGCGACAACAAGGAGGGCTGGGACAACATCGACATCTTCGGGTGGATGGGCTACCCGATGCAGATCAAGGTCGACTTCCTGTGCCGCGACTCGATCCTGGCCGCGCCGATCGTCCTCGACCTGGCGATCTTCTCGGATCTGGCGCAGCGCGCGGGGATGAGCGGCATCCAGGAGTGGTTGAGCTTCTACTTCAAGAGCCCCCAGACGGCCCCCGGCCTCTACCCCGAGCACGACATCTTCATCCAGCTCATGAAGCTCAAGAACACGCTTCGCCACCTGAAGGGTGAAGAGCTGATCACCCACTTGGGCCTCGAGTACTACGACTGAGCGTCGCGTACTAGGATTGAGGGAGCAGGAGGGAGCATGCAGCAGGGGCTGGGCGTCGGCGCCAAGCTCAAGGAAGTGGTGACGAAATCCAACAACTACCAGAACTGCACCGTGCTCTTCTCGGACGCGATCGGAGTCGTCTTCGAGGTCGAGCGAACCATCGCGGAGGGCGGAACGATCGAGACCGTGGTGAGCCAGGTGATGGTGCCCTGGGTGAACATCAACCACATCCTCCTGGTCGAGGAGAGGACATGAGAATCGAAAGCGCAGTCATTCTCGGATTCGTCGTGGCTGGTTGCGCGTCCGTGAGACCGGGGTCAGCCCTGGCCCAGGATCCCTGCGCGCAGCCCCAGGTGGCACAGCTGGCCTCGCAGGCCCGCTCGCTCGTTCAGCAGAAGAAGTTCGTCGAGGCGGAGCCGCCAGCGCGGCAGGCGCTGGCGACCTGCGCCACGCATCCCGACGGAGCCCACGCCCTTGGCGGTTCGCTGGTCGGGCAGAAGCGCTTCGACGACGCGATCGCCGCCATGAGCGGCGTGATCGCGGCGAAGCCCGATGTGGCCTATGCGTATCTGTGGCGCGGCCACGCGTACTACAACAAGAAGCAGCCCGACAAGATGATCGCGGACTTCGAGACCTTCTTGCGCCTCGCCCCGAACGCACCCGAGGCGGCTTCGGTTCGGCAGCTGTTGGCTGGGCTCAAGCGCTAGCCGGCCTCCGATTCTCCGCTACGTCCACCTCGGTGCGGCCCTCGCCTGGGTCGGCGTGTTCGTTCTGCAGAGCGGTTGCGCCGCGCGGGCGCGCGCGGCCGGCGATGCGGGCCGCGAGTTGGAGCGGCGCCGTGCCCTCGCATGGCTGGTGGCGATCGAGCACGGGCTGCTCCTGGTCGCGCTCGCCAGCGGTTGGCTGCTCGCGGAGTCCCAGGCCCCCGGCCCGACTCGAGCCCGGTGGCTCGCCCTGAAGCTCGGCCTCGTCGCGTTCCTGGTCGTGCCGATGGAGGCGATGCACGCGTTCGTCGCCCACGCCTGGACCGCCCGAGGCCTCCGCCGCACCCAGGCGCCGCCCTTCGACCGCCAGCTCGCCCGCGGCCTCGGGGTCGAGGAGATGTTGCGGACACTGGCGATCCCGCTGTTTGGAATCGGCGTGCCCTTGATCCTCTGGCTGTCCTTCCGCAAGCCGTTCTGAGGGGCGGCAACACCCCGGCCGCACGCTGGCTGCGGCTCGTCCCACCGCCCGACCCTAACACCTGGCGCGTGGGTGACAAGCCGCCCGCCCGGCGGGAGGTCTAAGCCGTCGAAGTCGGTGGTCATGTCCAGGCGGAAGCCGGTCACCTGGGCGATCCCCTGCTGGACGAATGCGTAGCTCCCGTCCTCCTGGTTGCCGGGTACGGGGTGCTGTCGCGTGAGAGAATAGCCTCCCGTCGAAGCATGACCCGCGACCAGACGCCCGAGCTGATCGAGACGCTCGCTGCTGGCGTTGCCCACGAGGTCCGCAACCCTCTCAACTCGGTGCAGATCAACCTGAGCATCCTGGAACAGGAGCTCGCGGAACTGGCCCCCGACCGGCAGTCCCACGTCTTCGTCGTCCTGGCGAAGATCGCGGCCGAGATCAAGCGCCTCGACGATTTCGTCTCGGAGTTTCTCCGGTTCGCCCGGCCCCCGCAACTGAACGTCGAGCGGCTCGCGGTGCATGATCTGCTCGCGGATCTGGCGGGGTTCATCACCCCCGAATGCTCCAAGAAGGGCGTATCCCTGGCTCTGGATCTACAGGGGCCGGGCACGGCGCGGCTCGACGGGTTCCAGCTCAAGCAGGCGATGCTCAACCTCGTCTTGAACGCGCTTCAGGCGACGGGTCCAGGGGGCCACGTGGTGTTGCGTACATCCGGCGACAGCCGGCGCCTCGAGATCAGCGTCAGCGACGACGGCGAGGGCATGACCCCGCAGACTCGAGGGCAGGCCTTTGTACCCTTCTTCACCACGCGGGCATGGGGAACCGGCCTCGGCCTGCCGCTCGTGCAGCGCATCGTCGAGCAGCACGGTGGTTCGGTCGAGATCTCGAGCAGCCCCGGCGAGGGGACAACGGTCACGATGGTGTTCCCTGCCGAGGCGGTGGAGCCGTAGACGGTGGTTGGAGGTCGGTCGATACTGCTGGTCGAGGATCACGCCGAGAGCCGCGCGAGCCTGACCTACGTCCTCGAGAAGCGCGGCGAGGTCGTGCACCAGGCAGGCAACGGCCGAGCTGCGCTGGCGGTGGCGCGGCGAGAGACGCTTCACGCCCTGATCCTCGACCTCAAGCTCCCGGACATGGATGGCCTTTCCGTGCTCGACGCCGTACTCGCCGAGTCGCCCGGACTCCCGGTGGTTGTCGTCACGGGCTTCGGCACGATCGATGCGGCCGTCGACGCGATGCGCCGCGGCGCGTCGGACTTCCTCACCAAACCGATCCAGGTCGACAACCTGCTCGCCGCTCTCGACCGCAGCATCGAGCGCGCGGGCGAGGACGGCACCGTCTCGACTCCGCCCTCCGTGGCGAGCGCCGAGATGGCCAGGCTGGGCATCATCGGCGAATCGCGGGCCATGCAGGCGCTGTTCGATACGCTGAAGCGCATGGCCCCCCACGACTCCACTGTGCTGATCCTGGGTGAGAGCGGTACGGGGAAGGAACTGATCGCCCGCGCGTTGCACACGCTCGGCCAGCACGCCGCAGGGCCGTTCGTCCCGATCAACTGTGCGACGCTGTCGGACCCGATCCTGGAAAGCGAGCTCTTCGGACACGAAAAAGGAGCCTTCACCAGCGCGGACCAGGCCAAGCCCGGCGTGATGGAGACAGCCGACGGAGGCACTTTGTTCCTGGACGAGGTCAGCGAAATGGGCCTGAGCTGCCAGGCGAAGCTACTGCGTGCGATCGAGCGCCGCGAGTTCCGGCGCGTCGGAGGAACGCGCAAGATCAACGTGAACCTGCGCGTGGTCGCCGCGTCCAACGTCAGCCTCGAGGACGCCGTGACGGCGCGCCGATTCCGGCCGGACCTCTACTATCGGCTCAAGGTCATGAGCCTTCGAGTGCCGCCTCTCCGCGAGCGCAAGGAGGCGATTCCGGTCCTGGCCCGACGCTTGCTCGACCAGATCGCGCGAAACGCACACGTTCCTCCGAAGCGCCTCACCGCCGATGCAACGGCCCAACTCGGGCGCTACGATTGGCCGGGGAACGTCCGCGAGCTTCGCAACGTGATGGAGAGCGTCGCACTCATCGGCCGGAGGAGCTCGATCGACGTCGGGGACCTGCCGATGAACGTGAGAGGGATCGAGGCGGGGTTGATCCAGGTGGCCGTGGGAAGCCGTCTGGACGAGGTCGAGCGGCAGGTGATCCGACGGACACTGGACTCCTATCCGACCGTCAAGGAGAGCGCGCGCGTCCTTGGCATCGGCCTCCGTACGCTGCACACGAAGATCCGCCGCTACGGACTGCGAGGTCGTCGTCCCTGAGGCGCCGCGCCGATTCGGCGTTCGAAGAAAGGGCTCGCCCCCCCTGACGTGCCAGAACAGCACGTCGCCAGCTTCCCCTTGTGTGGCCAATGCCGAATCGGCACTTACCGGCTCCCTCGCACATCCTGAGACGCGACCGAACGTAGGCGATATCCGCACCAGCTCAGTGACATACAGCGCCCAGGGGAGTTCGGGTACGCGATCCGCATAGACCGGTGTCTTCGTGAGGGCAGCGAAGCGGCGGGCCGACGACGACGGTTCTCGAAGCCCCAATGTCGTCGTGTTCGTGGGCAAGGCTCCGGATTGGCAGCTCGAGCTCGGAAGTCTGCTGGCTGGGAACGGCTACGCGACCAGCCGCGTCGAGCAACTCGATGCGGTGCTGCCCCTGATCGCCACCGTCGGGGTGCAGGCGATCCTGCTTGCCGCCACTCCCTTCGCCGCGAGCGACCTCCTGCTCTTCCGGCGCATCCGCGAGCTCTCGCCCGGCACGCGAATCGTCGTGGTCACCAGGACGCCCACAGACCCTGACCTCAAGCGTGCCTTCGAGAGTGGTGCCACGGCGTTCCTTTCGTGGCCCGCATCGCTCGTCGCCCTCCGGCATGCGATCGAACGCAGCACGCTGCTGCCTTCGGTTGGACCCCGCCCATGAAGGCCGCGAGCGCGGCCTCGCTGGCCGGGGCTGTGAAGGCGACAGTGACGATCCACAATCGCCTGCCAGCCGGGCATCGCTGGCAAGCGGCCATCGACCCGGTGTTCCGTGCCGCCCTCAACGGCCTGCCCGGACCGTGGGACATATCAGTCCATCCCGTCGACCGGTTCTGGTTCCGGATCGACGTCGTCGCGCCGGACGGAGCGAGCTGGTCCATCTCGGCCTCCACCCAGGAGGGGCCGCGCATCGAAGATCTGGCGGACACGATTCGGGCCGCCTGCGTTCGCCACGGTCGTGTGAAACCCGCGAACGCGAAGCGTACCCGCGGCGATGCGGCGAGGGTTTCTCCTCCGGCCGCCTCGAAAGGAACGGCGAAGTGAAGATCGAAGCGACGGCCAAGGATATTCGCGCGCTGCAGGAGCTTTCGGAGCTCGACCGCGGCGCGGATCAAGCGGGGGCGAAAGCTCGCCGCCAGGATCGCGAGGCGGCGGCGCGCCGGGTGCCACGGCCGCTCCTCGCCCGTTACGAGCTGCTCCTCGAGGCGGGCCGCACTCCGGTCGTCGCTGCGATCGAGCGGGGAGCCTGCGCGGCTTGTCACGTCCGACTCCCGACGATGGTCGAGTACAGGGCGCGCCGCTCTGCCGCCGTCCACACATGCCCTCATTGCCGGCGCATGCTCTACGCGCCCGAACTCCTTCGCGAGGAGCCCGGCCTTTCCCGCGTGAAGACGCAACCTGCCGCCGGGGCATCCGCCCCGAGGCGTTCCTGACGGGTGAGCGACATTCCCGAGGCCACGTACTGGCTCCCGGCGGCCTTTGCAGTGCGGCTCGGGAGCATCGCCCTCGGGCTGGCGCTGGCCGCACGTCCCGCGTTGAGTCGGCGGGTCGCCCTCGCGGGCTCGTGCCTCGCGTCCGTCCTCACCGGAATGCTCGCGGTCCACCTGCTCGACACGGGCCAGACGCTGCGCGGCGAGCTCCTCGAGCACGCGGTCTCGGGCTTCACGCTGGGTTTCGCCGTCGATCGGCTGTCCGCGTGGTTCCTGCTCGTGCTTGCGCTTCTCGCGGCCCCTACCGCGGTCTACAGCGTGGCGTACCTGGGTCGCGGAACGCTCGGCAGGCGATCGCCGTTCGTGAGCATGGCCTTCTGCGTCCTGGTAGGCGCGGTGGAGATGGTCTTCGTGGCCGATGGCGTGATCGCCTTCCTGTTCGCCTGGGAGCTGATGACGCTGACGAACGCGGCCCTCGTCGCGACAGAGCACGAGCGCTCCGAGACCCGCCGCGCCGCCTTCCTGTACCTGGCCATGTCCCACGTGGCCACGGGCTGCCTGATCGCCGGCTTCTTCCTCCTGGCGCGGGGCGCGACCTCCCTCGGCTTCGAGCACGTCCTCGGCGGCAACGCCCTTGCGGTTGGGCCCGTACGGAATGTCGCGTTCCTGCTCTTCCTGGGCGGCTTCGGCGTCAAGGCCGGGATGATCCCGCTGCATGTCTGGCTTCCCGATGCGCACCCTGCGGCGCCGAGCAGCATCTCGGCGCTGATGTCCGGGATCCTCATCAAGACGGGGATCTACGGGCTGTTCCGGGTCTGCGTCGTCGGCCTGGGCGAGCCGCCCCTTTTCTGGGGCGTCCTCATCCTCGTCTGCGGCGGCGCCTCGGCGATCCTAGGCGTCCTCTACGCGTTGATGCAGCACGACCTCAAGCGGCTGCTCGCGTACCACAGCATCGAGAACATCGGGATCATCCTGCTGGGTCTCGGCTCGGGGATGATGGCGATCTCGGCGGGCCGTGCCGAGCTGGCCGCTGTGGGGATCGCGGCCAGCCTGTTCCACGTGCTCAACCACGCGCTTTTCAAGGGCCTGCTGTTCCTGAGCGCTGGCGGTGTGGTGATGGCCACGGGGACGCGCCAGAT
>DATFEN010000205.1:0-5008 GCA_035251085.1 Vicinamibacteria bacterium | reverse complement strand
GGGCCAGCAGCCAGTGGATCGGACGCGCCTGCTTGACGAGTGCGAGCGCTGCGGCCAGCGTGACGACGGCGGCCGTCCACTTGCCGAAGAGCTCATGCCGGTCGAGCCAGAGCTGGAGCTCGCCGCCCTCGAGGTCCTCTCTCTGGGCGATGCCCGAGCGCACTGCGACCCATGCGGTGAAGGCGGCCACGACCAGGAGCAGACGCGCACCAGGCCCGAACTGAGGCCAGCGATACGCGAGCAGCAGCAGTACGGCACCGGTCAGGCCGAGAGCGAACGGAAAGTGCACGACCTTGTTGTGGAGATGCTGCGCGAGGGCCGCCCTGGGGTCGATCTCGAGGGGCTCCGCAGGAGAGCGTACGTCGTCGGCGGGAGCCGCGTCCTCCGACTCTGTTGGCGCGACCGTCGTGGGCGGAGGCGGGGTGTGGGGCTCGTGAGCGAGCGCCGGCGCACCCAGCAGCAGCGCGACGAGCAGAGAGCCGGCGGAGATCGGGCCTCGGGTTCTCACGCGCACAGCATAGCTGCGAGCGCTTCGCATGTCTCGGCGCGTCTTGCCCGCGCAGCACGCCTTGGATTACCCTCGCGCCCGCGTGAGCGACAACGACGACACGATGCTGCGGCTGATGGCCCAGAAGCTGCGCCGGCACTCCCTGGAGATGACGGCCGCGGCCGGCTCGGGCCATCCCACCACGTGCCTGTCCTGCGCCGAGATCATGAGCGTGCTCTTCTTCGAGGAGATGCGCTGGGATCCCAGGGACCCGAGCGGCCGGGACGCCGACGTCTTCGTGCTCTCCAAGGGACACGCGGCGCCGATCCTGTGGGCTGTCCTGAAGGAGGCCGGCGCGATCCAGGACGACCTCCTGGAGCTGCGCCGCTTCACGAGCCCGCTCGAGGGACACCCGACGCCGAACTCGCCGTGGGTCCGCGTGGCGACAGGCTCGCTGGGCCAGGGGCTGTCGGCCGCGGCCGGCATGGCCTGGGCGCGACGTACCGACGACGCCGCAGGACGCGTCTACTGCCTGATGGGCGACGGAGAGGTGGCGGAAGGTGCGGTGTGGGAGGCGGCGGCCTTCGCTTCGTTCAACGGCCTCTCGAACCTGTGCGCGATCGTGGACGTGAACCGCCTCGGCCAGAGCGGTCCGACGATGCACCAGCACGAGATGCGGGTCTACGAGGAGCGCTTCCGCGCCTTCGGCTTCGACACGGTGGCCGTCGACGGTCACGACGTCGCGGCCCTCCGCGGCGCCCTGGCCCGAGCGCGCGCGGTCGGCGCGCGTCCGCAGGCCGTGATCGCACGGACCCTCAAGGGCAAGGGCGTCTCCTTCCTGGAGAACAAGGACGGCTGGCACGGCAAGCCAGTGAAGAAGGGCGAGGAACTCCAGAAAGCGATCGCCGAGCTGGGGGAAACGGAGATCGCCTGGCCGGTGGAGGCTCGGCGCTACGCTGCGAAGGCTGCGGCGCGCGCGGGAACGATCGCGCTCACGCCCGCCTACACGAAAGGCCAGGACGTCGCCACCCGCGAGGCGTACGGCGCCGCCCTCGCCAAGCTCGCCAAGGCGTCGCGCAACGTCGTGGCGATCGACGGCGACACCAAGAACTCGACCTTCAGCGAGAAGCTCAAGGACGCGGCGCCGGAGCAGTTCGCCGAGGGCTACATCGCCGAACAGAACATGATCGGTGCAGCCTTGGGCATGTCCAGCGAGGGCAAGATCCCGTTCGCGTCGACCTTCGCGTGCTTCCTGACGCGCGCCTTCGATTTCATCCGAATGGCGGCGTACTCGCGACCGGCCCACCTCGTGCTGTGCGGCAGCCATGCCGGCGTCTCGATCGGGGAGGATGGCCCCTCGCAGATGGCCCTCGAGGACCTCGCGATGATGCGCGCCGTCCTGGGCGCGACGGTGCTCTACCCCAGCGACGCGGTCTCGAGCGAGCGCCTGGTGGAGACGGCGGCGCGTACGCCGGGGATCGTCTACCTCAGGACGTCGCGTCCGAAGACGAAGGTGCTCTACGACAACAACGAGACCTTCCCGATCGGCGGCGCGAAGACGCTGCGCGCCTCAGCCGGCGACGCGCTCACCGTGGTCGCCGCCGGCGTGACGCTCCACGAGGCCCTCGCCGCCGCCGATCGGCTCGCCGCCGACGGCGTTGCGATCCGCGTCGTCGACCTCTACTCCGTCAAGCCGATCGACGCCGCCACGCTGCAGAAGGCTGCGGCCGAGACCAGGGCGATCCTCACGGTCGAGGATCACAGCGTCTGCGGCGGCATCGGCGAGGCGGTGGCGGCGGCGATCAACGGCCGCGTGCCGGTCGAGATGCTCGGCGTCACGGACTTCCCGCGCTCCGGCACGCCCGCCGAGCTGATGAAGGCCCACGGCATCGACGCGGAGGCGATCGTGGCGGCCGTGCGCCGGCGGCTATAGCGCGCTGCACGCGTGTGAAGTAGGCCACGTCCGAGCACGGGACTATTCCTTCGCAGCCGGCGGCAGGCGCTTCACGATCACGAGCGTCGCGTCATCCTCGTAGGGCCGGCCGTCGCCGTGGTTGCGCGCCGCGAGAAACACGCGCTCGAGGATCTCCTCGGCGGTGTGTCCCAGGCACGACCGCACGACGTCCTTGAGCCCCTCCTCGCCGAAGAACTCCCCCGCCGGGTTGCGACGTTCGAGGATGCCGTCGGTGCACATCACCAGCGTCGCCCCCGGGGCGAGCCGCGTGAAGCCGCGCCGAAAATCGGCCTCGGGCAATGGACCGATCACAGTGCCGCCCGTGGCGAGCTCATGGACGCCGATCTCGTCGAAGACGAGGGGCGGCTGGTGGCCGGCGTTGACGTAGAGCAGCGTGCCGTTCGGCTCGAGCTCTCCGTAGAACACCGACACGAAGCGGCTCGAGAGGTTGCTGCGGTGGATCACGCGGTTCAGCTTGCGGAACACATGGGTGACCTTCAGCTCGCGCTCGATGCCCATGCGCAGCCCCGTCACGACGTCGCGCACCAGCAGCGCGGCCGGCATGCCGTGGCCGCTGGCGTCGCCGATGGCGATGCCCAGCAGGTCGGCGTCGAAGGGGAGGAAGTCGAAGAAGTCGCCTCCCACCTCCTCCGCCGCGAGCGAGCGACAGGCGATGTCGAAGCCGGGGAAGTCCGGCGGCTCCTCGAGCAGGCTCTGCTGGATCTCGGCCGCTTGCTGGAAGCTGCCGCGCACGCGCTCGTCGAGCAGGCGCGAGCCCAGCGCTGCGCGCACGGTGTTGAGCGCGAAGTCCAGCTCCTCCATCACCCAGCCGTCGGCGAGGGCGAAGAAGAACACGTGACGCTTGCCGCGCCGGCCCAGCACCAGGGCCGCGGCCGCGCCCCGCGGCGTGACCCCAAAGCGGAAGGGGGAGGCCTCGCCCTCGGCGTCGGCGAACACGTACACGCGATGGCGGAACGCGAGCTGCAGCGGCGGCGCGGAGTGCGGCAGCGTGTCGGCCGGCGCTGGGGCCGCGCCGAGGTGACGCAACAACGCGAAGTCGTCGCGCTGCTCGGCATAGAGCGACGCCGCCTGCAGGCGCAGGTCGTCCTTCAGCTCCTGGAAGAACTCCACCAGGAACGACTCCAGCAGCTGTCCCTGCGGGCGGTTGGGAGCGAGCGCGCCGAACAGCCGGTCGAGGCGCCGGTAGAGGGGCTTGGCCTCGAAGCGCGGCGGCGAGGTCGACATCGCGGCCATCGTATCAGGCGATGACGGTGGAGGCGGCGTGCTCAGCCCCTGAGCTCCGCGGCCAGCGCGTCCAGCGCCTCGTCGATCGCGCGGTTCTCTCCGAGGCAGCGGAGCGCAAAGCGGAAGCGCGTGCGCAGCGGCTCCTCGGTCGCGATGCGGTGCACTGCCGCGGGTGCCTCGACGTGGCTCTGCACCACGAGGCCCAGGCCCTTCTGTTCGACGAAACGCGCGTTCCAGCGCTCCTGCGGGATGGTGCGCCCGTTCGACGTCACCACGACGGGCACTTGCTGGTGAAAGGCCTCTGCCAACGAGCCGGGGCCCGGCTTGGTGACCAGAACGTCCGCGGCGGCCAGCAGCTCAGGGATGCGGTCGGTGAAGCCGAAGCGCGCGAGCCGTCCGCGCGAGCGGCCCACGAGCGGCCCCATGCGGTCGAAGAGCGGGGGGTTGTCGCCGCACACCGCAACCACGCGCAGCATGGGCATCCGGAGCAGCTCCTCGGCCAGGGGCAGGAGCTCCGGCGCCCCCTTCCCTCCGAACAGCAGAAGCGCAACGAAATCCTCATCGACGAATCCGAGCTCCGCACGCACGCGTGCGCGAGCCCCTCCTCCCATCCTCGGATAGAAGCGGGGATGCAGCGGCAAGCCGGAGATGCGCGTCACGCGCTCGCGCGGCAGTCCGGCTCGGACCGCCTGTTCGGCCGCGTGCTCGGTGGCGACGAGCACCCGGTCGATGCCGGGCTCGATCCAGAAGTGTGGCGGGAAGTCGGCGAAGTCGGTCAGCATCACGACGAAGCGCGCAGACGGCAGCGCCGCGTGCACGGCGTCTCGGATCGCGGCGTTGAAGTTCGGCGTCACCGACACCACGACCGCTGGCCGGGTGCGGTGCAGCTCCTCGGCGATGAGGCGCGCCAGCGCTCGCCTGCGGGCGCGTATCGTGAGCTGGAGGCCCCGGAGGAGCGGGACGAGGAAGCGCGTGCGTCCGCGCCGCACCATCCCGTTGTAGGCCTCCTCCAGCGAGATCCCGGTGAGGCGGGCCACGAAGTCGAGCGGCGCGAGCACGCGCTGAAGTGGTACGGGCCTCAGGCGGAGAGGCAGCTCAGGGCGCTCGGCGAGCGCGGCCTCGAGGGCATGCGCCGCGGCGCGATGCCCGCCGCCGGCATCGATGAAGAACACGACGGCCTCGCTTCTCTCGTCCACGCCTCGATCGTGGCGGGGGGCCTCGACCTTCGCGTGACGGCCGTGTGAAGCGCCGCCATAGGAACGTCACGGCTTGTTTCCCTTCGTTTCACGCCCACGCCTTGCGTGGTGCGCAGATTGGAGGCG
>DATFEN010000202.1:0-17646 GCA_035251085.1 Vicinamibacteria bacterium | reverse complement strand
ACGAACTGGAGGATCCAGCCGAGCACGAACAGGCTCAACGCCGAAAGCAGCGGGACGTGGCGGCCTACGGCCACGAAGACCGCGGCCACCAGGAGCATCAGCAGCGCCAGCACCGCGTCGAGGGTCAGATAGTAGATCGTGATCGCGGCGAGCAGCAGCTCGGCCGCCGTCAGCATGAAGCCGCCCATGGGGGCGATGCCGACGTGCGCGAGCATGGCCAGGATCGCGAACATGATCATCGGGATGCCCACGGAATGGCAGGCCTGGTTGCCGCGCGTCGCGTGGAAGCGCGCGTAGTCGGCGAAGTGGCTGCGCAGCACGGGCGACATGGGGCGAGTATACCGCCGCGCGACTCAGCTCCGGCCCAGAAGGGCCGGCACTTCGCCGGCGAGGAGCTTCGGCAGCTCGGCGGGTGAGAACTGCAGGCCGACATAGAACGGCCCGAACTCCGCGTACCAGGCGGATGCTTCGTCGAAGCGCATCTCGTAGATGAGCCTCTTGAAGACCACCATGTCGTCGGCATACAGGTCGACGCCCCACTCCCAGTCGTCCATGCCGATCGAACCCGAGATGATCTGGGTGACCTGTCCGGCGTAGTGGCGCCCCACGACCCCGTGCTCGCGCATCATGCGGGCGCGCTCCTCGAACGGCGTCGCGTACCAGTTCTTGATCTCGCCGCGGCGCTTGTTCATCGGATAGAAGCACGCGGCCCGACGCGACGGAACCTCCTGGAACAGCCGGCCGAGCACGCGGCGGCGCTGTTCCTCCATCTCGGCGTCGAAGGCCTTCTCGTATTCGTCCGACCCGGGCTTCAGCTCCCGCTCCTGGAGCCTTGCGTGGATCTGCGCCGTCATCTCGTACATGCCCAGCTCGACGATCGAGACGTAGGATGTCGTCGGCTCGAGATAGGGTTCGAGGCCGAGGCCCGCGACCGCGAGCTCGGCGGCCTGGACCGCCTCGAAGCCGCGCCGGAAATGCACGAGCATCAGGTCACCCTTGTGCCCGAGGAGCGTGGACACGGCCGTCATGCCCTCCTGGTCGCGCTGCATGGCCGCGAGAGCCGTGGCGGCCTCCGTCGCGATCCGCGTCCGCTCGCCAGCGCCGAGCGCCCGCCATGCGGACCAGCGCACGCGGAACATCTGGTGCAGCAGGGCCCAGCCCTCGAGGGTCTCGGGCACGAAGGGGTTGTGCATGGACGCGTCTTCCTCCGAGGTGTCATTATTCCATCTCTCTCATTCATGCTCCTCTTCTGCGCTCTCGGGCTTCTGCTGTTGCTCGCCGGGTGTGACGGCGCGCCGCCGGCGACGCCCAAGCCTGCCGCCGCCACGCCCAGCGACCCCCGTGGTGCCTGTACGCCCGAGAACGCCGGGCAGGAGGTGCCGAAGGGCAAGCTGCGCCTGGTGATCGCGACCGGCGGCACCGGCGGAGTCTTCTATCCGTTCGGCGGCGGCCTCGCGCGCGTGCTGACGGCGAAGGCGAAGGACGTCGAGGCGACCGCGGAGGTCACCGGCGGCTCGGTCGACAACATGAAGCTCGTGAACGCCCAGGAGGCGGACCTCGGCCTCTCCACGATGGACTCGGCCTGGGACGCCTTCCGCGGCCGGGCGTCCTACGCCGACACCGGACCGATCCCCGCCTGCGCGATCGCCGTCCTCTACCAGAGCTACGTCCACGTGGTCGCGGCCGAAGCCACCGGCGTGAAGGCGCTCGCCGACCTGAAGGGCAAGCGCGTGTCGGTCGGATCCGCGGGCAGCAGCACCGAGGCAGCGGCGGATCGCATCCTCGCGGCGGCGGGCATCGACCCGCGGCGCGAGATCCGGCGCGACAACCTGAGCGTCGCGGAGTCGGCCGGCGCGCTGCGCGACGAGAAGGTCGACGCGTTCTTCTGGATCGGCGGCACACCGACCGCCGCCGTCACCGACCTCGCCACCACCTCGCGCCAGCGGATCCTGTTTCTCGATGCGGCGTCCCAGGTGGAGGCCATGCGCGCGGAGTCCGGGCCGGTCTACGAGCGCATGATCCTGCCGAAGGGGACGTACCCGGGCCAGTACGACGACGTGCCGGGCGTCGGTGTCTCCAACGTCTTGTTCGTGAACGCGCGCATGCCCGAAGCGCTCGTGAGGCGGCTGCTGGCGGCGCTCTTCGACAACCTCGACGAGATCCGGCGGATCCATCCCGAGGCGGCGACGTTGAGCCTCGAGGGCGGCGCGCGCGGCTCGGCGATTCCATTTCATCCAGGCGCCGTCCGCTACTACGAGGAGAGAGGCGTCTGGCCGAAGTAGAGCGCCACGCCCGCGACGTCCTCGAGGAGTTCGAGAGCGACGCGCGGACGCGGCGACTCGAGGGCGGCGCCGGATGGGTGGCGCGGGCGCTCGGCGTCCTGATCTCGCTCCTCGGCCTCTACTGGACGCAGTTCTCCCTGCCGGCCCACGCCTACCGCGCGGCCTTCCTGCTGCTCGTCCTGCTCCTGTCGTTCCTGGTATACCCGGCGCGCCGCCGCCGGGGCACGGGCGTACCGCCCTGGTATGACCTGACACTGGGCCTCCTCGCGCTCGTGAGCCTGTGCTTCCTTCTGCTCCGCTACGAGCAGGCCCTTCAGCGCGTCACGAACCCGACGCGCGCCGAGGTGCTCTGGGGCGCCGTCCTGATCCTGCTGGTCTTCGAGGCCACGCGCCGCACCACGGGATGGGCGCTCCCAGCCACGGCCGTCGCATTCCTGCTCTACGCGTACCTCGGGCCGCACCTCCCTGAGCCCTTCGACCACCGCGGCTATCGGCTGCCGCGCATCGTGGGGCAGAACTACCTGACCCTCGAGGGCGTCTTCGGAACGCCCCTCGACGTGGCGGCGACCTTCATCGTGCTGTTCACTCTGTACGGCGCGGTGCTCGAGCAGAGTGGCGCGGGCCGCTTCTTCATCGACTGGAGCTTTGCGGCGCTCGGACGCTCGCGGAGCGGAGCGGGGCCGGGGCGCACCGTCACCGCAGCCGGCTTCCTGCTGGGCACGGTCTCGGGGAGCGGCGTGGCCACGACCGTGACGCTCGGCTCGCTGGCCTGGCCGATGCTGAAGCGCGCCGGCTACGACCGCGACCGGGGCGGCGCGATCCTCGCCGCAGCAGGGATCGGAGCGCTGCTCTCGCCGCCCACGCTGGGCGCGGCGGCCTTCCTGATCGCGGAGTACTTGAAGATCTCGTACCTCAAGGTGCTCGTGATGGCGACCGTGCCGACGATCCTCTACTACCTTTCTTGCTTCCTGATGATCGAGGCGGACTCACGCCGTCTCGGCACGCATGCCGTGGAGCCGAGCGAGACGCGCTCGCTGGGCGCCCTCACGCGCGAGCACGGCTACCACTTCCTGTCCCTCGGTGCGGTCGCCGTGTTGATGGTGCTGGGCTTGACGCCGTTCATGGCCGTGTTCTGGTCGCTGCTGATCGCATTCGGCCTCGGCTTCATCCGTCCCGACACGCGGCTGGTTCCGGCACGCGCCGGCCTCGTCACGCTGGGCGTCGCGGCGGTCGCGATGGCCGCGGGACAGCGGCCGTCGGTTGCGTGTTTCCTCGGGCTGCTCGCTGCGCTCGCGCTGGGTGGCGCCGGCAGCGGCCTGCTGCGAGCGTTCGAGGACGGTGGGCGCGGGGTGGTGTCGGTGGCGGCGACCACGGCCACCGCGGGCGTGATCGTGTCGATCGTGACGCTGACAGGCCTGGGCCTGAAGGTCTCCGGCATCATCGTCGCGTTGGCCGGCGGCTCCTCATTCCTCACCGTCGTCTTCGCGGCGGTGGCGGTGTGGGTGCTCGGCCTCGCGGTGCCGGTGACGGCGTCCTACATCATCGCCGCGGTCACGATCGTGCCCGCCCTCGAGCACGTGGGCGTCGCCGCGCCGGCGGCGCACATGTTCATCTTCTACTACGCGGTGCTGGGCGACGTGTCTCCGCCGACCGCGCTCTCGCCGTTCGCCGCCGCGGCGCTCACCGGCGGCAATCCGTTCCGCACGATGATGCTGACCTGGAAGTACTGTCTGCCGGCGTTCCTGGCGCCGTTCATGTTCACGCTCAGCCCGGAGGGCCTCGGGCTGCTGCTCCAAGGCCCACCGGCGAGCATCGCTCGCACGGTCGTCACCGCGCTCATCGCGGTGTCGGCGCTCGCCGCGGCCTTCGGCGGTTACGTGCGCCAACCGGCGTCGCTCGTCGAGCGGCTGCTGTTCGGAGCCGCCGGGCTGCTGCTGTTCTCGGCCGATCCGCGTCAGGACGTCATCGGACTGGCGTTGCTGGCGACTGCCGTCGTTGCGCACTTCGCCCGCACGCGTCACAACGTTTTACAGGCCTGAGACGGCTCCCGCGCTGGCCCCGCGCTGCGATACAAGGGACAATGAACCTCCGCCCTCGCGGCGTTTTCGGAGATCGATGCGTCTTCCCCTCGCTCTGGCAACCTGTGTCGCGCTTCTACCGCTCTGCGCTTGCGGCAAGACCCAGGCGACGCCCGCCGTTCGCTCGGGCCCGCCGCCGCTGCGCGTGCGCGTCGCCCCGGTGAAGGTGGAGGACGTCATTTACAAGGTGCAGGCCCTCGGCTCACTGGAGGCCGACGAGATGGTGCGCGTGCCCGCTCAGGTGGAGGGCGCCGTGGCCGAGGTCCTGTTCCAGGCCGGCGATCGGGTCACGCCTGAGACCGTGCTGCTGCGCATCGATCCGGAACGCCACAGGCTGGACGCGGAGCGGGCCGAGGCACAGCACAAGACCGCGCTCGCCGAGCTGCGCCGTTCCGAGAGGGATCTCGAACGCCGCGAAGCGCTCGCTCGCGACGAGCTGGTGTCGGCCGAGGAGCTGAACCGCTCGCGCGGCGAGGCCGAGCGCCTGTCGGCGGCGGCCGCGGCAGCCAAGGCCGCCCGGGACCTGGCCCAGGAGAACCTGCGCCGGTCGAACGTCCGCGCGCCGCGAGCCGGCGTCGTGAACACGCGCAGCGTCGAGACCGGCCAGTTCGTGAAGGAGGGCGACGTGCTCGCGACGCTGGCAGACACCAGCCGCTTGCGCCTCCGCTTCAAGGTCTCGGACGCGGAGTCGCTCCAGGCCAAGGAGGGTGAGGGCGTCACCTTCAAGGTGGCGGCTCTCGGCGACGAGAGCTTCCCGGCGCGCATCTATCACGTGAGCGACGTGGCCGACCCCACCACGCGTCAGGTCGAGGTGCTCGCCTGGGTCAAAAACCCCGGAGTGCTCAAGCCCGGCTTCTTCGCCGAGGTGGCGCTCGCGACGGCATCCAAGAAGGGCACGCTGGTCGTGCCCGAGGGCGCGATCCAGGCCAGCGAGCGCGGCTTCATCGCTTACGCCGTGGAGGACGGCAAGGCGAAGGCCCGGCCGGTGCAGATCGGGCTGCGCACCGGCACCGGCGTCGTCGAGATCCTCTCCGGCGTGGCCGCCGGCGACACCGTGGTCGTCGAGGGCTCGGACCGCATCGGCGACGGCGTGCTGGTGCAGGCCGCGCCATAGGCTCGGAGGCAGTGTTGAGCGACTCCGAGGCGCGCCGCGAGGTGAAGGACGAGCGGGAAGACCCCGCGAAGATCGCGACGGGGATGACCCTGGCGGACATCTCGATCCGCAACCACGTCTTCGCGTGGATGCTGATGGCAGGCCTGATCGGCTTCGGGCTGCTGTGCTTCACGGGAGTGGGCGGCGTCGTGAGAGGCCTCGGGATCAGCCAGAACCCCGACGTGGACTTTCCCGTCATCAACGTCTCCGTGACCTACGAGGGCGCCTCGCCCGAGGTCATGGAGACCGACGTCGTCGACCTCGTCGAGGACGCGATCACCTCCGTCGAGGGCGTCAAGCACATCAACTCGACCTCCCGCCAGGGGTCGGCCAACGTCACGATCGAGTTCGAGCTGAACCGCAACATCGACGCGGCGCTCCAGGACGTCCAGACGCGCGTGGCCCAGGCCGCCCGCCGCCTGCCGCGGGAGATGGACCCGCCTGTCATCACCAAGAACAACCCCGAGGACCAGCCCATCATGTGGCTGTCCCTCGCCGGAAACCGGCCGCCCACGTTCCTCGCCGACCACATCCGGAACGTGCTGCGGCCCCAGTTCCAGACGATCCCGGGCGTCGGCGAGGTGATGATGGGCGGCTACCGCGAGCGCTCGGTGCGCGTGTGGTACGACGCTCCGCGCCTGGAGGCCGCCGGCCTGACCGTGCTCGACGTGAACGCGGCCATCGAGCGCGAGCACCTCGAGATGCCCGCCGGACGCATCGAGACCCCCGAGCGGGAGATGAACGTCCGCGCCGAGGGCGAAGCGATCGACATCGACGCCTTCCGCAGGATCGTGGTCGCCTACCGAAGCGGCGCGCCGATCCGGCTCCAGGACGTGGCGGTCGTGGAGGACGGCCTCGAGGACCGGCGCCGCATCGCCCGCGCCAACGGCGTGCCCACGATCGGCATGGGCATCAGGAAGCAGCGCGGCGCCAACGCCGTGCAGGTCGGGCGCGACGTCAAGGCCAGGATGGAGGAGCTGCGTCCGCAGCTCCCCGAGGGCCTCACCTTGAGCGTCAACTTCGACGGCACCCGCTTCATCGAGGAAGCCATCGGCGAGATCCTCTTCACGCTGGTGATGGCCGCGGTGCTGACCGGCGTCGTGTGCTGGCTGTTCCTGGGCTCGTGGTCCACGACGGTGAACGTGCTGCTCGCGATCCCCACCTCGATCTTGGGCACCTTCATCGTCATCTACGGGTTCGGCTTCACGCTGAACACGTTCACCGTGCTCGGCCTCACGCTCACCGTGGGCATCGTCGTCGACGACGCGATCATGGTCCTCGAGAACATCTACCGCCATCGCGAGATGGGCCAGGGCAAGGTGCTCGCGGCCTCGGTGGGGGCCCGCGAGGTCACCTTCGCCGCGGCCGCCGCCACGCTCGCGATCGTGGCGATCTTCCTGCCGGTCGCCTTCATGAAGGGGATCATCGGGAAGTTCTTCTTCCAGTTCGGCGTCACGATCTCCGTCGCGGTGCTCATCTCGCTCCTCGAGGCGCTCACCCTGGCGCCGATGCGCTGCTCGCGCTTCCTGGAGGTCGGGCATCGCGGCGACAGCTTCGGCGCCAAGGTGGACATGGCCTTCGCGCGGCTTTCCGGCGCCTATCAGAGGCTGCTCGTGCCGGCCTTGCGTCACCGCGCCGCGGTGATGGCTGCCGCCGTCGTCTTCTTCGTGGTTTCGAGCTTCGGGATCTTTCCGTTGCTGCGCAAGGAGTTCGTGCCAACCCAGGACACGAGCCTGTTCCAGCTCCGCTTCCAGACGCCCGTCGGCAGCAGCCTCGACGCCACCGACCGCGCCTTCACGCAGATCGAGCAGATCCTGGCCGCCCGCCCCGAGGTGACGCGCTACTTCGGCATCGTCGGCGGCTTCGGCGGCAGCGAGGTCAACAGCGGCTTCATGTTCGTCACGCTGGAGGAGCCCCACGAGCGGCCTCCCGACCCGGCCAGCGGGCGGCGGCTCTCGCAGCAGGAGCTGATGGGCGTCGTCCGGAACGCGATCAACGCCATCCCGGGAGCGCGCGGGACGCTCCAGGACCCGTCGCAGCAGGGTTTCTCGGCCACGCGGCGGGGCGGCTTCCCGGTGGAGGTCACGGTGCGGGGCCGCGACTGGGACGTGCTCGCTGAGAAGAGCAAGGAGCTCGTCGAGAAGATGAGCCAGTCGGGCATGGTCAGCGACGTGGACAGCGACTACCAGGTCGGCATGCCCGAGGTGCAGGTGATCCCCGACCGCAACAAGGCCGCCGACCTCGGCATCAGCATGGCGCGCATCGGCGAGACCGTGAACGCGGCGATCGGCGGCCTGCGCATCGGCAAGTTCAAGGACAAGGGCCGGCGCTTCGACGTGCGCGGCCGGCTGCTGTCGCCGCAGCGGGCGCGTCCCGAGGACATCGAGCGGCTCCTGGTGCGGACCGAGGCGGGCGGCCTCGTCCACCTCGGGGACGTGGTGCGACTCGAGCAGGAGCCCACGCTCCAGGCGATCACCCGCAACGACCGCGAGCGCGCCATCACGATCACCGCCAACGTGGCGGCGGGCGCCTCGCAGTCCGACGCGATCGCCAAGACCCTGGAGCTGGCCCGGGAGACGCTGCCCGACGGCTACCGGGCCGTGCCGGGCGGCAGCAGCCAGGCCTTCAAGGAGTCGTTCGACTCGCTGTTCTTCGCATTCGTCATGGGCCTGATCGTCGCGTACATGGTCCTGGCCGCCCAGTTCAACGCGTTCTCGCACCCGTTCACGGTGTTGCTGGCGCTGCCCTTCTCGATCAGCGGCGCGCTCATGGCCCTGCTCTTGTTCCAGCAGAGCGTCAACGTGTACAGCGTGCTCGGCCTGATCCTGCTCATGGGCATCGCCAAGAAGAACTCGATCATGCTGGTGGACTTCACCAACCAGATCCGCGCGCGCGGCGTGGAGCGCCACGCGGCCCTGCTCGAGGCGTGTCCGATCCGGCTGCGGCCCATCCTGATGACCTCCTTCGCCACGATCGCCGGCGCTTTGCCGCCGGCCCTGGCGCTCGGACCCGGCGCCGAGCTGCAGAGGCCGATGGCGATCGCGCTCGTGGGCGGGATGCTGGTCTCGACGGCGCTGACGCTCTTCGTCGTGCCCGCGGCCTACAGCCTGCTCGACGACGTGATCAGCTGGAACGAGGAGCGCCGGCGGCGCGGTGTGTCGGTCCGCGACGGGCTGCACGACCTGCGCGATCGCCTGCGCCCGGCGAACGGCCGCATCGGCTGAGCCGAGGCGGAGCTACTCGGGAGGACGCGCCGCGGCCGGAAGCCAGGCCACGTCCCAGGGCTCCTTGACCGCATTGAGCGGAGCGACGCAGACGATCTGGGCCGTCGACACCATCACGACCGCGGCGGCGAACAGCAGCCGCGAGCCCTGCGCCTCGTAGACGCGCGCGTCCGTCAGGGCGATGAAGGCGTCCTTCGTGATGTTGAGCTCGTCCTTGAGGCGCTTGTTGGGCATCACGTGCAGCTCGCCCACGATGATCTGCTCGCCCGCGCGCACGACCACGGGCATCGTCTCCTTGGCGAGCCGGAACGGCGCCCGCGCCTCGTCCGCCTTGGTGCCGGCCATGGGTAGGGAATGATACCGCGGCTCAACTCCCCGATCGCACCTCTTCGGCAGCCGCCTGGAGCGCCTGGGCCATGGCCTCGGGCACCTCCACGGTCGCCCCGTTGCGCAAGCGCAGGCGAGCGGGCAGGCCGAGCGGAGAGCCCTCGGTCAGGCCGGCGACGATGGTCAGGGCGGCGAGATACGAACCCGCCAGCGAGGGATGGAAGCCATCGGGCCCGTACAACGGGAGCGAGGCATCGCGCCTCCACGCCGCGCGCCACGCGTCGCCCGCCGCGAGCAGGATGCCGCCCACGTCCAGGGCGGCGAGCCGGTAGGAATCGCTGACGCGCGGGAAGTCGCCGTCGCGGCTGCGGTCGGGCCAGACCATGTAGAGCGCCGTGACCGCGCCGGCCTCGCGGATCACGGTGTCGAAGCGCTTCACCCACTCCCGCAGGTTGACGCGGCTCTCGGGCAACGCGGACGGCCCCTGCTGCAGGACCACGAAGCGGAAGCCTCCGCCCGAGATCGTGTTCTGCGTGCCGAGCCGCCAGTGGTCCTCGAGCGCCACGCCGGGCTGGGTCACGCTCTCGACGGAGAGCGTCCGGCCGGCGGCCGTGGACAGCGCCTCGACGATCAGCGGCAGGTCGTTCGCTTCGGTCAGGCTGTTGCCGACGAACAGCACGCGCTCGCCCGGCGGCGCCGGTCCGAGCGCGCGGCTCGGACCAGCCGGACCCTCCTCCGAGCAGGCCGCGAGAGCGATGCACGCGAGGCTCCAAGCCGCGAGCAAACGCGGTTCACCCTGTTGAATGCGCAACTGCATGGCTATTGTGTGCCGCTTCCCGCGAGTCCACTTGCCGGCCGGCGTGCGCGCGGATAACGTGCGGGGAGTGCGCCGCGCCCTTCTGGCTCTGGCATTGCTCGCCGGCTGCGGCAGCAGCAACCCACCCGAAGCGGACCACCTCGCGGTGGTCGATGCCTCGCCCCGCGGCGTCGCCGCGCCGACGGACGGAGCGATCACACTGAGCTTCGACAGGCCACTGCGCCGCGACTCGGTGACGGCGCAGAGCCTGCGCGTCTTCGGCAGGTGGAGCGGGCCGGCGGCAGGCGCAGTCCGCTTCGAGGAGGGCGATCGCACGCTCGTCTTCGAGCCGCAGAGCCCATTCTCGGCGGGCGAGAGCGTCGTGGTCGCGCTCTCGCAGTCCCTCGCCGGCAGCGACGGGCGCACGCTCCGGCCCGAGGGCTACGCGTTCTCGTTCTGGACCCGAAGCGGGCCCGGCGGCCTGCGCTTCGAGGAGGTGGACCGTTTCTCGACGCGGCCGCTGCCGCACATCGGCGCGAGGGCCTACGGCGGGGTGGCCTCGGACCTCGACGGCGACCGCCGCCTCGACCTCGCGATCGTGAACGAGGACAGCGCAGACGTCTCGGTGTTCCTGAACGACGGCCCGTTTCGCTTCCGCCGCGGAGAACGCGCGGGGGTGGGCAGAAGAGCGAGCCCGTCGGAGCCGGGCGACTTCGACGGCAATGGCGAAGTGGATCTGGCCGTGGTCAACATCGCCGACGCCACGGTCTCGATCCTGATCGGGCGTGGCGACGGCGGGTTCGAAGCCGCGCGCACGGTGGCGGTCGGTCAGACGCCGCGCGGCATCGCCGTGCTCGACGCCGACGGCGACGGAGACACGGACGTGGCGGTCGCCAGCGCCGGCGCCGGCGTCGTGACGCTGCTGACGAACGACGGTGCGGGCCATTTCCTCGGCGGCCCCGGAATGGACGCGGGGATCGAGGGCGAATGGGCGCTCGCGGCTGCGGACATGGATGGCGACGGCATCATGGACCTCGTCGTGGGCGGACAGCAGTCGCAGCGCATCGCGGTGCTGAACGGCCGGGGCTCGGGCCGCTTCGAGCGCGGTGGGACGCAGGACGCTGGGGGCGGCCCCTGGATGCTCATGGCCGGCGACCTCGACCGCGACGGCCGCGAGGACGTGGCCACCGTCAACGGCCGCTCGAACACCGCCGCCATCCTGCGCGGCGACGGCCGCGGTGGTCTGGAAGCGCCGCACGTCTATCCGATCGCGCCCTTCGGCCTGGCCTCGGACCTGGGCGACATGGACGGCGACGGCGATCTGGACTGGCTCACCTCCAGCTACTCGGGGGAGTGGCGGCTCTTCGCGAACCGCGGTGACGGCAGCTTCGACCTGCGCACGCTGTTCAACGCGCCTCGCGCCGCGTCCTGCGCGCTGCCCTTCGACGCCGACGCCGACGGCGACCTCGATCTCGCGTTGATCGACGAAGAGGCCGACGAGGTGATCCTGGTCCGGAACGAGGGCTGACGGCGGAGCGTCAGACCTCGAGGGCCTTGGCCGCGCGCTCGTAGTCCTCGGGCCGGACGTAGATGAGGTGGCCGTACTTGCCGTAGCCGTCCGTGACCGCGGTCGATGCGTAGACGTTGACGTTCGCGTGGTAGATGCGCTCGTGGACGGCCGCGAGAGCGCCCAGCTCGTCGTCGCCCTGCACGAGCAGCGCGCGGTGCGGGCCGTCGAGGGCCATGCCGGCCTTCCGCGCCTCGCTCGTCATCCTGTCGGAGTGCTCGGGGAAGAGAGTGATTTGCGTCCGGTCCGGCCCCACCGGGACGGCGGTGAAGGCCAGCAGGTTGACGCCGAGGCCCGCCAAGGTCGAGAGCACCTTGTAGGCCTCGCCCGGCGCGTCCATGACGGCGGCGTGGAAGTACTCGACCCGTCGGATCCTGTAGGCCATGAGCGTCCTCCCACGGCGGGAGCATACCTCTCCGCGGGCGGCTCGTGCGGGCTACTCGTGACGGAGCGCCAGGGCGGGATCGACGCGGGAGGCACGGCGCGCCGGCAGATAGCTCGCGAGGAGAGCCACGAGGCCCAAGACCACGACCACAGCGGTGATCGTCGGCGCGTCGCGGGGCGTCACGCCGTGGAGCAGGCCTGCGAGGACGCGGCCGAAGCCCAGCGCGACGGCGAGACCCGCCGCGAGGCCGGCTCCAACCAGGGCGACCGCTCGGAGCAGGACCTGGTGGACGACGTCCGCCGGCCGGGCGCCCAGGGCCAGTCGCACACCGAACTCCTGCGCGCGCTCCCCGACGACGAACGCCAGCATTCCGTAGAGGCCGACGGCGGCGAGCAGCAGTGCCAGCAGGCCGAAGACCCCCAGCGCGGCACCGGCGCCGCGCTGGCGGGCGGTCGTCGCACGGCGGAGCTCCTCGAGGCGCTTCACCTCGGTCACCGGCGCCTGCGGGTTGACCGCGCGCACTGCATCGCGGAGCGAAGCCAGCACGGGTGCCGCTTCTCCGCGCACGCGGATCGCGAGGCTCATCGACTCGGCAGCGAAGCGGCTCGGCTGTGCGAGGGGCCGGTACATTTCGGGCCGCACTCCGTCCGCGATGCCCTGCTGCGGCGCGTCGCCCACCACGCCGACGACCGTCGCGTAGTCGTCGTCCTCGCCGTCCATGCCCGTCCCGATGCGCTGCCCGACCGGATCCGAGTCGGGCCACAGCCGCTGCGCGAGCCGCGCGTTGATCAACGCGACCGGCGGCGCGCCGGCGCCGTCGCTCGCCACGAAGCCGCGGCCGCGAAGCACGGGAACGCCCAGGGCATCGAAGTAGCCCGGTGTCACTGCGCGCCAGCAGGTATCCACCACGTCGGCGATCGCGAAGCTGCGACCGTCGACGCGAAGCCCGGCGCTGATGCCGCGCCCGGCGAAGGGCAGCGTCTGGACGGCGCCGGCGACCTCGACGCCGGGGAGAGCCGCGACGCTCGCCACGACTCCGTCGAAGAACGCCTTGCGCCGGCTCTCGGGCAGCGTGCGGGCCGCCGGCAGGGAGGCGCGCATCGTGACGACGCTCGCGGACTCGACGCCGGTCGCCGCCATCTCGAGGCGCCACAGGCTCTTGAGCAGCAAGCCGGCCCCCGTCACGAGGACGACCGCCAGCCCGACCTCGGTTGCGACGAGGACGCCGTGAACACGGTGCCGGCCCGGGCCGCGGGTCGCACCCCGGCCGCCGTGCAGCGCGCTCCCCGGATCGAGCCGAGTGTGGACGATCGGCACGAGGCTGAACACGATCGCCGTCAGGAGCGAGATCCCCAGGCTGAAAGCCAGGACGGGCAGATCGAGCCGGCTCTCGGTGAATGCCGGCAGGTCCCCGGGCAGCGCGGCCCGGAAGAGCGGCCCGCCCCAGCTCGCGAGCAGGGTCCCGCCCAGGGCGCCCAGCGTGCCCAGCACCAGCCCTTCGGCCAGCAGCTGAGCCGCGACGCGGCCGCGTCCTGCACCGAGCGCCGTGCGGATGGCGATCTCGCGGTCGCGGCGCAGCGAGCGGACGAGGAGCAGGCCCGCCACGTTCACCACCGCGATCGCGAGGACCAGGACGACGGCGCCGGCGAGCAGCGAGAGCGTGAGGTGCGTTCCGCCGACGAGGCTGTCGCGCAACGAGACGACGCTGGCGCCGTTCTGCGCGTTCTCCTCGGGGAACTGCTGCTCGAGGCGCCGCGCGATGGCCGCCATCTCGGCCCTGGCGCCCTCCAGCGAGGCCTCCGGCCGCAGCCGCCCGAGCACACCGAGGTAGCGCGCGTCGCGGAGCTGCGTCACGTCCACCTCGATCGGGACGCCGACCTCCGGGATCTCGCGAGGCGCACGCGTGAACAGCATGGCCTCGGCCGGGAAGGCCGGCCCCGCGGGCAGCACGCCCACGATCTCGTAGCCGCTCTCGTCGAGGCGCAGCGTGCGGCCCACCGCGTCCGGATCGCTGCCGTAGGCGCGCTGCCAGAGGGCGTGCGTGAGGATGGCCTCGGGCCGATCCTCGGTCCCGAAGTCCCGGCCGCGCGCCGGCGCCATGCCCAGCACGCGCAGGAAGGCGGCGGACACCGACGCCACCTCGACCTGCTCCGGCGTCTCGCCGAGCAGGTTGCGACGCCGCAAGGTGAAGGCCGCGAGACCGTCGAATGAGCGGCTGTCGCGACGCCAGTCCAGGAAATTGGCGGGAGCGACGGGCCGCTTGGGATTGTCGGGTTCCGTCTGCCACACCTGCACCAGGCGTTCGGCGTGCGGAAACGGCATCGGCCTCAGGAGCAGGCCGAAGGCGAGGCCGAAGACGGCGGTGTTGGCGCCGATACCGAGCGCCAGCGTGAGGATCGCCGTCGCGGTGAAGCCCGGTGCGCGGAGCAGGCTGCGCACGGCGAGACGGAGATCCCTGAAGAAAAGCTCCATGCTGCCCCTGCATTCCAAGCCGCGTGCCATGGGGTCGAGCGTCCAAGTTCAGGCCGCTCTTCTGCTTCCGGACGCGGCCGGACGTCGCAAGACTGGCGGACGTCCGCCTTTGGGACGCTGCGCGCCCAGGCTCGAACACCCAGGCTGCGCCGCGGTTCGGGCCGACAGCGCGGGGGTCGCCCGGCCGGCGGTGGCGGCCCCCTGGCCGCCGCGGTTATCCTGAAGTGACTTGAGCTCCGCCCCTCACGGATTCCTGCGGGTGGCCGCGGCGGCGCCGCGGGTGCGCGTCGCCGACCCCGACGCCAACGCCGGTTACATCCTCGGTGTATTCGAGGCGGCGCAGCGACAGGGAGTTCAGCTGCTGGTCTGCCCAGAGCTCGGCATCACCAGCTACACTGCCGGCGACCTCTTCTTCAACCTGCGCTCGCTCGTGGGGGGCGCCGAGGGGGCGCTCGCGCGGATCCTGGAGGCCACACGAGCGAGCCCGATGGTGCTCGCGCTCGGCCTCCCGGTCCACGCCGACGGCCAGCTCTTCAACGTGGCGGCCATCGTCCAGGCCGGGCGCCTGCGCGGCGTCGTGCCGAAGTCCTTCATCCCGGGCTACAAGGAGTACTACGAGGAGCGCTGGTTCTCGGCCGCACGCGACGCGTTCTCGACGGAGGTCGGTCTGGCGGGGCAGAGCGCCCCGTTCGGCGTCGATCTGCTCTTCGACGTGGCGGGTGAGCCGGGGCTCTCGCTCGCGGCCGAGGTGTGCGAGGACCTCTGGGTGCCGGTTCCGCCCTCGAGCTATCACGCCGTGGCCGGCGCGGCCGTCCTCGTCAACCTCTCGGCCTCGAACGCCGGCGTGGGCAAGGCCGACTACCGGAGGCAGCTGGTCCTGGTGCACTCGGCCCGCACGCTGTCGGCATACGTGTACGCAGGGAGCGGCGTCCACGAGAGCACGACCGACGTGGTGTTCTCGGGCCATCTGCTCGTTGCGGAGAACGGTGCGTTGCTGGCGGAGGGCGAGCGCTTTCGGCGCGACGACGTCATGGTCGTGACCGACGTGGACGTGGAGAGGCTGCTCGTGGAGCGCGCTCGGCAGAACTCCTTCGCGGACACCGCGCACCAGATCCAGCGCTCGTATCGGCACGTCGGCCTCGATCCCATCCCGGTCGAGCCCGGCCGTCGCCTCGTGCGCAGGATCGAACCTCGCCCCTTCGTCCCCGAGGACCCTGCGACCCGCGACGCGCGCTGCGAAGAGGTGTTCCAGATCCAGACGGCCGGCCTGGCAAAGCGACTCGAGCACACGGCGCTGCGCCGCGTCGTCCTCGGCCTCTCGGGCGGGCTGGACTCGACGCTGGCGTTCCTCGTGTGCGTGCGGACCTTCGATCTCCTGGGCCTGCCGCGGCGGGGCATCCTCGCCGTGACGATGCCGGGCCCGGGCACGACGAGCGCCACCCGGGAGAACGCGCATGCGCTGGCGCAGGCGCTGGGCGCCGAGCTCCGCGAGATCGACATCCGCGCCGCCTGCGCGCAGCACATCAGGGACATCGGTCTGGATCCCGCGGACACGTGCAGCGCGACGTACCAGAACCTCCAGGCCCGCGAGCGCACCCAGGTCTTGATGGACCTTGCGAACAAAGAGAGCGGGATCGTGGTGGGAACCGGAGACCTCTCGGAGCTGGCGCTGGGCTTCTGCACCTTCGGCGGCGACCACATCGCCATGTACAACGTAAATGCCACGATCCCGAAGACGCTGGTGCTGCACCTCGTGAAGTGGGTGGCGTCCCACCACGCGACCGGCGCCGAGCGGGCCGTGCTCGAAGCGATCGTGGCCACGCCCGTGTCCCCCGAGCTGGTGCCGCCCGGCCCCGACGGCGCACCGTCGCAGCGCACCGAGGACCTGATCGGCCCGTACGAGCTCCACGACTTCTTCCTGTGGGCGACGCTGCGTCTCGGCGCCGGCCCCCGCAAGATCCTGTTCCTGGCCCGCGAGGCCTTCGCCGGGCGGCACGCGGAGGACGAGATCCGCCGCTGGCTCCGGGTGTTCGTCGAGCGCTTCTTCTCCCAGCAGTTCAAGCGCTCGGTGCTGCCCGACGGACCGAAGGTCGGCTCGGTGAGCCTGTCGCCTCGCGGCGATTGGCGCATGCCCTCGGACGCCTCGGCCGGCGCCTGGCTCCGCGAGCTGGACGACTGAGGCCGCGTGCAGTACCGCGAGCTCCGGCCCTCGGAGCCCTACCGCGACAGCGTCGAGTGCGTGTGGATCGTCGAAGGCGCGTCGTCCGTCCGCGGGCCGTGCGAGACGATCGTCCCGGACGGCTGCGCCGAGCTGATCCTCCACCTGGGCGAGCGCTTCGCCGGCGGCTTCGGAGGCGCGCTCGTCACGCAGCCCCGTGCCATCCTGGTGGGGCCGCTATCGCGCCCGTTCCTCGTGTCGCGGCCGAGGGGGCCCATCCTGACCTTGGGCGTGCGCTTTCGTCCGGGCGGCTTGCGGGCGTATCTGCACGCGCCGGTTCACGAGCTCGCCGAGATCGCCAGCGATGGCCGGGCCGTCTTCGGCCGCAGCGCGGCAAGCCTCGCGGAGGCGCTGTTCGAGGCACGCGACGACGCGGCGCGGCTTCGCCTGGTCGAAGACTTTCTCGGCGAGCGGCGCCGAGCTTCGAGGCTCCAGCCGGGGCTGGTCGGGCAGGTGCTGGCCTCGCGCGGCCGGATCCGCAGCGACGCGCTCGCCCGCGCCGCCGGCCTCTCTCTCCGCCAGCTCGAACGGCTCTTTCGCGAGGCCGTCGGCCTGTCGCCGAAGCGCTTGTCCCGCATCGTGCGGTTCCAGGAGGTGCTGCGGCGTACGGGCGACGACGCCGCGGACTGGGTGTCGGTGGCTCTCGACTGCGGCTATTTCGACCAGTCGCACCTCGTCCGCGATTTCTCCGAGCTGGCCGGAGCGGCCCCGTCGCGATTCGCCGGACGCGAGGGCTTCGCCGGCAACTTCATCGCGCCCGCGCGGCTCGAGGCGTTCTTCGGCGCCTAGAGGCTGCAGCATGAGACTGGCCGGCATCGTCCTGCTGCTGTCGTGCCCCGCCGGGAACGTTCTCGCCGTCGAACAGCCGGAAACGGTGCTGCTCGTCTCGATCGATGGCCTGCGCCCCGACTACGTGCTCGAGGCCGACCGCTATGGCCTGAAGGTTCCCAACCTCCGGCGCCTGCTCGCAGAGGGAGCGCACGCCAGCGCCATGATCGGCGTCCTGCCCTCGGTCACCTACCCGAGCCACACCACGATGGTGACAGGCGTGTCGCCGGCACGGCACGGCATCTTCGCCAACACCACGTTCGACCCTCTCGGCCGCAACCTCGAGGGCTGGTACTGGTATGCGGAGGACATGACG
>DATFEN010000035.1:0-15549 GCA_035251085.1 Vicinamibacteria bacterium | reverse complement strand
CTGCTCATCCGCGAGGACCGTCGAGGTCTCGATCAGGCCGCCGCCGCTCACCAGGTCCGGGCCCGTCATGAGCGCGAGCAGGCCTCCGCTCGAGAAGCACGGAATGCCCAGACCCTTGCCGAGCTGCGCCGCGGCCGCGGCCGTCCAGGCGCTCCGGGGATCGTCGTAGTTCGTCGCCCCCGTCCGTGGGTCGGCGTAGGACGCGAAGGAGCAGTAGAGGACCGGAGCGCCCGGGTGCATCGCCTCGAGAATGGTGATGAGGCCCAGACACTCCGCGTGGGCGAGCAGCAGGTTGCCGGCGGGAGTTGCGGGCGCGGTCACGCTCGCGATCGGCATGCTGCACGCAACCACGGGCAGGCCGGCCGCGGCGAAGGTCAGAGCGGCCTCGAGGCCGTCGGGGTCGAGGCGCAGCGGCGACACCACGCTGATCAGGGCCGAGACTGCTGGTCCGGCCACGACGCCTTCCTCGTTCAAGATCCGCGCCATGCGCACCAGGGCTTCCGCCTCGTCACGCCTTGCCATGTCGATCACCTGGACGGGCTTGGTCGTGTTGCGAAGCGCGGCAAGGTACTCGGCGGCCACGCGCGTTTCGCGTGGGATATCCTGGGCGCTGACCATCATCCAGTACAGGTCGAACTCGGAGAGAGCGTCCGCGAGGCGAGCGCTGCGAGCCACGTCGTCGAGCCGCGACGGGCGCGTGGTACCGGTCCCGGGATCCACGACCTTCGCGCCGCAGCCGTCGGTGGCCGCGTGGGTGCCGTGGCCTTCGAGCAGGAGGCTGCGGCCGTCATCCCGGGCGCCGAGCCGCACCGAGCGCGGGGCCGAGAGCAGGGCCTGTTCGACGACGGACCGCGGCAGGCGAAGCCGGTCGGTCCCTGCAGAAGGCCGTAGCCCGCGCTCGCGGAGCGCCGCGAGAAGCGCTTTCGGGGCCAGAAGGCCGGTGTCGTCGAGCAGGGCGAGCGCCGCCTCGTGGATCGCCGAACGCTCGTCGTCGCACAGAGCCTCGAAGCGCAAGGGCCCTCCCTACGCGGCGGCCAGCCGCTGCACGAGGCGCATCGCCTCGAGTCCGTCCTTGGCGTACCCGTCGGCGCCGATCGCGCTCGCGTACTCCGCCGTCACTGGCGCGCCGCCAATGACGACACGCAGCGATCGCCGCAGCCCTTCCCTTTCCAGCGCCTCCACCACCGCCTTCATCTCCGGCATCGTGGTTGTGAGCAGCGCGGAGAGTCCCAGGAAAGCGGCGCCCTCGGCGCGAACGGCCGAAACGAACCGCTCGGCGGCGACGTCGGTGCCGAGATCCACCACCCGGAAGCCGGCGGCTTCGAGCATCGCGGCCACGATGCTCTTGCCGATGTCGTGGATGTCTCCCTTGACGGTCCCCATCACGCAGCACGGTGGCTCGTGCGCGACCCCCCCTCGCTTGCGAATCTCGGGCTGCAGCACCGCGAGCGCCGCTTTCGTGGCTTCGGCGGCCAACAGCATCTCGGGCAGGTAGATGTCCCCGGCCTCCCAGCGAGCTCCGACGCCCTTGAGGGATTCCGTGTAGCCCCGCTCCAGGACCTGAAGCGGGTCGCGTCCATCGGCGAGAGCCTGTCGGGCCAGCGCCGCGGAGCGCTCTGCATCGCCCTCGATGACCGAGGCCCGGATCCCGTCGAACAGGTCCCTCTCCTCCATGATCACCTCAGCTCAGGACGCCGCCAGCGTGCTCCAGAACCGCGGCGATGGCCCGCTCAGTCTCCGGCGGCAGCGGATCGACCAGGTGGCCCTGCAGCAGATGGTCCACCCGTTCCCGGGCGAGGGGGACCTGCGACTTGCCCCGGCGCGCCCAGGCATCCCAGGAGCCGCGCTGGCCGAGGCGCGGCTCGAAGTGCTCTCCCGCCTTGAGGTATGCGAGCGTGGCGCGCTTGCCCAGGAAGTTCCCGCCAACGCCCACGTCCTCGACGAGCTCCGTCATCAGGCGCGCGGCGTCCGCCTCGAAGCCGCCGGCCACGCGCCGGATCGCGCGGAAGGCCTCGTCGTCCAGGACCAGCTGCTCGAGGCTCAAGAGCTGGCTCGAGTCGAGCAAGCCCAGCCCGTTGACGATGTCCGCGCCCGCCAGGGCGGCCACGAGGCCGCTGGCCGTCTTCTCCGCGGCGGCCTGCGGACCCGGCTCCTTCGCGTCGGTTACCATGCCCTGGGCCATGACCGGCACGCCGTAGCGGCGGCCCATCTCGGCCAGGGCGAGATTCAGGAGCGGCAGTTCCGGCGCACCCGCGGAATACAGTCCGGTCCGCATGTCGAGGATCGATGCGCCGACGCCGAACAGCATCGGACAGCCCGGCTGGGCGAGCTGGAACAGCACGACGCCGCTCAGGAACTCCGCCACGCACTGAGTCGCGGTGCCCAGGAGCGTGACGGGGGCCGTGGCTCCGGCCAGGGGCATGGGGAGCACACACAACGGCGTGAAGTAACGCGCCATCTCGAGGCACGCCGCCGTCATCTCGGCCTCGTGCTGGAGGGGCGAGACGGGGCAGACCGTCAGGGAGAAGACCGGACGCTCGCGGAGGCGTCGCCGATCCCCCAAGAGCGCGTCGAGCATTTCGAGGAGATGGGGGACATCCTCGGGTGTCTTCAACTCGTGCTGGACGTGGCGGGTGGTGTGGCGAAAGGCGATCGCCGCCTCGGTCAAGGTTCGGACGGCGTCGGGGACGTCGCCGGCGACGACCGGGGCCCAGTAGACGTCGACGGACTCGAGGGCGTCCGACAGGCGCGTGGCGTCCACCAGGTCCGCGAGTGTGGCGGGACGGCGCAGGCCGTTCCTCCGATCCAGCACGAACGTGCCCTGGCCGTCGAGACACGCATGGACCTCGCCCCGGCCGAGCACCACGTCGCGCGCGGGATCGCGGGCGGCAAGGCGCACCTCGCGGGGCAAGAGCGTGAGACAGCGCTCGACCAGCTCGGGCGCGAGGCGCGCGATCCGGGTCTTCGAGTCGAAGGCCTGGCCTGCGTCCTGGATCAGAGCCTCGGCGGCCGGCGCGGAATAGCGAACGCCGACGCGCTCCAGTATCCGCAGCGCGCCATCGTGCACGCGGCGGACCGCGTCATCGTCCAGCAATCGCAAGGCTGGTCGCACCCGAACCTCTCACTCGCCAGCCTGCCTCGGCGGCAGGAGCAGGGACATGACGGGCGTCATGCCGGCAGCCGTTTGCGACCGTGAGTCATTATGGACACCAATCACCTCCTGCGGCGGCTAGAGGCGCGCCTGGTTGAGACTGCGCGGCGCGTCACCGTCCCCTGTGCGCGCCGCTCCCCGTTGCGAGCCAGGCGGCACGGCCGGTCTTCCGCCTACCGCCAGAGCCGGCTCTCCTCCTCGACGAAGCGCGCGAAGCCCTTGCGATCCTCCACTGCCGCCACGATGCGGACCATGGCCTCCTTCAGGTCCGCGAGGCCGGTGGCGATCGAGAGGCGCAGGTAGTAGCGCCCCTCGGAGCCGATCGCGCCGAAGGAGCGCCGGTCCATCGTCGCGACATGGTGGCGGAACAGGAGGAACATCTGGAAGAGCGTCGCCGGGCTCGTGCGCCGGCGCGCGGCCGCGGGCAGCCGACGCCAGGCGTCCAGGGCGCCCAGGCTGTCGCAGGCGGCGCCGATGTTGGGGAAGACGTAGAAGGCACCCCCGGGCTTCTGGCAGCGGATCCCCGGGATCGCGTTCAGTGCGTCCACGACGAGGTCGCGGCGCTCCTGGAAGGCGGCCACCATGCGCGCAATCGCGGGCGCGCTCTCGGGCGATTCGATCGCGACCTTGGCGCCCATCTGGTTGTAGGCCGGCAGGCAGGAGTAGACGTTGATGTTGAGGTTCCTGAAGACGGCGGCTTCCTCGGCGGTGGGAAAGACGGCCCAGCCGAGCCGCCCCCCGGTCCACGAGTAGGTCTTGGAGGCTGCGGAGACGATGATGGTGCGTTCGGCCATGCCCGGCACCGAGGCGATCGACGCGTGGCGCCTTCCGTCGAACAGGATCGCCTCGTAGACCTCGTCGGAGTAGACGCGCGCCTGGGGCGCCTTGCGCAGGATCACCTTCGCGATGCCTGCGAGCTGTTCAGGGGTCGCGACCCCCCCGGTCGGGTTCGACGGGAAGTTGAGGAAGACGAGCTTCGTCCGCCGCGACAGGAGCGGCGCGAGCTGCGCGCCCGTGAAGGCGAAGCCGTCCTTCTCCTCGAGCTGGAGCGGGACCGGACGCGCGCCCACGAAGCGCGTGAAGGACTCGTAGATCGGATACCCCGGGCTCGGATACACCACGTCGTCGCCCGGGTTGCAGTAGGCCTGCTGGCAGAAGCCGATCGGCGGCTTGCCGCCGGCGAACACGACGACCCGGTCCGGGCTGATCTCGAGGCCGCGGCGCTCGCCCATGTCCCGTGCGATCGCCTCGCGCAACGGCAGGATGCCCTGGGGGTCGCAGTAGTGGGTCAAGTCGTTGTCGAGCTGCCGCTTCACCTCCTCCCGGATGTGCGCCGGCAGCGGGAAGTCCGGCTCTCCCAGGTTGCACTTGATGACCCGGTGGCCCTGGTCCTCGACCTCCTTGATGAGCGGGCCGATCTTGAAGGCGTTCTCCGTGCCGAGTCGCGCGATGCGCTCGGCGAACAGGCTCGCGTCTCGCGAGCGGACGACAGCGCGGCGCCACACGCGTCCCACACGGAGCAGTGCCTTCCTTGGCATGGTAGTCCTCCCTCGCGGCCCTCGGCATCGAGGGGGAACCACGATGCGTGCCAGACGGGAAATGCGGTTTCCAGGCTCGGCCGCCTGGATCTGCCGCGCAGTGTCTGCGTGGCGCGGCGCGCCCGCAGGCAAAGTCTGCCGGCGATGTCGCGAAAGCAGGCGCAGACTGCCTGCATTGAGCGGCACGGCAATTGCGGATCCTCGGCCGGAGGCCACCCATGTCGATGTCCTTCGGAGCGAGGCGCGGAGCCTACCTGGACGTCACATCACTCCCTGTCGGAGAGCGCGAGCCCCTCGCGCCTCAGGACCTCGGAGCCTTCGAGGCCCTCGACCTGCTCTACCGGGCCCTCTGCGCGATCCTGTACAACTACGTCCCCATGTCGGGGCATCCGGGGGGATCGATCTCCTCGGGCCGCATGGTGGCTGGACTGCTCTTCGACGCGACGGACTACGACGTCTCGCGCCCGGACCGCGAGGATGCCGACGTCGTCTCCTACGCTGCGGGCCACAAGGCCATGGGCCTCTACTCGATGTGGGCGCTGCGCGACGAGATGGCGCGGCTGGGTGCGCCCGAGCTCCTGCCCGACTTGCGGAACCGCCTGCGCCTCGAGGATCTGCTGGGCTTCCGGCGCAATCCGGGCGCGACCACGCCGCTCTTCGTTCGCGTCGGCGCGAAGGCCCTGGACGGCCACCCGACGCCGGCCACGCCGTTCGTACGCCTCGCAACCGGCGCCTCGGGCGTTGGCCTCACGGCGTCGATCGGCCTCGCCCTGGCGGCGCGCGACTACTACGGCCACGCCGCGCCGCGGGTGCACGTGATCGAGGGCGAAGGCGGGCTGACGCCGGGGCGCGTCGCCGAGGGGCTCGCCGCGGCCGGGACCGCCGGCCTCGACAACCTGGTGGTGCACCTCGATTGGAACCAGGCCTCGATCGACTCCGACCGCGTGTGCCGAGACGGCGCGACCCCCGGCGACTACGTGCAATGGACGCCCGCTGAGCTGTTCCACCTCCACGACTGGAACGTGGTGTTCGTCCCTGACGGGCTCGACTTCCAGCAGGTGATCACGGCACAGCGCACGGCGGCGCGGCTGTCCACCGGTCAACCCACGGCGATCGTGTATCGGACGGTGAAGGGCTGGCGGTACGGCATCGAGGGCCGCACCTCCCATGGGACGGGCCACAAGCTGTGTTCCGCGGGCTTCTACAACGCGGTGGCGGGCCTCGCCGAGTCCGTCGGCGCCTGCCTCCCCACGTGCACGGGGCAACGGCGCTGCGACGATCCCACGAAGGGGAAAGCCGTTCTCGAGGAATGTTTCTGGGACGCGCTGGCCGTGGTGCGCGACCGCATCGAGCAGTCGCGCGAACTCGTGGATGTCATGGCGGACCGGCTGCTCGCCGCACGCGAGCGCCTCGACGGCGCAGCCCGCCGAGCGCGGCCCCAGGCCCCGCGCGTAGAGGCGATCTATGAGCTGACCGCGCGGGCGCCGAGCATCCCGGAGACGCTGCAACTCGCGCCGGAGGCGTCGACGACGCTGCGCGGGGAACTGGGGCGCGCGCTCGAGTACCTGAACAAGGGCTCCGGGGGCGCGCTATTGATCGCATCGGCGGACCTCCTGGGATCGACCAGCGTGAGCACGGCTGGCGACGGCTTCGCGCCAGGCTACTGGACGGCCGTGAGCAACCCGGCCTCACGGATCTTGTCCGTGGGCGGCATCTGCGAGGACGCGATCGCCGGCGTGCTCTCGGGCGTGTCGGCCTTCGGGCGGCACATCGGCGTGGGCTCGTCCTATGGAGCGTTCATGGCGCCCCTCGGCCACATCGCGGCGCGCCTCCACGCGATCGGCGGTCAGGCGCGGCGGGCGACCTTCCAAGGGGTCAACCGGCCGATGATCCTGGTCTGCGCCCACGCGGGACTCAAGACCGGGGAGGACGGACCCTCGCACGCGGATCCTCAGGCCCTCCAGCTTCTCCAGGGCAACTTCCCTCCCGGCACGGCGATCACGCTGACGCCGTGGGAGCCGCAGGAGGTCTGGCCGCTGCTCGCCGCAGCGCTCCTCGAGCGGCCGGCGCTGATCGCTCCGTTCGTCACGCGGCCGACCGAGCGGGTGCCCAACCGACGCGCGCTGGGCCTCGCGCCGCCGGAGTGCGCCGAGGACGGGCTCTACGTCCTGCGCGAGGGCCGGCCCGGAGACGGGACCATCGTGCTGCAGGAGAGCGCCGTCACCTACGCGTTCGTGCAGGACGTGCTGCCGCGCCTCGACCGGGACGGCGTCGCGCCGTGGATCTACTACGTGGCGAGCGCGGAGCTCTTCGACCTGCAACCTCATGAGAAACGGCGCCGGGTGTTTCCCGAGGAGCGGGCGCGAGAGGCCATCGGCATCACCGGCTTCACGCTGCCCACGATCGAGCGTTGGATCCTCTCCGAGCGCGGACGCGCGGCCACGTTGCATCCCTATGCCAAGGGTCACTTCCTCGGCAGCGGCCCAGGCGAGATGGTGTTGGCCGAGGCAGGACTCGACGGCGATGGGCAATATCGCGCGATTCGGAGCTACTTGGATGCGCGGGCGCGAAGCGCCCCGGCGGTCGCTGTGCCTTAGGCCGCGCTACTCCCTCGGGAAGCCGCGAGGCGTGCGGGTATCATCTCCGCGTGAGCTTCGCGGTCGAGGAGGCGCTGCGTTCCACCTCCCTGTATCGCGGTTTGTCGAACGAGGACCGCGCGCGCCTCGCCCCGGTCGCCTCGGTCAGGTCCTTCGAGAAAGGCGCGACGATCTTCTCCGAGGGCGACCCCTCCGACTTCCTCTACACGATCCTGAAAGGGCGCGTGAAGGTCGTGAAGATGATCCCGTCGGGCAAGGAGGTCATCCTCGAGATCTTCGGCGCCGGCGATCCCGTGGGAGCGGTCGTGGCCTACGAGGGACGTCCCTACCCAGCGTCCGCCGTTGCACTGGAGAGCGGTTCGATGCTGCTCGTGAGGCGCGCTCCGTTCTTCGCGCTGCTCGAGACGCACCCCTCCCTGGCGCGCGGCTTCATGCTCGGGCTGACGCATCGGATCGTCGAGCTGACGCGCCGGATTCCGGAAATGGCCGGCGGTCGCGTGGAGACCCGCTTCGCGCATCTCTTCCTGAAGCTCGCCGACAAGATGGGCCGACCTGGCGCCGAGGGCATCGAGATCCCGATGGCGCTCTCGCGCCAGGACCTCGCCGACTTGACGGGCACCACCATAGAGACCAGCATCCGCGTCATGAGCCGCTGGAGCAAGGAGGGCCTGGTTCGGACGGAGCGGAGCGGCTTCGTGGTCCTCGATCGCGCGGTGCTCGAGAAGCGCACCCTGGCCTAGAGGTCGGCGGCGCGGACGACCGACCGCATTTCCTGCGGCGAGGCAGCGACGGTTCCGTCCCAGTTGTTGCGAACGCCCTGCCAGGGCCTTCATCAGCAACGGTGTCGATCTTGCAGACCGAGGTCTCGATGGTCAGCACGAGCGCCGATCCGTGGGACCGCCTCACGGTCGCGGAGCAGGAAGCGTTCGATCGGCTGAAGGGCCGACTGGCCAAGCTGTGGCCGGAGCTGTTCCCCAGGGACGAGGAAGCCTACACGTCCGTCGTCGTCCCTTCCGTCAGCGCGAGCCCCGCGGAGCTGGCATCCCACCCCGAGGCGCACTTCTTCGAGGAGATCCTGCTGTTCTTCATGATCCGGCTGCGCAACCCGCGCGCACGGCTCGTCTACGTCACTTCCCAGCCGATACCACCGGCGATCCTCGACTACTACCTGCTGTTCCTGGCCGGCATTCCGACGAGCCATGCCCGCGCCCGCTTCACGAACGTTGCCGTGCACGATCAGTCGCCGCGTCCACTCGCCGAGAAGCTCCTGGAGCGGCCACGCCTGATCAAGAAGATTCGCGCGGCGATCCCCGATCCGGCGCGCTCGTACCTCACGACGTACCGATCGACGCCCCTCGAATGCCGGCTCGCGCTCGCCCTCGACATCCCCCTGAACGGCCCCGAGCCCGGCCTCGACAGCGTGTTCACCAAGTCGGAAGGGCGCCGGGTCTTTCGCGAGGCCGGACTCCAGGTGCCGGCGGGCGTCGAGGATCTGCGCTCGCGGGACGATCTCGTCTGGGCGCTCGCCGACGTTCGGCGCCGGCGCCCGGGCCTGCAGCGTGCCCTGCTGAAGCTCGACACGAACTTTTGGGACGAAGGGCACGCCGTGTACTCGTATCCGACTCGGGAATCCCCACGCGCACTCCGGGAGAGCCTGACGTGCGTCGAAGTCCCTGCGGCGCCCGGTTGCCCGGAACGCTTCCTCCAGCGATTCGAAGGCGTGGGAGGCGTGGTCGAGGAGTTCGTAGAAGACCCCTCGTGCGCCACGACCAGCGCCCAGCTCCGTATCAATCCGACGCGCACGGTGTTCCTCACATCGACCCACGACGAGATCCGGGGCGGCGCGCAGCGCACCTCCACGCTCGGCTGTCGCTTCCCGGCGTGCGACGCACACCGCGCGGTGGTCCAGGAGGCGGGGATGCGCGTGGGCCGCGTGCTGGCCGATCGCGACGTGGTCGGTCGGATCTCGGTCGAGCTGCTGGTCACCCCGGATGATCCGGGATGTCCACTGGGCAGCGAGATCCGACTGGGCGTCGGGGGCTCGACGCATCCGCTCCTCGCGGTGCGCTTCCTCAGCGGAGGCCGGCTCGACCCCGACACCGGCGTGTTCTACTCGCCGAGCGGCCGCGCGAAGTACTATCGCGCCACGGATGCCCTCGCATCCCCGAGCTACCGCGGCCTGTCACCGGAGGACCTCATCGAGATCCTCGCGATGGGAAGGCTGAACTACTCCCCGCACACCGAGTCGGGGGCGCTGTTCTACATGCTGGGAGCGATCTCGGAGCTCGGACGGGTGGGCTTGGTCGCCATCGGCAACAGCCGCGAGGAGGCCGAGGAGGTCTACGATCGCGTCGTGGAGACGCTCGACAGCGAGAGCCGGAGTTGAGGCTGGCGCCGTCCATCCGCAGCGCTCTAGGGGGCGCTCTGCTCGGCCTCGGGGCGCCGTGCGGGCTGCTCCTGCTGCGCGCGCTGACGGAGCGCCCAGCGTCTCCCGATTGGATCCTCGCCGAGGTCCTCGGCGATCGCCTGACCTACGCGTACGTGACCTTTGCGACGATCGCGGCGTTCGCGCTGTTCGGCCTGTCGCTCGGACGGCAAGCCGAGCGGCTCCATACCCTGTCGAGCTCCGACGCGTTGACGGGGCTCGGCAACCGACGTGCGCTCCAGGCGCGACTCGCGGAGGAATTCGCTCGTGCTCGGCGGTACCGGTCGGCCCTGAGCGTGCTCGTCGTCGATCTCGACCGCCTGAAGGAGCTGAACGACCGTTACGGCCATCGCGCAGGCGACGTGGCGCTCGTGTGCGTCGCGGGGGCGATCCGCCAGGGCTCGCGCGCCACCGACTTCGCCGCGCGCTGGGGCGGCGACGAGTTCGTGCTGCTGGCCCCGAATACCGCGCCGGATGAGGCGCTGCGGCTCGCACAGCGGGTCCGCCTCCTGACCTCTGAGAGCGAGCCGGTGCCGGAGCCCATCACGGTCTCCATCGGCGTGGCAACAGTCGCAGCAGGGCAGACGTTGCCCGCCGCAGAGGAGCTGCTGCGGAAGGCCGACGCGGCGCTGTACCACGCCAAGCTCGGCGGCCGCGATCGAGTCGCGACCTACGCTCCCAGGACGTAACCCAGGGCGAGCAACGCGACGGTCAGCGTTCCGAAGCCCAGCTCCCGGAATCCGAGCGCCTTCGGCATCAGCGGCCGGCGGTGGCTGGAGACCCCGTGGGCCGCCCGCGCGAGAAGAACCATGAGCGCGACGGCCGCGAACCAAGGGACCAGGTCCAGGGCCGCGAGGGCGGAAACGAGTGCGAAACCGACGACGTGCGCGACCACGACCGCGGTGGCCCCGGTGTCGCTGGCGCCCCGGTCCAGCCGCAGCCGCGCCCGTACGTAGAGGACCGACGTCGCGGCGCGGGCGGAGAGCAGCAACCACAACAACAACGCGTCCTGCACGCGCCAGCCCCCAGCCAAGGTGATCGCGGCGACGGTCGAGGCCAAGGCCAGTGAGCCCGATAGCTCCGCGGCGAGCGTTCGGCTGCTGCTGCGGGTGTCGTGGTAGAGCTGCACGACGCCGAGCGGCGTCGCCAGCGCGATCGGAAGCCAGATGCGGGTCGAGGTGAACGCGAGCGCGAGGAGAAGCGCGGCGAGCGCTGTCGCCATGTATGCGAGTGCGATTCTCTCCGCGAGCGCGGTCCGTGCGTAACGCACCGCGCGCCGGCGATCGGCCATGACGAGCTTCAACGGGTGGCGGCTGAGGAAGGCGGCCGTGGTGGCAACCGCGAGCCAGGCGCCTGATCGAGACGGCGCCAGCGCAAGGCCCAGCACGATTGGCTCGGCGAGGAGTCCCCAACCGCCGTGCTCGACGGGGAGGGCGATCGACCGCAACCGCGGACCAGTGGATTCCCCCCGCGCCATCACGCCGCGGGTGAGGCGGCCCGCGCCACGATCGCAGGCTCGAACCACACCGGGCAGGAAGCGCGATGCAGGATCTGAGTGGCGGTCGCGCCGGTGAAGAAGCGCTCGAGGGCACCCTTGCCATGGCAGCCCATCAGGATCAGCTGGGCACCGAAGTCCGACGCCGCCTTCAAGATCCCGTCGACGCGCTCCCCGGAGCGAATGTGGAAGGTGACGAGCGCGCGGCGGGCCTCCGGTACCAGGGCCTCGAGCCGGCGCTGGTCGCTCTCGTAGTCCCCGGGCGCAGGCGGGCCTTGCTCGATGTGCAGGAAGTGCAGCTCCAGCGGCAGTCGTTCCAGAAGCTCGAGCGCGTGGTCGACCGTCGTGCGAGAGTGAGCCGACAGGTCGACGGGCACGAGCACCGGAACGGGCTTCGCGTCGGTACCCCAGAGGAAGCCGCCGGGCGCCTCGACCGAGCCGACGGTGAGCACGGGGCATGGCGCAGACTCGAGCAGGCGCTCCGTCAACGACGCATGCTCCGCGCTGCTCCAGCCGTGGCTGCCCATCACCAGCAGGTCGGCAGGGAGAATGCGCGCAAGCTCCGTGAGGCCGAGGTCCACGGGCCCACGTGTGAGTCGTGCCTCGTGCGACACGTCCTGCGGCAACGCGTTCAGGGCCGCGCGGAGTCGTTCTTCGGCGGCGCGTTCATTCGCCGCGGCGTCGGACTTCTTGTCCTCGGACCACATCCACGTGACCGAGAGGAACGCCGGCGGACGCGGGTCCAGGTTGTGCTCGAGCACGAGGTGTGCGCCGAAACGTCGACAGAGCGACACCGCCAGAGCGACGGCGCGGTCCGATACAGGCGTGAAATCGATTGGGCAGAGCACCGTGCGGATGTCCATGGCTCCTCCGCTGTTGCTCCATGGCCGAGCAAGAAGCGAGCCATTCGAAGACAGCGTGGTCGCGTTCGCTCAGGCGCCGTTCGACGCAATCCATGCGTGGCGCGTTCTCCGCATCCGCGGATTCTGCGCCAAGAAGTGTCGGGTTCCGAGGGTCTCGGCCTGGCGCAAGTTCTGCACGGCGGAGGTGTAGCATGGCCCGGCACGTGGGAGAGATCGATCCCGCCGACCTTCGAACGGCCTACGAGGACCGGGTCCGCCAGCTGACGGTCCGGGTGGAGCAGCGCGCGCGCGAGCTTCGCATCCTCTCGAACGTAGCGGAGCGCATCCACGGCGCCGACGAGGCCCAGCGGATCCTCGACATCACCCTCGAGGAGATCCTCCGAGGGCTCGACTTGCGCGCTGCCTGGATCTTCCTCGGGTCGCAGAGCGATCGTCAGCTCCGGCTCGCCGCCTCCCGGGGCGTCTCCTCCGCCTACATCGAAGAGATTCGGCGCGACGGCCTCGGCGAGTGCCTATGTCCCGAGGTGTTCTGGACGGGGCACACCATGCAGGCGCGCAACACCACCCAATGCCCGCGAATGCCGACGATCGTGGAGGGCCTCTCCACGCCGGTCGCCCACGCGTGCATCCCCTTGAGGATGCGGGGGACCTCGGTCCAGGGCGTGTTGAACGTCGCGGCGCGCCCGAACGAGCAGTTCGGCGACGAGGAGCTCCGGTTCCTGGAGACGCTCGGCCATCAGCTGTGCGTCGCGATGGAGCGCGCCGAGCATCGGCTGGCCGAGCAGGCGCGCAACCAGGAGGCCCGCGCGATGGCGGCCATCGGCAAGGCCATCGGCGGCTCGTTGGATCTCTCGGCAGTTCTCCGCGCGGTGGGACAGTCGGCGCGCGACGTGCTCTCGGCCGACGGGGTCCAGATCTACCTCGGCGAGGATCCCCGGCATCTGAAGGTGGCGCAGCTCGCAGGCCTCTCCCATCCAGAGCTGAACGAAGGCGAGCGCCTCGACCTCGACGCGGTCCGCGCCGAACTCCACAAGCGCGCCCTGGAAGAGCGTCGGGTCTACCAGGTCGACGACTGGGCGCAGGACCAGCGCGTGAACCGCGAGCTGGCGCAGCGCTGGGGCATCGCCTCCGCGATCATCGTCCCGCTCGTGGCGCGCGAGCGGACCCTGGGCCTGCTCGTTGTGACGCGCGGCGCTCCCCACCCGTGGACGGCGGAGCAGCTCGAGGCCGCCGAGGCGCTGGCCTTGCAGGCTTCGGTCGCGATCGAGAACGCACGTCTCTACGAAGAAGCCCGCGCCGCCTACGATCACCTCAAGGACGCCCAGCAGCGGCTCCTGCAGAACGAGCGGATGGCGCTGCTAGGTACGTTCGCCTCGGGCCTCGCCCACGAGGTAAGAAACCCGCTGAACTCCATCGCCCTTCAGCTCTCGCTTCTCGAGCGGCGCATCGCGGGTGCCGACTCCAGGCTGCTGGACAAGCTGGACGACGTGATCGGAGTGATCCGCGAGGAGATCCGGCGCCTGGACGCACTCGTGGGCGACTTCCTCTTCTTCTCGCGCATGAGCCGCATCCATTTTCAGCTGGTCGACCTCGACGTCCTCGTGGACGAGGTCACACGGCTGCTGCGACCCGAGGCGCGGGGCGCCGGCGTCACCTTGCGCCGCCAGCGCACGGGCGCCCCGATCCCCAGCTTCTCGCTGGACCCCGAGAAGATGAAGCAGGTGGTCATCAACCTCGTGCGCAACGCGATCGAGGCCATGCCCGAGGGCGGCGTGGTGATCCTCGAGAGCGGCGCCGTGGATGGCCGGGCCCGGATCACGGTCCGCGACAACGGGCCAGGACTACCGGAGGGGGTCGACGTGTTCCAGCTGTTCGTCACCACGAAGCCCAAGGGGACCGGGCTGGGGCTCTCGATCGCTCAGCAGATCGTGCTCGCTCATGGTGGCGAGCTGACGGCTTCGAGCGAGCAGGGACAGGGCACGACCTTCACGGTCGCGCTGCCCATGGAACCCGTTCGCGAGGACATCCACGCAGGAGAAGGCGATGAAGTGTAAGGGTCATGTGGTCGTGATCGACGACGAGGTGAACGCGGCGACGGCCCTCGAGATGCTCCTCCGAGAGGACGGCTACGACGTGGTCCGGGCCCATGATGGCCCTTCGGGGTTGCAGCTCCTCGAGAAGACCGATCCCGATGTGGTGCTGACCGACCTGCGCATGCCGGGCATGGACGGGCTGCAGCTCTTGAGCCGCATCAAGGAGATCCGGCCCGAGACCATGGTCATCCTGATGACGGCGTACGGAACCGTCAAGACCGCCGTCAAGGCGATGAAGCTCGGCGCGGAGGACTACATCAGCAAGCCCATCGATGTCGAGGAGCTCGAGCTCACCCTTCAGCGCACCATCGAGAAGAAGCGCCTGCTCGAAGAGGCGCGCATGCTCCGCGCTCGCCTCGACCACAAGTACAGCCTCGACAACCTCGTGGGCGAGAGCCCCGGGATGCTGGCGGCGTTCAAGACCATCCGGCAGGTCGCGACGTCCGGCTCGTCGGTGCTGTTGCTTGGGGAGAGCGGGACCGGCAAGGAGCTCTTCGCCCAGGCGCTGCACCAGAACAGCCCCCGCCGAAGCAAGCCCTTCGTCCGAGTGGCGTGCGCATCGCTGCCTGAGACGTTGCTCGAGAGCGAGCTGTTCGGCCACGAGAAGGGGTCGTTCACGGGTGCGGTCTACAGCCGCGCCGGCCGCTTCGAGGTCGCCGACGGCGGCACGCTGTTCCTCGACGAGATCGGCGACATCTCCCCCACCGTCCAGGTCAAGCTCCTGCGATTCCTCGAGGAGCGCGAGTTCGAGCGAGTGGGTGGCAACAAGACCTACAAGGTGGACGTGCGCATCGTGGCGGCCACCCATCGGGACCTCAAGAAGAAGATGGAGGAGGGCTCGTTCCGCGAGGACCTGTACTATCGCCTGAACGTCATCGAGGTGCACATCCCGCCGCTCAGGGACAGGGCCGGGGACATCCCCCTGCTCGCCGAGCACTTCCTCCGCAAGTACGCTTCCGCCAACGACAAGGCCGTGACTTTTTCCGACGAAGCGCTGGCCCTGCTGTTGCAACACCGCTGGCCCGGCAACGTCCGCGAGCTCGAGAACGCGATCGAGCGCGCCGTGGTCCTGGCGGATACGGATCTTCTGACCCCCCTGCACTTCCCCACGCTGCGGCGCATCACCCCCGAGGAGGCGACCGGCGCGTCGGGCGGCGGCGCGGCCATCCCCGGGAGCACGATGGCCCAGATCGAGAGAGAAGCGATCCTGCGGACTCTCGAGGCAGTGGGCGGCAGCACCTCTCGAGCCGCGGCGCTGCTCGAGATCAGCCCGCGGAAGATCCAGTACAAGTTGAAGGCATACAAGCAAGCGGGAGCGGTGCTCCTGCGGAGCTGACCCATCAGCGTGGCCCAGGGACGCGACTGATGCACGAAGCCGGTATCGTCC
>DATFEN010000197.1:0-8332 GCA_035251085.1 Vicinamibacteria bacterium | reverse complement strand
AACGCCGGGTGGCCGCACGCGAAGAGCAGCACGCAGGCGCGGGTCTTGGGGCCGACGCCCGGCAGCCCCTGAAGCCACGCCTCGGCCCGGTCCGGCGACAGGCGGCGCAGCACGCCGAGCTCCAGGCGGCCGGCGCGTTGCTGCACGGCCGCGAGCACGCGCTGGATGCGGCGGCTCTTGATGCGGGCGAGCCCACCTCTCCGGATCGCGCGCTCGATCGCCGCCGGGCGCGCGCGGGCGGCGTCCTCCCAGCGCGGAAAGGCCGCCTTCAACGCCGCGAATGCACGCCCGCTGTTCAAGTCGCTCGTGTTCTGGGAGAGCACGGTCTCGATCAGGCAGTCGAGCGGCTCCCCGAGGCGCCGCCGCGGTCGGCCGTAACGCGAAGCCAGGCGGTCCGCGACGCGCCGAAGGCGGGAGCGCAGGGAACCTCGCACGCGCGCGGATTATATCGCTCCGCCCACATGCGTCAGGCGACGGCGATCAACTGCTCCTGGGAGATGCCGAGCGCCCGCGCTTCCACGCGGATGCGCGCCCGCGCCCCGGGCTGGCCCACGGCGAGGAGGTGGAGTGCCGACGGAAAGCGAGAGGCGCCCGCGACGTCGACGACCGGCGCGCCGTGGATGCGCTGCCCCAGCTTCCGCGGGTCCACCTCGACGAACGCCACGAGCGCGTGGCCCGCCGCCGCCAGGCTGCGCCCCCAGCCCTTGCCGATCCTCCCCGCGCCCCAGACCACGATCCGGCGCGGCACCGCGAGCGGGCCGCTGCAGAGCGCCGCACGCTTCGTCTCGCGGAAGCGCTCCTGGGCGTAGCGCGGGTCGCGGCGCGTGAGGCGGCCCTCTCGGTCGCGCCAGTCGAGCAGCGTCTCCGGGCACTTGGCGAAGCGCGCGCCGTGCGAGTGCGCGCGCAGCCACAGGTCGTAATCCTCGGGCCCTCCGGTGTCGCGATAGCCGCCCAGTGCGCTCAGCAGGCCGGCCCGCAGCATCACCGAAGGATGGACGAGGGGTGACTCCACGTACAGGTCGGCGCTGATCGCGGCGTGATCGAGCAACTCGTTCTGCCAGGCGACGTAGGCACGCATGCCGGCGTTGGACAGGCCGGGGTCCGAGAGCAGCTCCACCCTCGACCCGAGGACGTCGACGTCCCGATCGCGCTCCAGCCGCTCGGCCTGGAGCCGTAGGCGCTCGGGGCGAGCGATGTCGTCCGCGTCGAAGCGAGCGAGCAGCGGTGCACGGGCGAGCGATTGCGCGTGGTTGAGCGCGGAGACGAGGCCCCTCGCGGGCGTCCGCGCCACCCTGAGCCGCGCGTCGTCGCGGGCCGCCGCCTCGAGCAGGGCCAGGCTGGCGTCCCGGGAGCCGTCCTCCACGGCGACCACCTCGAAGTCCTCGAGGCTCTGGGCTCGAAGCGAGGCCAGGGCCGCTGGCAGGGTCGCCTCGGCGTCCCGGACCGGAAGCAGGACGCTGATACGAGGCGCCACGCGCTCAGCCGTGACGATGCACGAAGCCGCGCGCTTCGGCCAGGGCGTCCTGCGGCGTGCGGCCGAGCACGACATAGAACGGCCCGCCCGAGCCAGGCCGCCAGGAGTCGCGCGGGGCGCGGCGGATCTCGGCCTGCCAGCCGTCGAGCGAGGCCACCGGCTCGAGGATCTCGTAGACCCAGAAGTCGCGGCGCAGCGTCGAGTGGATGGCGGGCGGCCCGCTGCTCTGGCGCAGCGCGGTCGCGATCGCGGCCTCGATGAAATCCTGGAGCGACAGCCGCGTGTCCTCGGGGACGAACAGGAACTCGACGCCGTAGCCGATGTAGGGCCAGGCCACCTCGCCGGCTTCGCGCACGACACGACCGAGTGCCCTGAGGCCGGCGCGCGCCTCGGGCAGGCCGAACTCCAGCTCGATGTCGCCGGCATCGAGGCGGATCGGGCTCGCCAGCAGCATGCCGTTCACGCTGAGGTTCTGGGTCAGGCCGAAGAAACGGCCCACCGCCGCCGTCTGCGCCTTGCCGATCACGTGGCCTTGGACCGGCACGCGCGCCAGCACGCGGCGCGGCACCGTGAGCAGCTTGCCGATCCACGCCTCCAGGACGGCGGCCTCCAGGGGGCGGCGCAGGACCGCGTTCGCGCCCGCCCGCGAGGCCAAGGCACCGGTCTCCTCGGGCTCGGCCGAGGGCAGCAACACCATCAGCGACACGTGGCGCGTGAGAGGCGAGGCGCGCAGCCGCTCCACGGTCGACACCAGGTCGGCATCGGCGAGGCGCGGACCGAGCACCACCAGCCCGCCTCCGCCCTGGGACGCCAGGGCGGCGAACAGCTCGCGCGCGCTGCCGAAGGAGCGCACGTCGTGCCCGTCGCGCTGCAGCAGCGGCGCCTCCAGGGGCAGGCCCCGTGCGTCGAGGCCGGCGACGAGGATCGGAAGGGGCATGGCGGTCCCTTCGAGTTTACCGCGCCGCTCGTCCGGGGAGCGTGAGGGCCTGCTCAGACCTTCCTCACCGGCTCCTCACGTGCCGAGCGCCACGTCGGCCGAGTTTGAAGCACAGGAGGACCGATGCTGCTCTCGCTGCTCAGCCGTGGTGCCGGACCCTGCCTCAGCGTCTCGGATCGCGTGCGCCTGCGCACCCAGCCGGGAACCCGCTTCGTGGATCTCACGGTGCTGGTCGAGGAGCGCGTCCGCCAGTCGGGGGTCGTATCCGGCATGGCCGTCGTGCAGTCGCTCCACACCACCGCCGCCCTGGCCGTCAACGAGAACGAGCCGCTGCTGCTCTCGGATCTGGAGCGCACCTTCGAGCGTCTGGCGCCCGAAGCGCTGGGCTACGCACACGACGAGCTGGAGCGGCGCGGGCCGCTCCCCGCCGATGAGCGCCCGAACGGGGCGGCCCACTGCCGCGCACTGGTGCTCTCGCCGTCGCTGACCCTGGTCGTGGAGGAGGGCCGCCTCGCGCTCGGCCGTTGGCAACGACTCCTGCTGGTGGAGCTCGATCCGCCGCGCGAGCGCGAGCTCGCGATCGTGGTCCTGGGCACGGGCGAGGCGCGGCCGTGAGGGTCAAGCTGATCCTGCCGGCCCTCACCGAGGCCAAGAGCCCGTTCCTCCGTCCGGTGAAGTACGCGGTGTTCCAGCCAGCGCGCATGAGCGGCGCCGCGCTCGCCCTGGAAACGCCCTCGGGCCGGCTGCGCCACCTCGCCTACGCCGCGGGTTGGAAGAAGTTCGAGTCGCTCTGGGACCTCGTGATCCGTCTGAAGCGGGTCAGCGGCATGCTGCCGCTGCTCGAACGCATCCTCGACCTCGACGGCGCTCCTAGCTCACCACGCGCTGGCTGGAGCGGCGCAGGCGCACGGCCCGCTGCAGCCGAGCGGGCAGCCAGCTCTTGAACCCGAGCAGCGACGGCACGCTCTCGTAGTAGAGCACCAGGCGCGCGTCCTTGCGTCCGCCCCTCTGGATGTCACGCACGACGAGGGCGTAGGGGCCGATTCGGATCAGGCTGCCGGGCTGTAGGTCCTTGCGCTCCGCGTGCTTTCCGTAGCCGACGAGATGGACGCGCGGATCCAGGAGCCTGCGCCTCAGGTCAGCGTTCGACAGCAGGTGCGCCTTGGCGCGAAGGAAGTCGAGAGCAGGCAACGCGCGCCGCTTCTCCGGCGGCGACAGCAGCAGCGCCTCGGCTCGCGCGGCGTCGAAGTTGCGCGCCATGTAGTCCAGGTTGAGCGCGTAGATCTTGTCCTCCTTGGATCCCGAGAGCGGCAGCTCGTCGAGGGCGCGCTTCAGCTCGTCGAGCGGCACGGCGACCAGGCGCCGTGACAGCGCGTCGAGCGGCTCCAGGTCGAGGCCGAGGCCCTGCACGTCCAGTGGCGGCGCCTGGTAGGTGAGCGTCGCCGCGGCGCCCCTCGCGTCGGGCAGCAGTGACAGGCCAGTGCTGCCCCAGCCCCCGCTCTCGAGGCGATGCAGGCGGTCCACGGCCAGATGGACGGGCACGCCAGTCGTGAGCTCGACGATCTCGACGTCGCCAGAGCCCGGAAAGGAGCGAACCAGGATCCCGAGCAGCAGCGCCACGAAGAGCGCCAGGGGCAGGATCAGGCCGGACATGAACTTCAGCTCCACCCCGACCGTGGCGGGGGCGGCGATGCGGCGGACCGCAGGCTCGATCTGCTTCAGGCCCTCGTGGGGCGCGACGCGGTAGACGAACCTCTTCAGCAGCAGGCCATCGTCCTTGAAGAATGCTGCGATGCTCTGGGCGAAGGGCGCGGCTTCCCGGCCGTTGGCGGCGCGCACCAGGTCGAGGACGAAGGCGGGAGACTGCTCGCGGTCGCCGGTCGCCACGCCCTCGGCGGGCGCGTCGCCGACGAGGATCACGTAGAGCGGCACGCCGAGGCTGCCGACGAGCTCGAGCGTCCGGCTGATCGAGTGGGCCCTCAGGTCCCGGCCGGCCGGCAGCGCCCCCTCCCAGTCCTGAGGGGCCGGGTCGACGATCGCGTCGGTCAGCAGCACCATCTTGAAGTCGCTGCCCTTGGGATACGATGCAATCAGCTCCCGCGCCTTGTCGAAGGCGAAGTAGAAGTCGGTCCACTGGCCGTTGTTCCGATAGCGCTGGACGTCGTCCACGTAGAGCTCGTCGCGCCCGCCGAAGAGCACGAGCCGGTACGGCTGGCCCCGGAGGAAACCGAACATCTTCTCGAGAGCCGCGACTCGCTTCTCCTCCGGATCGAGGGGCGGCAGCGAGGCCGAGTTGTCGACCAGGAACAAGATGACGGTGCCTGGCGGCGGCAGGGATGACGAGGGCGCCGGCGTGTTCGTGGCCAGGAGCGCGACGACGAGCGGCGCCAGCATCGACGAACGCGCAGGATGGTACTACAGCGGAGCGGTCGCCGACCGCGCGGCTATAATGCGCGCCGCCATGAAGGCCGGCATCGTCGGTCTCGCGTCGGCCGGCAAGAGCACCTTGTTCCAGCTCCTCACCGGCGCCGCAGCCAGCGTCACGTCGGGCCGGCCGGAGCCCCGGCTCGGCATCGCCAGGGTGCCGGATCCGCGGGTCGTGGCGCTCGCCGACATGTACCAGCCGAAGAAGACGACCCTCGCGACGATCGAGTACGTGGACGTGCCCGGCGTAAGCAAGGGCGAGGGACATGCCCTCGTCGACCTGCCCGCGCTGCGCGGCATCGACGCGCTCGTCCACGTGGTGCGGGCGTTCGAGAGCGAGCTGGTCCCGCATCCCGACGGCTCGGTGGATCCGCTGCGCGACGCGACGATGCTCGACCTAGAGCTGATCCTCGCCGACCTGGGCGCTGTCGAGAAGCGTCTCGAACGCCTGGACGCCAACATCAAGAAGGCGAACCGGGCCGAGGACGTCGCGGAGCGCAGGCTGTTCCACAAGCTGAAAGAGGTCCTCGAGGCGGAACGCTCGCTTCGGGACATGGTGCTCGAGCCGGACGAGAAACGGCGGCTCCGCAACTACTCCTTCCTCTCCGAGAAGCCCGTGCTCCTGGTCGCGAACCTCGGGGAGGCGGAGATCCGGGACGCCGCTGTCGCCCTCGAGCGAACGGGCCTGGCCGAGCTCGTGAAGAGCCGCCCGGGCGTCGGCCTGTGCGCGGTGGCAGCGCCCATCGAGGCGGAGATCGCGCAGCTCCCCCTGGTGGACGCGAAGGCCTTCCTCGACGACCTCGGCCTTCGCGAGCCCGGCCTCGATCGTGTGATCCGCACGAGCTACGAGCTGCTCGGCCTGATCTCGTTCCTGACCGCGGGCGAGGATGAGTGTCGCGCCTGGACGGTCCGGCGCGGCACTCGGGCCCAGCAGGCGGCGGGCGAGGTCCATTCCGACATCGAGCGCGGCTTCATCCGCGCCGAGGTCGTGGCCTTCGACGACCTGATGGCGCACGGCTCGATCGCGGCCTGTCGCGAGAAGGGAGCGCTGCGCCTCGAGGGCAAGGAGTACCTGGTGCGGGACGGCGACGTGATCAACTTCCGTTTCGCCGTCTAGCGCGGCGTCGCCTAACGAGCTTGAGGACCCCTGTGTTACCGTCCCTCGGGGTCCATGAAGCTGATCGTCCAGATCCCGTGCCTCAACGAAGAGGCGACGCTTCCCGAAGCTTTGCGCGCGATTCCGCGACAGATTCCCGGGATCGAGCGCGTCGAAGTGCTCGTCATCGACGACGGCTCCTCGGATGGGACCAGTTCGGTCGCACGGGCGAACGGCGCCGACCACGTGGTGCGCTTTCCGAAGCGCAAGGGCCTCGCCTACGGCTTCATGGCCGGCCTCGACGCCTGCCTGCGCCTGGGCGCCGACGTGATCGTGAACACCGACGCCGACAACCAGTACGCCGGCGCCGACATCCCCCGACTGATCGCGCCGATCCTGACCGGCGAAGCGGACATGGTGATCGGCGACCGCCAGGTCGGCGAGGTCGCCCACTTCTCGTGGACCAAGCGCAGGCTCCAGGAGCTGGGCTCCTGGGTGGTCCGCAAGGTCTCGGGCACGACTGTGCCGGACGCGACCAGCGGCTTCCGCGCCCTGACGCGCGAGGCCGCCCTGCGCATCAACATCGTCAGCGAGTTCACCTACACGCTGGAGTCGATCATCCAGGCCGGTAAGAAGCGGCTCGCGGTGTCGCACCTGCCGATCGTGACGCAGGAGACGCGACCGTCGCGCCTGTTCACGTCCACCTGGGACTACGTGAAGCGCAGCGCCGCCACCATCCTGCGCATCTACGCGATGTACGAGCCGTTCAAGGTCTTCGTCCTGATCGGCACGGCGCTGGTGCTCGGGGGCGCCGCCCTGGGCGCACGCTACGCGTACTTCTGGTGGCTGGGCGAGGTCCGCGGCCACGTCCAGTCGGCCATCCTCTCGGTGCTGCTGCTCATCCTCGGCTTCCAGACGCTGCAGTGGGGGATCATGGCGGACCTGATCGCCAGCAACCGCAAGCTGCTCGAGGACCTGCTGTATCGCGTGCGCAAGCTCGAGCTCGGCGACCGTGGCTGAGGCGAAGGACACCTCGATCGTCATCCCCGCTTTCAACGAGCAGGAGGCCATCGCGGCGGTAGTGGAGCGCCTCGCGGGGCGCGGCTTCCGCGAGGTGGTGGTCGTGGACGACGGCTCGAGCGACGCGACCGCGGCGCGGGCCGAGCAGGCCGGCGCCCGCGTGCTGCGGCATCCCTACAACAAGGGCAACGGCGCCGCCGTGAAGACCGGCATCCGCGAGGCGCAAGGCGAGGTGGTCCTGTTGATGGACGCCGACGGCCAGCACGACCCCGAGGAGGCGAGTGCGATCTACGGACCGGTCGGCCTCTACGACATGGTGATCGGTGCGCGCCGGGCGCGCGACCAGGGCCTCGTCCGCGCGCTGGGCAATGCCGTGTTCAGGCTGCTGGCCTCGTGGCTGACGGGCCGCCCGATCCCCGACCTGACCTCGGGCTATCGCGCGGCGCGCCGGGACCGCCTGCTCGAGGTCCTGCCCCTGCTGCCCAACGGCTTCTCGTACCCCACGACGTCGTGCCTCGCGTTCCTGAAGGCCGGCTGGAGCGTGAGCTTCGCGCCAATCCAGGCGCAGCGTCGCGTCGGCAGGAGCAAGATCCGGGTGGCTCGGGACGGCGTCCGTTTCCTGCTGATCATCTTCAAGATCGTCACGCTCTACAGCCCGCTCCGCGTGTTCTTCCCGATCGCGGCGGCGTCGCTCCTGACCGGCGTGGCGTACGGCGCCTGGAACGTCTGGCACTTCGGCAAGATCCCGATGGGCGCGGCGCTCTTGATCCAGCTCGCGGTCGTGGTCTTCCTGTTCGGTCTCATCTCGGAGCAGATCGCGGCGGGACAGGAACGGCGGTGAAGGAGAGGCTCGCCCTCTTCCTGCTCCTGCTGCTGCCCCCCATCGCGCTGGCCCCGGCGTGGGCCGGAGGCCACATCGTGAGCCCCGGCGACGGCGCGGCGCTGCACCTGCCGCTCCGCGCCGCAGTCTGGGATGCCTGGCGGCGTGGCGAGCTGCCGGCCTGGAACGCCGCGATCTTCTCGGGGACCCCGTTGCTCTCGGCCTATCGCCCCGGCGCCCTGTATCCGCCCATGGCGCTCCTGCTCGTGCTGCCTCCCTTCGAGGCGTTCCAGGTCCTCGTGACGGGCTCCCTGGCGCTGTGCGGTCCCCTTCTCTTCCTCTACCTGCGCCAGCTCGGCGCGAACGCCGTCGGTGCGTTCGTCTCGGGCATGTCCTTCGCCCTGGGCCCGTACCTGGTGGGTCACCTCGACGACGCCGCCACCGCGATCGCGGCTCCCCTGCTCCCGCTCCTGCTCCTGGCCCTCGAGGGCCACCTGCGCAAGGCGTCCCTGCGTCGCGCGGCCGGGCTCGCCGCCAGCTTCGGGCTGCTGCTCCTGGCCG
>DATFEN010000153.1:0-11395 GCA_035251085.1 Vicinamibacteria bacterium | reverse complement strand
CGCCACCCTGGCCGCGCGGATCGCTGCCTCCGTCGTGGCGCTGCCCTACCGCGAGGGAGACAGGGTCGCCGCAGGCGCGGTGGCCGTTCGCCTCGACGACACGGCCCTGCGCGCCGGAGTGGCCGCGGCCGAGGCGGCGCTTTTCTCGGCGGAAGCTGATCTGCGACGCACCGAGGCCCTGGAGTCCAAGGGCGCCGCGACGCCCCGCGAGAAGGAGGACGCCGTCGCGCGCGCCTCCGCGGCGCGTGCCGCGTGGGAGGGGGCTCGCGATGGCCTAGCCTATGCGGCCCTGCGAGCGCCCTTCGCGGGGCGCGTATCCCGCAAGCCGGTCAATGTGGGGGACGTGGTTTCCTCTGGCGAGCCGCTCCTCGAGATCGAAGGCGACGACGGCTACGAGATCGTCGCCGGCGTCGAGGGCGGGCTGACTCCAGCCCTGGCCCCGGGCAGCGCCGCGACCGTTCACGTGGACGGGCTCCCTGGCCCTCTCGAGGCCCGCATCACCGCGCTCTCGCCCGCCGCCGATCCGACGACGCACCGCTTCGAGATCCGCGCCGATCTGCCCCGGGCGGCGGGGCTGCGGTCCGGCCTCTTCGCGCGCCTCGCGCTCCCCTCGCCCGTGGAAACCCCGCGGCTGACCGTGCCGTCCGGAACCATCTTCCGGCGCGGCGGCCTCAGCGGCGTGTTCGTCGTGGTCGACGGCAGGGCCCGCCTGCGCTGGATCGCCCTCGGGGCGACCGCCGACGAGCGCACCGAGGTCCGCGCCGGCCTCGAAGCCGGCGAGCGCGTGGCCGTCGATCCCGCCGCGCTCAAGGACGGCGACACCGTGACCGAGGCCCGCTAGCATGCGCGTCGGCCTCGCCGGGCGCATCGCCCACGCCTTCCTGGACAGCAAGCTCACGCCGCTGCTGATCGCTTCGGCCCTCGGCCTCGGCGCCCTCGCGCTCCTGGCCACGCCGCGCGAGGAGGAGCCGCAGATCCGCGTGCCGATGGTCGACGTGACGATCGCGTGGCCCGGCGCCGAGCCCGCCGAGGTGGAGTCGCGCATCGTGACGCCCGTGGAGCGCATCCTCTGGGGGCTCTCGGGCGTCGAGCACGTCTACTCCACGGCCCGTCCCGGCCTCGCCCTCATCACCGTGCGGTTCAAGGTCAACGAGTCGAACGAGGAGAGCCTGGTCAAGGTCTTCGAGCGGCAATCGGCGCTCGGCTGGATCCTGCCCCCGGGAACCCTGCCCCCCACGGTCGAGCTGCATTCGATCGACGACGTCCCGTTCCTCACCCTCACGCTCTGGAGCGAGCGGCAGTCGAGCGACGCGCTGCGGCCGCTCGCCGCCGAGCTGGCCCAGGAGCTGTCCGAGATCCCCGACACCATGAAGGCGTCGCTGATCGGCGGTTCGCCCCGCGTGTTGCGGGTCGTGCCGGACCTCGACCGGATGAATGCCGCGGGCGTCTCGTGGGCGACGCTGACGGGGTCCCTGCAGGCGGCCGCTCTGCGGCAGGGCGCCGGCACCGCGGTGCGCGACAACCGCGAGCTCCGCGTCGAGGTGGGCTCGCTGTTCCACGATGCTCGCGACGTGGCCCGAGTGGTGGTAGGCGTGCGCGAGCGCCGGCCGGTGTACGTCTCCGACGTCGCCGAGACGATCGACGGCCCGGACGAGGCGGCCGACGCCGTCTTCTTCGCCTCGGGCCCGGCAGGCGCCGAGCCGCGGCACCTCGCCGGCACGGAGCACCCTGCCGTGACCATCGCCCTCGCCAAGCGTCACGGCGCCAATGCGACGCTGCTGGCCGAGGAGGTGCTCGACAAGGTCGAGGCGCTGCGGCCGCGGCTGCTGCCCGAGGACGTGCGTGTCGCCGTGACGCGAAACTACGGCGAGACGGCCCGCGACAAGTCGAACGAGCTGGTCGAGCACCTGCTCATCGCCACGCTGTCGGTGGTGGCCCTGATCTCCCTCGCCATGGGCTGGCGCAGCGGCATCGTGGTCGGCATCGCCGTGCCGGTGACGCTGGCGCTGACGCTCTTCATCTACTTCGTGGCCGGCTATACGCTGAACCGCGTCACGCTCTTCGCGCTGATCTTCTCGATCGGCATCCTCGTGGACGACGCCATCGTCGTGGTGGAGAACATCGAGCGCCATCACCGCGAGAAGAAAGGGCAGCCGTTCCTGCGCACGGCCGTGGAGGCCGTGGACGAGGTCGGCAACCCCACCATCCTCGCGACCTTCACGGTGATCGCGGCGATCCTGCCGATGGCCTTCGTGCGCGGGCTGATGGGCCCCTACATGCGCCCGATCCCGACCGGCGCATCGGCCGCGATGCTGTTCTCGCTGGCCGTGGCGTTCATCGTCTCTCCGTGGGCGGCCTACCGCATCTTCCGCCGCCACGAGCAGGCTGCGCCCCACGGGGGCCCCGAGGGCTGGACCACTCGCCTCTATCGCCGATGGATGACCGCACTCGTCACGCGCCCGCGCGCGCGAGCCGCCTTCTTCGGCGCAGTCGTTGCGATCCTGATCGCGTCCATGGCCATGGTCGGTGCGGGCCTCGTGCGCGTGAAGATGCTCCCTTTCGACAACAAGAGCGAGTTCCAGGTGCTCGTGGACCACGACGCGGGCACGCCCCTCGAAGTGACACTAGAGACCGCGCGCCAGATGAACCGTCACCTCGCGACGGTGCCGGAGGTCGCGGACGTCCAGATCTACGCCGGCACGGCCGCGCCTTTCAACTTCAACGGCCTGGTGCGCCACTACTTCCTGCGCCGCTCGCCCGCGGGCGCCGACCTGCAGGTCAACCTCGCCTCGAAAGACGCGCGCGACGTACAGAGCCACGATCTGGCGAAGCGGGTGCGGCCAGCTCTCGTGGAGATCGCAACGCGCCGCGGTGCGCGCGTCAAGGTGGTCGAGATCCCTCCCGGACCGCCCGTGCTCGACACGCTGGTTGCGGAGGTCTACGGTCCGACGGCCGAGGCCCGTGAGGCGCTGGCGAAGACCATCCGCGGGTTCTTCGAGGACACCGAGGGCGTCGTGGACGTCGACGACTCGCTCGAGGCCGAAAGGCAGCGCGTGGAGCTGGTGCTCGACCGCGAGAAGGCGGGCCTCAAGGGGATCGCATCGGCGGCCGCGGTCGACGCGATCGCGGGCCCGGGCCAGGGACGCGACGTCGCCCGGCTCGACGCGCCCCACGCCCGGGAGCCGGTTCCGGTGCGCGTCCGCCTCGCCGCGGCGGACCGCGCCGACCTCGCTCGTCGGCTCTCGGTGCGCGTGGACTCGCCACAGGGGGCGGCCGTGTCGCTCTCGGAGCTCGCGCGCGTCGCGCGCACGCCGGAGCCCCAGCCGATCGTGCACAAGGACCTGAAGCCGGTCGTCTACGTCTTCGGCGACCTGGCCGGCGCCCGGGAGAGCCCCGTGTACGCCCTGGGCGCCCTCAACGAGAAGCTGGACGCGCTCCAGCTCCCCGAGGGCGCCCGCGTGGAGCGCTACGCGGTCGAGGCGCCCCGCACCTCGGAGCGCCCGGCGATGAAGTGGGACGGCGAGTGGCAGATCACCTACGAGGTCTTCCGCGACCTCGGCATCGCCTTCGCCGTGGTCTTGGCGCTCATCGCGATCCTCGTGATCGGCTGGTTCCAGTCCTTCAGCGTGCCGCTGGCCATCCTGCTGCCGATCCCGCTCTCGCTCATCGGCATCCTTCCCGGCCACTGGATCTTCGGAGCGTTCTTCACGGCGACGTCCATGATCGGCTTCATCGCCGGCGCCGGCATCATCGTGAGGAACTCGATCATCCTGGTGGACTTCATCGAGCTGAAGCTCCGCCAGGGGATGGCGCTGGAGAACGCCGTGGTTGAGGCGGGCGCGGTGCGCTTCCGCCCCATGCTGCTCACCGCCGCCGCCGTGGTGGTGGGCTCCTTCGTGATCCTCTTCGACCCGATCTTCCAGGGCCTCGCCATCAGCCTGATGATGGGCGAGGTCGCCGCCACGTTCCTGAGCCGCATGGCGGTGCCCGTCGTGTACTACCTCATCGCGCGCCGCGGCCGCGCCGAGGCCGTCCGCCAGGAAGGCCTCGCCCCCGCGCTCTCGGATTAAAGGAGAAGAGAAATGACCGTCGAACGCGCCGTCCGTGCCCTGGCCGGGTTCTTCGTCATGGGCTCCCTGGCCCTCGGCTACTGGGTCCATCCCGGATTCTTCCTTTTCACCGCCTTCGTCGGGGCGAACCTGTTCCAGTCCGCATTCACGAACGCCTGTCCGGCGATGACCATTTTCCGCAAGCTGGGTCTGCCCGACGCTGCCCCCTCCCACGCCAAGCCCTGAGATGCGGCTCTTCGTGGTGATCACCGACTCGGAGGCGATGAAGGCCTTCGAGCGCGGCTTCCTCGATGGCGGGCAGCGCGGCTTCACCATCCTCCCCAAGGTGATCGGACGTGGCCGCACCGGCCTGCGCACCGGCGACCGCGTCCATCCGGGAGGCCTCAGCCTGCTCTTCACCGCCGTTCCCGAGGAGGAGGCGGAGGGCACGCTGCGCTTCCTGCACGGCGTCCGCGACCAGGCGGGCGTCCGCGCCCAGACCAAGATCTTCTCGATGCCTGTCGAGGAGGCGGATTGAGGGCCGTGGCTCTGCTCGGTGTACGGCTGCTCAAGCATCAGGTACAGGCGAGGTGAACAGCGGGCAGCGGCGCACGTCGGGTCTCGCAAGCCCCGGTGCGTTCGCATGACCGAGCTCACCTGGATCGTCGGCGGCGGGCTGCTGATGAGCGCCCTCGCGCTCGTTGGCGGCGTCACGCTGCTGCTGAGCGCTCGAACCCAGGCGCGCCTGGTCCGGCCCCTGGTCGCCTTCGCGGCGGGCTCGCTGCTCGGCGGCGCGCTGCTCCACATGATCCCGGAGGCGGCGCTCCGGGACGGCGGTGGGATCGCGGCCTACCTGTGGGTCCTGGCCGGCTTCAGCGCCTTCCTGGCCCTCGAGCAGTTCCTCCACTGGCACCACTGCCACCGCGCGAGCGCGGACTGCCGCCAGCCCCTCACGTACCTGATCCTGGTGGGCGACGGCCTGCACAACCTCCTCGGCGGCCTGGCGGTGGGAGCGGCGTTCCTGGCCGACATCCGCGTGGGGATCACGACCTGGCTGGCGGCGGCCGCTCACGAAGTCCCCCAGGAGCTGGGCGACTTCGGCATCCTCATTCACGGCGGCTGGTCGCGCCGCCAGGCCCTGCTCTTCAACTTCCTCTCGGCCCTCACGTTCCTCGTGGGAGGGCTCATCGCCTACGCGGCCGCGCAGCGCTTCGACACGATCGGGCTCTTGGCCTTTGCCGCCGGCAACTTCATCTACATCGGCGCCTCGGACCTCGTTCCGGAGGTGAACAAGCACCGGGAGATGGGTACCAACGTCGTCCACTTCGGCGCGTTCGTCGCTGGCGTCGCGGTCCTCGCTGCGATCCGTCTGGTGCGGGGCTGAAGCCGATGGCGCCGGCCCCCTTCATGATCGCCTTTGGTCCGGTGCCCTCCCGCCGCCTGGACCGCAGCCTCGGTGTGAACAACATCCCGCCGAAACGCTGCAGTTCCTCCTGCGTCTACTGCCAGGTCGGCCGAACGACTTCGCTGGAGCTGGATCGCAGGACGTTCTTGTTGCCTGCGGAGATTGTCTCGGCCGCTCCCACGCGACCGCAGGGGAGTGCGGAGCCCTCGGTGCAGGCACGACGGCAGCCCTAGACCCGTGGCTGCCGAATGGTCTCACGCCCGACCGTTCTTGTTCATGCCTGCGCTCGCGACGAGGTGGCGACCCCGAAGCGTTCCGAATCACTTCGGTCTTGGGCGGCTGTCAGGGATTGAGGACGGTAGCGTTGCGACGTTCCCGGAAGGCCCGGCGTGCCCAGGACAGCCCGGCTTGTTGCGAGGGTTGACTTGCGCGGCCTGACAGGAAGAGCCTGGGAGGCTCCGGGCGGCACGGCCGTTGCCCGAGGATCGTACCTTCGGCGCCTGGTTCCGACCATCGCCGGCATCTCTTCGCTCACGGCCTTCGCCATCGTGGGTCTCGTCTGGTACGACTACGTTTCGACGCGGCGGGAGCTGCTCGGCCTGCTACGTGACGAAGCGGTCGCGTTGCGGGAGACGGTGGCGGCAGCGGCGCGCTCGAACCGGGCCGCGGGGGCGGCGGCCGAGGGGCAGCTCGCCGCTCGTCTGCTCGACAACGCACGCTTCCTGAGGGAGCTCGACCGCCGCGGCACGCTGACGGAGTCGGCGCTGGCGGACGTCGCCGAGCGCAGCCGCCTCTTCCGCGTCCACGTCCTGTCGGCCCAGGGCGAGCGCGAGGCCGGGGGCCCGCCTGGAGGCCGCAGGGGCGGAGCGGGCCGAGGGTTCGGCGGCGGCGGGGTCCTGGCCGAGCGCCTATTGAGAGGCGAAGAGACCGAGTTAGTGACCGATGTTCACGCGTCCCGCGGCGGCCAAGGCGAACGGCTGGCGGCGGGCGTCCGGCGCGACGGGGGTGGCGCCATCGTCGTGACGGTGGACGCCAGCGTTGTCGCCGAGCTGCAGCGGCCAGCTTCGCTGCATGCGTTGCTCGAGGACATCACTGGGAGCACCGCCGCGATCGCGTACGCCGTGTTCGAGGCCCGCGACGTGAGGCTGGCGCACGGAGATCTCCCGCCCCCAGCGGCAGAGCTGTCGGTGTCTGCGTCGACGCCGGCAAAAGCCACGAGCCAGCGGGAGCTCGAAGTGAACGGACGGCCCGTGATCGAGTTCGTGGGGGCGGTGCCGCTCGACGAGACCGAGACGGCAGTGCTGCGCCTCGGCATGCGCCTTGATGGCGTCCGCGCTGCCGAGGGTCGCATGCGGTACCGCATGGCCACCTCGATGCTGGCGGCGACCCTCCTCGTGGGCCTCTCTTTCGGCACGCTGTGGTGGCGCGAGCGCTACAGCGCCCTCAGCGCGAGGCACGCTCGGGCAGAGGAAGCCCTGCGGCGGCGCGACCGCCTGGCGGCGATGGGTGAGCTGGCCGCGAGCGTGGCCCACGAGGTGCGAAACCCTCTGAACGCCATCGCCATGAGCGTGAAGCGCCTGCAGCGGGAGTTCCTGGAGACGAGGACGAATGCGAGCCTGGAGGACCGCGCCGAGCTGGGTGAGCTGCTGTCGGTGATGCAGGCGGAGACCGAGCGGATCAACCGGACGGTGCAGCAGTTCCTGGACTACGCCCGGTCCCCTCGCCTCAATCCCCAGCCCACCGACCTGGCGACCCTGGTCTCGGGCCTCGTTGAATCGCGCCGACCCCTGGCAGAGACCCGCGGCGTGCGGCTGGCCACGGACGTCGTACGAGCTGGGCAGGCGGTCGTCGATCCGGACCAGCTCCGCCAAGCCCTCGACAACGTGTTGCGCAACGCCCTCGAGGCGACCCCCACTGGCGGTCTTGTGAGCGTGCGCGCGCACAGCACGGCCGGCGAGCACCACGTCGAGGTCCGGGACACAGGGCAGGGCATCGAGCCCGACAAGCTGGCGCGCGTCTTCGACCTCTATTTCACGACCAAGCCGGAAGGCACAGGCGTCGGACTCACGCTGACGCAGCAGATCCTGACGGCGCACGGCGGCACGGTCGAGCTGGAATCGCGTCCCGGCGTCGGGACACTGGTCACACTGCACCTCCCGAAGGCCCTCCCCGGGGGCGATGGTGCCTGAGCGGCTGATCCTGGTGGTCGACGACGAGGAGCACCAGCGCAAGGTGCTGGGCGGCTTCCTGCGCAAGCGCGGCTTCGGCATCGAACTCGCCGGCGAGGTCGACGCCGCGCTTCGCATCGTGGCATCCCGCGCTGTCGACATCGTCTTGACCGACCTGCGCATGCCCGGCCGTGGCGGCGTGGAGCTCCTCGACGCGGTCCGCGCGATCAATCCGGAGCTGCCGGTGATCATGATGACCGCCTACGGCAGTGTCGCGAGCGCGGTCGACGCCATGAAGCGAGGCGCGGCCGACTACCTGACCAAGCCCATCGATCTCGACGAACTGGAGCTGCTCGTGGCCCGCACCCTGGAGCGGCGGGCGCTCCTCTCCGAGAACGAGGCGCTGCGCGCGCAGCTCGAGACGCGCTACCGGTTGAAGGGCCTCGACACGTCGAACGCCGGCATGCAGGAGGCGATCAACGTCGCTGGGCGGGCGGCGGCCAGCCGCGCGACCATCCTCATCCGCGGCGAGAGCGGCACCGGCAAGGAGCTGCTTGCGCGCGCGATCCACTACGCGAGCCCGCGCCACAGGGGGCCCCTCGTCGCCGTCAGCGTAGCCGCGCTGCCCGAGACCCTGCTCGAGTCGGAGCTGTTCGGCCACGAGAAGGGCGCCTTCACCGGCGCCGACCGCGAGCGCCGAGGACGCTTCGAGCTGGCAGACGGCGGAACGCTCTTCCTCGACGAGATCGGGGAACTGCCGCAGGGTACGCAAGTGAAACTGCTGCGCGCACTCCAGGAGCAGGCCTTCGAGCGTCTAGGGAGCGCCCGCACGATCAAGGTGGACGTGAGGCTCATCGCGGCGACGCACCGCGACCTCGAGGCGATGCTGAAGGTAGGGCAGTTCCGCGACGACCTCTATTACAGGCTGAACGTGGTCTCGGTGCGGGTCCCACCGCTGCGCGAGCGCCGGGAGGACATCCCCCTGCTCGTCGATCAGTTCCTGCGCACCTTCGCGCCCGAAGGCCAGGCCCGGGAGGTCTCGCGCGAGGCCATGGATCTGGTGCTGAAGCACGATTACCCGGGCAACGTGCGGGAGCTGGAGAACCTGATCCACAGGGCCGTGGTGCTGTCGCGCGGGCCGCTCCTCACCACGGCGGACCTGCCGCTGCATCTCGGGCGGCTGGACAGCGAGGAGACCGCGACCCCGCGCACGTTCACGGAACATGTCGCCGCCTTCGAACGCGGGCTCATCGTCAAGGCCCTGGCCCACGCCGACGGCGTGCAGACGCGGGCGGCCCGCGCTCTCGGCATGAGCGAGCGCCACCTGCGGTACAAGCTCCAGAAGTACGGCCTCTGACGGACCCCCGCACGGGCCACTCTTTTCTGGGACGTCGACTAGCCGGGCGAGCGTCTCGACCATCTCGTCGAGTTTCACCGCGCACTCGGAGGTGCGGACGAGGCCGAACTCTCGCTCTTTCAATGGGTTGCCCGCGCGGCCCGGCACGTGGACCTGTGGCGCGCCTCTTGCCCTGAAGTCTGGCGTCGGCGGCGAGCCGCCGTCGACGCAGTGAAAAAGGGAGGCAACCATGAGACGCCTGATGATCCTGGCCCTGGGGGCGACGCTGGCCTACGCGGCCAACGCCAGCGCTCAGAGCGACCCAAAGCTGACGCGCCCCCAGCCGGCGGAGCAAACCCAGGTCGGTCCGAACTTCGTGGACAACGACGGCGATGGCATCTGTGACCGTTACCAGGACCGGAGCCAGACGCGCGCCGGCAAGGGCCGACGCCGCGGGGGCTACGGCCCCGCTGACGGCACCGGAAACCAGGGCGTCGGCCCCCGCGACGGGACCGGCTATGGCCCGGGTCCGGGCACGAACTGCGACGGCACTGGCCCCAAGGGCCAGGGCCGCCGAGGACCGCGCCGGTAGAAAGGACCTTCGATGCGCCGCCCTCGCGTTCCGGGCGGACGCGATGCCGCCCGGAACGTGGTTCGAGGGGCCGTCATCGGAGGAAAGCCAATGAACACCAGACTGAGCTCGATCCCGGGACTCGCCCTGGCGGCGCTCGGCTGCTTGGCCCGGCCCGCGCACGCCCAGCCGGCAGTCGAGGCGCGCCTCGGCGTGGCGCTCGACGCCGTCGAGGCTGGCGCCTTCGAAGCAGAGACTCGCGGCACCATCGAAGGTTCGTTCGCGCCGGAGCTGGGCTTCGCCTCGCAGCACGGCCGCGTCTACTACCATCTCGACGGAGGCACATACGCCAGCCCGGGCGACTGGAGCTTCCTGAGCCACGCCGTCGGGGCCTCGTACCGCCTGGATCTGAACGACGGCGAGGGGACTCGCCTGTACCTGGGCGGCTCGGGCGCGTCGCGGCGCAACGGCGATGCCTGGTCCGAAGCCGACTACGACGCGCTGACGGCGTTCGCCAACCTCGAGCTGCGGACAGCCCCGACAATGACGCTGCGCACGGGTTATGGACTTGCGCAGCGCTGGTTCGCCGAGATCGCGGAGCTGGACCAGCTGGAGCAAGACGTCTTCGCGAGCCTGAACGTCAACTTGCGGACCCGGACCACCCTGATCGCCGAGTCGCACGTGGGATGGAAGACGTACGCTGGGGAGACGCTCCGGGTCGCGTTGCCGCCGTTGGCCCCCTCCTCGGTATCTCCCGATTCCGGCCGCGGCCGAGGGAGCATGGGTCCTGTCGCGAGGTCGACCTTGGTCACCGAGGTACCCGTGGGGTCCACCGGCGAGCAGGCGCGTCAATGGAACCTGCTGCTGCGCGTCGCTCAAGGAGTCGGCGAGCGGACCGGAATCTGGGCGCAGGGCTTTGCGCGCTGCACGGGAGGACGCGTCCCGCCGACCATCGTCGCCACGCCCTCCGGCTTCTTCGACGACGGCGTCTACGACGATCCCTTCGCGAGCGACCTCAACGCACTCGCGGGCGGCTTCAAGCACCTGTTCGCGGGCGGGTTCGAGGTGCAGGCCACGGGCTCCTGGCAGGAGAAGGCCTTCACGAACGCCGTGGCGCTCGACGCGGCGGGACTTCCCCTTCCTGGCGATCCACTCCGTGAGGACCGCATCACGCGCGGGGGCGTTCGCCTGTCGCTGCCGGCGCTCGCATCAGAGTCGGGAGTCTCCTCGCTGGCCCTGGCCCTGCAATACGGCTACACACGCTCCCATTCGAACGACGCCTTCTACGACTATCGGAGCCACGCGCTCGGCCTCGCGCTGACGTTCAGCCGGTAACGGACAAGCGCCACGTGCGTTAGCCGTTTGTCGGCTGCGTTGTTATGCTTCCCTCGGAGCTCGAGATGTACTTGAAGCAGTTCTACCTCGGCTGTCTGGCTCATGCCTCGTATCTCGTGGCGTCCGAGGGCGAGGCAGCCGTGGTCGACCCGCGCCGCGACGTGGACGAGTACCTGCGCGAGGCCGAGGCTCAGGGCGTTCGGATCCGCTACGTCCTCGAGACGCACCTCCACGCCGACTTCGTGAGCGGCCATCGCGAGCTGGCCGCCCGCACCGGCGCCGAGATCGTCTTCGGCGCCCGGGCGGAGGCGGGCTTTCCGCACCGCGCTGTGAAGGACGGCGACGACATCCGTCTCGGCAGACTCGTGCTGCGCTTCCTGGAGACGCCGGGCCACACGCCCGAGAGCGTGACGATCCTCGTGCTCGAGGAGGGCGTGCCGAAGGCCGCGTTCACCGGCGACACGCTCTTCATCGGCGACGTCGGCCGTCCGGACCTCGCGGGTGCGCGCGGCTTCTCGCCGCAGCAGATGG
>DATFEN010000149.1:0-17605 GCA_035251085.1 Vicinamibacteria bacterium | reverse complement strand
GCCGCTCGCCTTCCTGGCACGGCGCATCGTGGAGCGGCGCGCCTGAAGCGCAGCGCGCCCCGGTCAGGCACGCGCCTCGACGTCGCGCTGGTCGCACGCGGCCTGGCCGAGACGCGTGAGAAGGCGCAGGCGCTCGTGATGGCGGGGCGGGTGCGCGTCGACGAGCGGCCGGCGGCCAAGCCCGGCATGTCGGTCCGGGACGCAGAGCACGTCGAGGTCCTCCCCGGACCTGCGCACGTCGGCAGGGGCGCCCTCAAGCTGGCAGGGGCCTTGGACGCCTTCCGCCTCCACCCTCGCGGTCGCGTCGCCGTGGACGTCGGCGCATCGACCGGTGGCTTCACCGAGACGCTGCTCGAGCGCGGGGCAGCCCGGGTGTACGCGGTGGACGTCGGCCGGGCCCAGCTCCACCAGCGTCTGCGTTCGGACCCGCGTGTCGTCGTCCTCGAGCGCACGAACGCTCGCACGCTGTCGACGCTCCAGGTGCCGGAACAGTGCGCGCTCGCCAGCGTCGACGTGTCCTTCATCTCGGTGCTCAAGGTACTGCCGGCGCTCCGCCGCGTGCTGGCCCCGGAGGCCGACGCGCTGGTGCTGGTCAAGCCTCAGTTCGAGGTCGGGCGCGGTCAGGTTGGGCGCGGCGGGATCGTCCGGGACGCCGGCCTCCATGTCGACGCGCTGCGCCGCGTAGCGCTCGGGGCGCAATCGCTCGGATACGCGATCGCCGGGGCGTGTCCATCTCCGATCGAGGGTGCCACGGGCAACCGCGAGTTCTTCCTGCATCTTCGCCGCGACGGCGCGACCCTCGAGGCCCAGGCGTTTGATGCGATGATGGCGCGGGCCCTCGCTTGAGCACAACCGTCGGCGTTCTCGCGCGTCCCGACCTCGCCGAGGCCGGAGGCGCGCTGCACGAGCTCACGGGCTGGCTCGCGGGCCGAGGCGTGGCGGCGCTTCTCGATCCCCGCACCGCTGCCCTGGCTCCCGGCGCGGTGTCGTCCGGGGCGATCGCCGACGCAAAGGACATCGCGGGACGGGCCGACGCGCTGGTCGTTCTGGGGGGTGACGGCACCCTGCTCGGGGTCAGCCACCTGGTGGCCCGGCGCGGCGTGCCCGTGCTCGGCGTGAACTTCGGCAGCCTCGGCTTCCTCACTGAGATCGCGCTACCCGAGTTGTATCCCGCCCTCGAAGGGGTGCTGCGCGGCAGCTACGAGTTCGACGAACGGCGCATGCTTCACGCCGAGGTACGCTGCGACGGCAGCACGCGGCAGAGCGGCGACGTGCTGAATGATGTGGTCATCACCAAGGCGGCGCTGTCTCGGATCATCGAGCTGGACGTCTCGGTCGACGGCCTGTTCGTCTCCGCCTTCCGCGCCGACGGCCTGATCGTCTCCTCGCCGACGGGGTCCACCGCGTACAACCTCGCCGCCGGCGGTCCCATCCTGCATCCGGCGCTTCCCGCGATCGTGCTGACGCCGATCTGCCCGCACATGCTGACCAACCGGCCGCTGGTGGTGGGCGACGAGACCCGAGTCGAAGTACGCTTGCACGGCGCCCGCGGCGTGGAGGTCCATGTCACGTTCGACGGCCAGGTCGGCCGCCCGCTGACCTCCGAGGATACTGTCGTGGTCACGCGCAGCCCCCGTTCCCTGCGACTCGTCCGCGCGCCGAACCGCGATTTCTTCGCGGTGCTGCGCACCAAGCTGAAGTGGGGCGAGAGCACCGCGCGCCGGCGGTGAACGCGTCCCCGCTCCTGCGCTCCGCCGCAGTCTTCGTCGCCGTCTTCGCCTTCGCCTCGCTGTCGGGCTCGTCCTTCCACGTCGTGTCCACTCTCGAAGGCCCCTGGCGCGGCCTGCTCGATCCTCCGGGGCGGCTGCGCATCGCGAGCGCGGTTGCGCTGGCGCTCCTGGCCGTCGCCTTCGAACGCTCCCGGCCGCGCGTTCTTGGTCCAATGCTGTCCCTCGGGGTCGCGGCCGCCGCGCCGCTCGTACCCGTATCCACGGGCGCGCTGCTGCCGCTGCTGCTGTTCCAGGGTCCGGCGCTCGGGCTCGTGCTCGCCTGCGCCGCAGGTGTGGCGCTCGTCGAGCTCCTGCCGCGCCCGACCCGGCCGTGGCCGTGGCTCGTGCCGTTCGGCGCCGCGCTCGTTTTCTTCGCCGCGCTGTCCACGCGCCTTCCCGGCCCCGCCGGCGCTCAGGGCGACGAGCCGCACTACCTCACGATGGCCGAGAGCCTGCGCAGCGACCGCGACCTCGATTTGCGCGACGAGTTCCGGCAGCGAGCCTATCGGAGCTTCTATCCAGGTGAGCTGTCGGCCCATACGTCGCCCGCTTCTCCGCGCCGCCAGCTCTACTCGATTCACACGCCCGGGCTTCCCGCCCTCGTCCTCCCGGCCTATTTCTTGGGCGGAGCCGCGGCGGTGCGCGGGTTCCTGGTCCTGATCGCGGCCGCGACGGCAGCGCTCGTCCATGCGCTCTTGCGCGATGTCCTACGGGACGAGGCGCGCGCCCGCGCCGGCTACGCCGCATTCGTAGCGCTGGCCCCGATCGCCTTCTATGCGAACCAGATCTACCCGGAGGTGCCTGCGGCTCTCGCCACGGCGGTGTTCCTGCACACCTCGCGGCGCAACGCCCACACGCTTTCGCTGTGCGCGGCCGGAGCCCTCGCCGGAGCCCTGCTGTGGTTCCATCCCAAGTTCCTGCCCCTCGCCGTCACGGGGCTCGTCCTGACCTTGCTGCGGCCTCGCGCAGGCACGCCGTCGCGCGTGGGGGCTCTGCTCCTCTTCGCGGCCGCGTTCCAGGCGCTCCTGTCGTGGATGAACGTGATCTTCGGCCGGCCGTCGCTGACGGCCGCATATGGCGCCGGCGCGCAGCAGGACGTCGCGCTCGCCCACTGGCTTCGCGGGCTGCCCGGCCTGCTCGTGGATCGCGAGTTTGGCCTCCTGCTCCATGCGCCGCTCTGGGCCCTGGCGGCCCTCGGCGTCCGTCCTCTCTGGCGCGACCACGCCGGCGAGCTGGTGCGCGCCGTGCTGCTCGCCGTCTCGAGCCTCCTGGTCGGGGCCGCTTACAGCATGTGGTGGGGCGGCACGTGCCCGCCGGGTCGATTCCTCGTGCCCGCGATGCCGTCCCTCGCCCTGCTGCTGGCGTACGGCATCGACGGTCGGCCACGGCTCGCGGCGGGACTGTTCGGCCTGAGCCTCGGCGTGGTGCTGGTCGCCGCACACGCGCCCCGCGCGCTTCACAACCGAGCCGACTCCGAGAGCGCGCTCTTTCGCGTGATCGCCCCGGCGCTGCGGCTGGATCGCGCGCTGCCCTCGTTCGTGGGCACGCGCGTCGAGTGGGATCCACTGGCGGCAGGAGCGATCGACCCGCGCCGGGCTGCGCTCCGCGCGCTGCGGGAATGGGACGGAGCCAATGTCGCGAGCGCCTCGGGCCGACTCGCTCCGGAGCAACTCCTGATTGCGCTGCTGGACGCTCCTTGGCGCATCGCGGTCGAAGAGACTCGGAGCACGCCGCGCGTGAGCCTGCCCTCAGGCCAGTATGAGCTGCGGGTCCGGGGACGAGTGGCGCCCGGCCTGGGCGGGCGCGCCGTCCGCGTCGTGGTCACGCTCGACGATCGCGACATCGCGCGCGTGTTCCTCGGCAGCGCCGAGCCCCGGTCGGCGGTCGCGGTGGACGTGCCTGCGGGGGCAGAGCGACGCCTCGAGGTCTGGGCCACCGGGCTACAGGACGGCGGGACGCTCGAGGCGATCGAGCTCCAGCCGCGGCGCGTGGTGCCGCGGGGCCGGCGAGAGCTCTAACTAAGGTGCTTCGATCGGCTTCTCGGGATCGCCCGGGGGAACCAGCGCGACGCTGTCCAGCGACACCACGCCGCCTCCGCGTCCAGTCGTGACCAACAGGTCCGGCCCGCCGGAGTCCGCGAACAGGTACGAATGGCGCAGACGGAACGGCCCGTTCACGCGGTACTCACGCCAGCGCGGGGCGCCGCTCCAGAAGGAGCGCTCGCCGACATAGAGCGTGCCCTTGCCGTGCCCGACGAGGCGCAGCTCGAGCCGTCCGAGCCGGGCAATGGGCCGCACCCGCAGGAAGATCCCGTCCCAACGGCCGCGGAGCCGCAAGCGCCCTTCGTCGCAGAGCGCACCGCGTTGCAGGTGGACGTCTCCTGCCGTGGCGTCGACCCCCTTCACCACGACCTGGTCGACCCCGCCGGTGAAGCTGAAGCGGGACCCGGTCGGGCCGAAGAGAACCACAGGATGCTCGCGCACCACGAGGCGACCGTCCTTGAGCACTGGGAGCGCCGGTACGAAGACCCTGCGCGCGGCGTGAAAGACGAGAGGGCTGCGCGGAGGGTCCCACAGCTCCGGATGCTCCGCGAAGCCTTTCGCCTCGACGCGCTTCTCCTCGCGTTGGAAGAGCCGCTCCCAGCGGCCGTCATATGCGAACGCGCCGAGGGCCTGAACGCCGATCGAGAGCACGGCCAGCGCCGCGCCGAAGCCCTGGAGCTTCGCGAGGCCTTCGGGCGCGAAGAACAGCAGCAGCGGAACCGCGTCGGTCATCAGGCGCGGGCCGAAGCACTCGCCCCCGTGCCACTCGCGCCAGCGGCCGCTGAAGACGAGGTGCGCGAGGAACGCGAGCCCGAAGGTCCCGGCCATCCATGGATGGCGCCGCCGGGCGATGAACAGGCCGACGAGGCCGACGACGACGACGGGGGTGAACACGAGCAAGCCCTTCGCGGGCGAGACGAGCAGGCCGAGCTGGCCCACACCCCACGTCTCCGAGAACCGGCCCAGGCTCCCCGAGAAGCCGTGGCTCCAAGGCGAACCAAATATTAGGGCGTTGTAGATCGCCACGAACGCGACACCCGGAGCGCCCCAGGCCGCGAGGGCCAACAGGCGCCGCGGCCACCGGATCATGACCGCGATGGCGATGACGGCGGCGAGCACGACATCGGCGTGGCGCGCCGCGACCATCAGCCCCAGCGGCAGGCCCGCGCGGCCGGCCCAGACGTCTTCGTCCTGGGCCCGCTCCAGGAACAACAGACAGACGCACAGCCACAGCACCGCCGCGGGATGCTGCCAGAGCGCCTGGCTCGTGGACCAGAGCGAGGTACCCAGCGCCAGCACCACCGCGGCCCAGCGCGCATCGACGCTCGGGTGCCGGAGCGACAGGGTCAAGAAGAACACGGCGACGGCTGCAGCAGTGAAGAGCGCCGCGGCCAGCTTCCCCGTGAAGGCTGTGCTCTCCTCGTCGAAGGCGTAGAGGAAGCGCGCGACCAGGAAGACCGGCGCCGCCATCACCGCGGGCAGGGCCGGATAGATGCTGACCTTGTGACCTCCCGCCTCGCGGGCGAACGGGAACTCCACGTCGTCGTACTCATCCAGGTTCAGGTCGCCTGCCGTGACCAGGCTGGCGGCCGTGCGCGCCAGCGAGCGCGTGTCCCCCGATTCGATCGGGCGCCCGTTGGCCAGCAGGATCAGGAACACGACACCTCCGAGGATGAGGACGGAGGTGAGCGGTGCGCTCTGGCGCGGCGCCTGCTCCGGGCGCCACTCGGGGGTGCGGACTCCCATGCCTCAGCTCCCGCCGCGTCGGCGCTGGTAGCGCGTCACCGCGCGCTCGTGCTCGGCCAGCGACTCGCTGAACTCGTGGGTGCCGTCGTTGCGGCTGACGAAATACAGGTCTTTCGTGGCGGCGGGCTCGATCACCGCCAGCAGCGCCTCACGTCCGGGCGAGGCGATGGGGCCCGGCGGGAGGCCGGGTTGGCGGTACGTGTTGTAAGGCGAGTCGATCAGCAAGTCCTCCTTGCGGATGTTTCCGTCCCAGCGCCCTGCGAGGCGCAGCGCGTAGATCACGGTCGGGTCGGTCTGGAGCGGCATCCCGTTCAACAGGCGATTCAGGAACACGGCGGCGATTCGGGCGCGCTCCTCGGCCCGACCCGTCTCGAGCTCCACGATCGACGCGAGGGTGACGAGCTGCCGCAGCGTCATGTCACGCTCCGGGAGGCGCGCGCGCAACGGCTCGACCACCCCGCGGAAACGCTCCACCATGCGGGCCACCAGGTGCTTCGCGTCCGGCCGGCGCGTGACGTCGTATGTGTCGGGGAAGAGATAGCCCTCGAGGTTCGTAGCCTCGGGGTCGAGGTCGTGAATCGCTGCCGGATCCAGGGCGGCCTCGCGAAACGCGGCCCGATCGACGCCCTTCGCGGTGGCGAGCTCGGCCATCTCCTCGAAGGTCCGGCCCTCGGGGAAGGTGACGTCGTAGCGCGCCGTCTCGCCGCGGACCAGCTTGTCCACGATGCCGTCGAGGGAGAGGGTTCCGTCGAAGAGGTATTCGCCCGCCTTGAGCCGGGCGCCGTCGCCGCGCATCAAGACCAGCGCCCGGAAGATCGCCGGGTGCCGGACGAGGCCGAGCGTTCGCAGCTGCTCTCCGATCTCCTCGGCGCTCTCGCCCTGGCGGACCGTCAGCTCGTGGGGCGGCTCGCCCGCGAAGCGCACCGGGTCCTTTGTCTCGTGCAGCCAGGCGTAACGCACCGCGAGCACGAGCGCCACGAGCAGCCCGAGCCGCCAGAGCGCGGCGAGGACGCTCCTAATCCGCGGGCTCGTGGCCCTCGGCATCGGCGAGCTTGCGGTAGTCCAGGTAGCTTTGGAGGATCAGGATCGCGGCGACCTTGTCGACGGCGCCCTTGCGCGCCTTGCGCTTCACGTCGGCCTCGAGCAGCGTCTGCTGGGCCAGGGCCGTGGTGAAGCGCTCGTCCCATGGGACGACCGGCGCATCGATCGCCCCCCGAAGCGCATCCATGAAGGCCAGCACCTTCTGGCCCTGGACCCCGACCTCGCCGTCGAGACGCCGCGGCAGGCCGACGACCACCTCCGAGGCGCCCTGCTCCCGCACGAGGCGCGCGACCGCGAGCACGTCCTTCCGGGGACCGACCCGCTGGACCGTGGGGAGGCCGGAGGCGATGGTCGCGGTCTCGTCGGAGACGGCCACTCCGATCCGCGCGTCTCCCACATCGAGCCCGAGGTAGCGCACCGCAAAGGCGCAGTATACTCCGCTGGTTCCGCAGGAGGCCGACTGGCGCTGGCGTCCAAGTACATCGTCCTCGAGCCCCTGGGCGCTGGCGGCATGGGAACGATCCACAAGGGCGCCGTCGTGGGCCAGGCCGGCTTCCAGCGCCCCGTGGTCATCAAGAAGCTGCGCGAGGCGGGCGACCCCGCCCACGTCCGCATGTTCGTCGAGGAGGCCCGGCGCTACGCGCTGCTGGACCACGAGAACATCGGGCGCATCTTCGACTTCGAGCTGGTGGACGGCGAGCTGTCGATCATCCTCGAGTTCATCGACGGCTGGAGTCTGGTCGAGTACCTCGAGCGCCACCATCAGCTCTCGAGGCGTCCCGATCCGGAGCTGTCGGTGTTCATCGCGAGCCGCGTGTGCCGCGGGCTGCAGTACGTGTTCGAGCGGGCGCGGATCGTGCACCGCGACATCAGCCCGAGCAACATCATGATGACCCGAGAGGGCACCGTGAAGCTGATCGACTTCGGCATCGCCGCGCTCTCGGGCTCCCGGGACTCGGGGCTCACGGGCAAGCCCGCCTACATGGCTCCCGAGATGATCGTGGAGCTGCGAGCGGACGACCGCAGCGACGTGTTCAGCCTCGGAGCCGTCCTCTACGAGATGCTGGTCGGCGAGCGCCTGTTCCAGGGAGAGTCGACGTCCGAGGTGCTGGAGCAAGTCGTGGCGGGGACGATGCCCTCCCCCAGGACGCGGAACGCCGAGCTGTCCGACGCGGTGCTCGAGATCCTGGAGCGGGCCCTGGAGCGGGAGGCGGAGAAGCGATTCGCTTCGGCCGCCGAGATGGGCGCGGCCTGCGAGCACGTCCTGTATGACAAGGGCTACGGCCCCACGAACCTCGCGTTGAAGCAGTACCTCGGAGAGCTGTTCCCCGAGGCCGCGCCCCCGGTACCTCATGACGAGGAGACATTCCCGGCCGTCGAGCCCACACTGATCCCGATCGGCGACGCCGCCACGCTTCCGCCCGATCCGACACCCGTCTCGAAGCCGCGCCCTCCCGGACTCGGAGGGGCCCGCGGCCGCCGCGTCTTCCGAACCCGAGGGAGGCGCTGACGTTCCGATCGGCTAGAATGCTGCGTTTCGGCCGATCGGAACGAACAACACAAGGAGCCCGATGTCCCTCTTTCGCTGCAGCGCACTTCTCCTCGTCGCCACCGCCCTGCTCGGCAGCGCCTGCGAGCGTGGGCCTCAGACCACCAAGGCCGCCCGTAAGGCGCCCGGCAAGGTGTTCATCATGGGCTTCGACGGCATGGACCCGACGCTGGCCCGCAAGTTCATGGACGAGGGCAAGCTCCCGAACCTGAAGAAGCTCTCCGAGCAGGGTACTTTCGCCCCGCTATTGTCCTCGCAGCCCTCGGAGTCGCCGACGGCCTGGTCGAGCTTCGCGACGGGCGCGAACCCCGGCAAGCACAACATCTACGACTTCCTGGTCCGTGATGTCGACACCTACCTGCCTGATCTCGGGATGATGAAGAAGGAGCCACCCGAGTTTCGCTGGGGCTTCTACCAGGTCAAACCACCGAAGGACACCTCGCTGCGCGGCGGGACGTCCTTCTGGGTTCATGCCGGCCGCGACGGCGTCAAGAGCATCGTGCTCACCGTCCCGATGACGTTCCCTCCCGAGGAGATCGAGCACGGTGAGATGCTCTCTGGCCTGCCGCTGCCCGACATGCGCGGAACCGTCGGTACCTTCTACTATTGGGCGACCGACCTCACGTCGTTCGAGGAGGGCAACACCGAGTTCGGCGGCTACCTGAAGACCCTGCTCTTCGAGGACGGCGTGGCCGACACCGTGCTGAAGGGTCCCGAGAACCCGATCCTCAAGCAGGAGGAGCGAGACCTGAAGAATAAGAAAAAGAATGGCCCGCTGTCGGATGCCGATCAGAAGCGCCTCGACGAGCTGGCGAAGGGCAAGGACGTGTTGGTCCCGGTGAAGGTGAAGTGGTCGGAGAACGCCGGCCAGGCACGCATCGAGATCCAAGGCCAGACCCTGACGCTGAAGGCAGGCCAGTGGAGCGATTGGGTCCCGCTCACCTTCAAGTTCAACTTCCTCCTGAAGGTGCACGGGATGACGCAGTTCTACCTCGTGCGCGCGGACAAGGAGTTGCAGCTCTACGCGTCGCCGGTGAACATGGATCCGCGCAACCCGCCGCGCCCGATCTCGAAGCCCGAGGACTTCGCGCCCCGACTCGCCAAGCAGCTCGGCATCTACCGCACGCTGGGCTGGGCGGAGTCCGCGGACAAAGCCCTGAACGAAGGCCGCTTGAGCGAAGCCGATTTCCTCTACGACGCCGAGAAGGCTTTCGAGGACCGCGAGCGGATCATCTTCAAGAACCTCGAGCGGACGGAATGGGACCTGTTCGTCGCGGTCGTCGAGACCACCGACCGCATCTCGCACATGATGTGGCGCTTGATCGACCCGAAGCACCCGATGTACGACGCCGCCCTCGCCGCCAAGCACGGGGATGCCATCGAGAAGGTGTACCGCCGCGCCGATGGCCTCGTTGGCAGGCTGCTCGAGAAGCTGCCGGAGGGCACGACTTTCATCGTCATGTCCGACCACGGGTTCCACTCGTTCCGCCGCGGCGTGAACCTCAATACCTGGCTGGTGCAGAACGGGTACATGAAGTTCGAGGGGAGCGGGAACAAGAGCCTCGCCGACCTTTTCGGGCGCGGCAAGTTCTTCGAGGGTGTGGACTGGTCGGCGACCAAGGCCTACGCCGTGGGCCTGGGTCAGATCTATTTCAACCTGCGCGGCCGCGAGGGCCAGGGCATCGTCTCCGCGGGCGCCGAGTACAAGGCGCTCCAGGACGAGATGCGCGCGAAGCTGCTCGAGGTGAAGGATCCGGACTCCGGCGATCCGGTGTTCCGGGACATCTACAGGCGCGACGACATCTACAAGGGCGACTACCTCCAGAACGCTCCCGACCTCCAGGTCGGCTTCAACGCCGGCTACCGCGTCGGCTGGCAGGACACCTTGGGCGGCGTGACGCGGAGCGTGGTTGAGAACAACAATAGAAAATGGAGCGGCGACCATTGCGCCACGGCCACCGAGATCAGCGCCGGCGTGTTGTTCAGCAACCGGAGGATCAACACCGAGTCGCCCAGCATCATGGACCTCTCGCCCACGGTGCTGAAGCTGCTCGGCGTCCCGCTGCCAGAGGACGTGGACGGCAAGCCGCTGCTCTGAGGCGCGCCGCCCTGATCCTGGGCTGTGCTGCGGCCGCCCTGGCCGCGGCACAATCCCCCACCCCGGTCGCCTCGCCCCCGGCCAGGGCGGACGAGCGGCTGCGCCGCGTCCAGGAGCGGCGCCAATCCCTGGCCCGCGAGGTGGCGCGGCTGCGAGCGGAGGCGCGCAGCCTGCTCGGCGAAGTCGAGCGCCTCGAGCTCGAAGTCCGGCTGCGCACCGAGGAGTTGCGTGAGACTCAGCTCCGCCTCCAGAAGACGAACCTCGAGCTGGATGCCACCGCAAGGAAGGTCCGCGAAGTGGAGGGCGCCGTCGCGGCCGCTCGCCCGCTGTTGCGGGCGCGCGCTCGGGATCTCTACAAGCTCGGCGAGGTCTCGTACCTGCGCCTGCTGCTGTCGGTGGAGCGCCCGTCGGACTTCCTCAACGGCTACAGGCACGTCACGACCCTTGCGCGCCGGGACAACGAGCGCATCAGCCGGTTCCGGTCCGATCTGGAGACGCTCCGCGCGACACGTGCGCAGCTGGAGGAACAGACGCGGTCGGCCCTCGCGCTTCGCGGCCAGCTCGAGCGGACGCGCCGCCAGCTCGAGGCGGACCGCAGCCGCAAGACGAGCGTCCTCACCTCGATCGTCCAAAAGAAGGAGACGAACGCCGCCTACGTGCAGGAGCTGGAGCAGGCCGAGAGCCGACTCCAGGGGCTGATCGCCGGCCTCGCGACTCCGGAGGACCTCACCGTGACGCCCGCTGCGTTCAAAGGCACGCTTCCCTGGCCCGCGCGGGGCCGTGTCCGCGTGCCGTTCGGCCTGCGCAAGCACCCGCGCTTCGACACCCACACCGTCCAGAACGGCGTGGAGATCGGGGTGCCCGAGGGCTCGCCGGTGGCGGCCGTGTACGAGGGCCGCGTCGTCTTCGTCGACCGCTTCAAGGGCTACGGACTGATGGTCGTGCTCGACCACGGCGGGAAGCACCACACGCTCTACGCCCACCTCGCCGAGGTGGATGTGGAGGTCGGGCAGAACCTCGCCTCGGGCCAGGAGCTGGGCCGCAGCGGAACCGGACTGGAAGGCCCGGGGATCTACTTCGAGGTGCGCTTCCAGGGCAAGCCCGAGGACCCGATCGAATGGCTGAGGAAAGACAACCAACGCTAGCTGATTGCTGATTGCAGACGGCTGCCAGATAATCCATTCATGAGCCCGCGTTCGCGTCTCGCCGTCGCTCTGGTCTCCACGCTGCTGGTCGGCTACGTCCTCCTGGGCAACCTGCTGGGGCGGGTCCTGGGCGACACCACGTACGGGCAGCTCTCGGTGTTCAACGAGGTGGTCCGCTTCGTGATCGACGCGTACGTGGACCCCGTCAATCTCGACCGCCTGATGGCGGGCGCGCGGGTCGGCCTCACCGATGCCCTCGACGCCGAGAGCACCTACCTCGAGCCCGAGGACTGGAAGGCCTACCAACAGCCCGCCAAGGAGGGAGACGCCGACATCGGCATCGTCATGACGCGTCGGTACGGCTATCTCGCCGTCGTAGCGCCGCGCCCGGGCTCCCCGGCCGAGCGGGCGGGCGTCAAGAGCGGCGACTACGTCAAGACGATCGACGGGCGACATACCCGCGGTGTGAGCCTGCCGATCGGGGAGCGCATCCTGGTCGGAGCGCCGGGCTCGGTGGTGAAGCTCGAGCTGCTGCGGCCAGGCGTCGACCCGATCGACGTGCAGGTGGTCCGCGAGCGGCTGGAACCACAGCCGGCGAAGGGACGCGTCCTGGCCGAGGGCCCCGGCTACCTGAAGGTCGCCGAAGTCGGCCCGCGCACGGCCGACGAAGTGCGGGACGAGTTGGTGGCGCTCCGGCGCGGCGGCGCCCCCAGCCTGGTCCTGGACCTGCGAGATGCGGCCTTCGGCGTCCCTGCGGAAGGCGTCGGCCTGGCCGCGGTGTTCATGCAGGGCGGCGTGGTGACGAAGGTCGTGGGCCGCCGCATCGAGGAGGAGTCCCTGAGCGCCGATCCGAAGAAGACGGCATGGGAGCTGCCGCTGGCGGTCCTGGTGGACGCGGGAACCGCGGGACCCGCGGAGATCGTGGCCGCTGCGATGAAGGATGCCGGGCACGCTGTCATCGGTCAGCGCACGTCGGGCCACGCGCCGATCCAACGCCTCATTCCGTTGTCCGAGGGCGGCCTCGTCCTCACGATCGCGCGCTACGTCTCGCCCAAGGGCGACGTGATCCACGGCCGCGGCGTCGAGCCCACGGTGCCCGTGAGCCCGGACGTCGACGACGACGACGCGACGCAAGCTCCGGCCCGCGATCTCGCCCTCGAGAAGGCGATCGAGGTCCTCGCCGGCGAGTTGAAGAAGGCGGCCTAGCCGCCCTACTTCAGCTCGAAGTTGATCTCCTTCACGACCTCCTTCTGCGCGAGCAGGTCGTTGACGCGGACGCGGGCCGTGTACGTTCCAGGCTGATAGCTCTCCATCGGGATCGGGCCGACGATGCTACCGCCGATCGCCGTGTCGAAGGGCTGCTCGGGGGCGTTCGCGATGGGCCGGACCCCGCGCAGCAGCGTCACGGTCACGTTCACCGAACCCTTGCCACTCGCCTCGTCCAGCTTCGCTCCGTAGTACTGGAAAAAGATGTTCAGGGGGTCGCTCTTCGCGAGACTGGTGCCGAAGTAAGGCTCGAGGCGCGTCTTCGCCAACGAGAAGCCGCTCATCGGATGGTTGGGGTCCACCGAGTTCTCCGGAATGTCCTCGACGTTCCGCAGCAGCATGATCTGGGTGACGAGATCGCCCGTCTGGAGATCGGGCACGTCGACGGCCGTCTCGGCGACGGAGCCCTTCCCGCCCTTGTCGAGAACGGCGCTGCGCACCGTGTACTTGCCCGGCTTCACGACCATGCGGTACGACACCAGGACGGCGCCGTCGGCTTGAACGCTGCCCGCCTCTTCGCGTTCGTCGAAGGCCGCGGGCTTGCCCCCCGCATCGAGGGCCTGGGCGCCGACCGTGAGGCTCGCGACCTTCTTGCCCGCCTGGTCTCCGGTGGCGAGCGCCGAGCCGTCGGCGCGAACGAGCCCCAGCAGCGCAGTCCCGCCTCCGCCGGCGACGCCCACGAACGAGAACTGCGCGGCCACGGGGAAGTCCTGGCGCGGCGCCTTGAGCAACGCCTGCATCGGCGACGGCTTCGGGAGCTGGTCCTGGAGTTTCACCAGCTTGCCGTCGGCTCCAGTCCGGTATTCCAGGTTGGGATGCTTGACCTTGTTCTCGGCCACCCGGTCGAACTGCTGGCGCATGTTCGGGCCGGCCATGCACCCGGGATCGAAACTAATCACGGCCTGCCCGCCCTGGAAGTTCGCGCCCTTGTACGTCCAGGTCTCCGGTGCCCGGCCGCCCCCCTCCGTCGGCTGGTTTGTGTCTTTCTTCGCCTCGGCCGGCTCGCCCAGGAGTATGAAGGAGCGACCGCAGTCCGTCTGCGACCCCTTCTTGCCCTGCGCCGTGAAGCGCCGGTCGGCCTCGGCAGCCGCCTGTCGGTACTCGGGCTCGTACTCGTTCTCCGGCGTGTCCAGATTGGGGTCGCGCCGCGCCCAGAAGATCTTCTGGAACTCGGCGCGGTCGGCCTTGTCCTTGAGATCCTTGTAGCGCTTCTCCTCGTCCTGGAGCATGAGCGGGGCCACCGAATCCGCCCACGCCTTCTCTTCCTTGCTCGGCTTGTCGGCCCGCGCAGGAGCGGGCAGCAGGCCCAGGCCGAGGGCCAGGGCCAACGGAATGCGAGATCGCATGAGTGCCTCTCCTTCCATCAGCGAAGATGCGGCATTCTAAGATTCGAACCGGGGCAGTCGCAATCCTGATCGTCCCCGAGCCATTCTCATGCTACCCTGCCGCTCAATGCTCCGACCGATCGGCGTGGCGACGGCCACGTTGCTGCTCCTGGCCGTCGCGACGCCGGCATCGGCCGCGACCCGCCGGAAATCGCGCACGACTCGTCCCCCGGCCATCCCGCCCGTGATCGTTCCCGCCGCCGCCTCGTCCTGGGACCTGGCGGTGGCCGACTCGGCGCGACGGAGCCTCGGGAGCACCGCCGGCGCGGTGGTGGCGATGGACCCATCGTCCGGTCGCATCATCACCATCGTCAACCCGACTTACGGCCTGTTCAATGCCTATCAACCATGCTCGGTGTTCAAGGTGGTCGTCGCGATCGCGGGGCTCACGGAGGGAGTGGTCACACCCGAGACGCTGTATCGCTGCCAGAAGGGCTGTTGGAGCTGGCCCGGCCACGGTCCCGTAGACCTGCGCCGTGCCCTGGCGGTCTCGTGCAACCCCTATTTCGAGTGGATCGGCGAGCAGATCGGCTACGAGAGAGTCCAGCACTACGCGAAGCTGCTCGGCCTCGGCGAAGCGTCGGGGATCAACCTGACAGGTGAAACGAAGGGGCGGCTGCCCGCGAAGGTCGCGCCCACCGCGGTCGGCCACCTGTCCAGCCACGCCGAGGGCATCACGACTTCGGCCGTTCAGCTCGCGGTACTCCTTTCGGCGGCGATCAACGGCGGGACCGTGTGGCAACCGCAGGTGGGCGCGGCTTTGGATTTCACGCCCAAGGCACGCTGGCGACTTCCCGCCGAGATCCGCCTCGAGGGGCTCGCAGACGGGTTCCTGGCCGCGGTCAACGAAGGCAGCGCGCTCCCGGCCTTCGACCCGGAGGTCCTCGTCGCCGGAAAGACCGGCTCGTGCTCGCGTCTCGGCTGGTTCGCGTCCTATGGACCGGCGGACAAACCGCAACTCGTGCTCGTCGTATTCGTGCGGCGCGGCAACGGGCACACGGCGTCGGCGATCGCCGGACGGATCTACCAGGAGCTGTTCAAGCCGCAGCCGAGCGTGCCTCTGACCGCGGCCGGCGGCTAGCGGCTCACTTTTCCAGCTCGACGCTCACGTCGACGCTGTCGCCCTCGTTCACGGTGACGTCGCGCTCGTACGTGCGAAAGCCCGGGCGCACGATCTCGATGCGATGCTCGCCGGCTGGAAGCTCGAGCGAGCTCAGCTCGCGGGCGGCTCCGCGGAAGGCGCCGTCCACGTAGACTGACGCATCGGCGGGGCGCACGTCGAATCGAACCGAGCCGAAGGTGTCGCGCGCCCGCTCTCGGTCGCGATCGCGATGCTCCATGCGGTCACGGTCTTCGTAGGACCAGCGTTCGCTGTCCTGCCGGTACCGGTCGTCACGCCCGCGGCGCGCCTCGCGCTTCGGCGGCGCCAGGGTGGGATCGCCAGAGCCATCGTGGCCTTCACCCGGCTGGAGCTCCCAACGCAGCTTCAAAGTTCCCTGTTCCGGAACGTAGACGGTGAAGTTGTGCGTCTTGAAACCTTCGAGCTTGATGGTGATGTCGTGCTCGCCGGGCTCCACGTGCAGGCGCTGGAACATCCCGTCGAAGTCGTCCACCTCGCCCGCGTAATAGCCGTCGACGTAGACGCGTGCCTTGGGCTGATCGACGAGCACGCGAACCGACCCCGTCTCGTATCCGCGGTAGGCGTAGGGGCCGTACCCGTAGGCGGGAGCGTCCCACCACCAGGAATTCAGGTAGATCCCGCCGTACGGATAGTAGCCATAGCCCCAGCCGTAGTACGGGTAGTAGCTACCGTAGTAACCGCCGTAATAGCCGCCGTAGTAGCCGCCGCCGTAGTAGGGATAGCCGTGGCCGTGGTAGCCGTACCGCCAGCCAGTTCCGGTTCCCGCGCGCGGGTGACGTCGCTGCGCATCGGTCAGGGTCGAGGAACCGGAGTTCGACGAGCCCGCGGAACGGCTGTGGCCCGACGACCCCGGGCCGGAGCCCGAACGCGGCGACGCGCTGGAACCGGGGGACCGGGAGCTCGAGCCCGAGTGGTGACGCGCTCCAGCGGCGCTCGAGGAGCTGCCACTGCTGCTACGGTGCTTCGCCTCGTCGGGGAGGGCCGGCGGGGCGACCAACGCCGCTGCCGTGGCCAGGTACAGAAGCCGTTTCGCATTCATCACGCGCCTCCCTTGCCGGGGACCGTCAATTATCACATCCAGAAGCAAGCGATGTGCCCGAAAACTTGGCTGCCGAATCCTTTATCTTGCAATGACTTGGCGATTTCGCTCCGTGACGGACTGTCCGCGCAACGCAACACGTCCAGGGGACAGCCGCGGCTATACTGGCCGCCTTGCCGAAGCCCCCACTCGTCCTGCTGTCCTGCGGCGAGCCATCGGGCGACGTCTACGCGGGTGAGCTCCTGGACCGGCTGCGCGCGCTACGGCCGGGCGTCGAGTGCTTCGGCCTGGGTGGGGACCATGTGGCGGCGGCCGGTGGTCGGCTGCTCGCACATGTTCGCGATGTCGCCGTCGTGGGCCTCGTCGAGGTGCTGCGGCACCTGAGTGAGCTCCGGACCGTCTTCGACCGCATCCTGACCGAAGTCGACCGCTGCTCACCCGACGTCGCCGTGTTGGTCGACTACCCCGACTTCAACCTCCGCCTCGCCCGCGAGCTCCACAAGAGGCGCATCCCGGTCGTCTACTACGTCTCGCCGCAGGTCTGGGCCTGGCGCCGCGGGCGAATCCGGCAGATCCGCCGCCACGTCACTCGCATGCTCGTGCTGTTCCCGTTCGAGGAGGACGTGTATCGGCGCGCAGGGATCCCGGTCACCTTCGTGGGCCACCCCCTCGTCGAGCGCGTGCGGCCCGTTGTCGATCGAGCGGGCTTCCTCACGGAGCTCGGCATCGATCCCTCGCGGCCGGTGCTGGCGCTCCTGCCCGGCAGCCGCCCAGGTGAGGTGGCCCACAACCTTCCCCCGCTGCGCGGTGCGGCGGAGCTGCTGCACGCCCGCCGGCCCGAAGTCCAGTGCGTGATCGCCGCCGCGTCCACGCTCCCCGAATCCGAATTCGGCGCCGGCGTTCCGCTCGTCCGGGGCCAGACCCATGCCTTGCTCAGCTCCGCGACGGTCGGGGTCGTCGCGTCGGGAACCGCCACCGTCGAGGCGGCGCTCCTGGACCTGCCGATGGTCGTGGTCTACCGGCTCGCGCCGCTCACGTTCGCGCTCGGCCGTCCGTTCGTGCGGCTCCGCCGCTTCGCGATGGTGAACCTCATCGCCGGACGCGACGTCGTGCCCGAGCTGATCCAGCGCCGCTTCACCCCGGAACGCGTCGCGGCCGAGGTGCTCGGGCTGCTCGACGACCCGTCGCGACGCGAGGCGATGCGGCGCGATCTCGCGGAGGTGCGCTCGCGTCTCGGTGGCCCCGGCGCTTCGATGCGCGCAGCGCAGGCCGTCGCGACGATGCTGCCGTGAGGCATCCGCTGGTCGATGCGGTGGCGGCAGCCCTTCCCGATCCCCGCCCGGCTGAGGCGGCGCGCTACCTCGTCCTGCTCGGTCGGCGGCTG
>DATFEN010000146.1:0-10898 GCA_035251085.1 Vicinamibacteria bacterium | reverse complement strand
GCTGACCGCCGGGGTGGCGTTGTGGCGCGACCGCCCGACGTGGAATGCTGCCTCGCCGGCTCAGGCCGAGCCGACCAGCCTGCGCTCGATCGCGGTGCTGCCCTTCGCAGACATGAGCCCCGGCAAGAACCAGGAGTATTTCGCCGACGGCTTGGCGGAGGAGCTGCTCAACGCATTGGCGAGGATCCCTGAGCTGCGGGTGATCGGGAGAACCTCTTCGTTCCAGTTCAAGGGCAAGACCGACGATCTGCGAACGATCGGCAGGAAGCTCAACGTCGCGACGCTTCTGGAGGGCAGCGTGCGCAAGGCGGAGAACCGTGTCCGGATCACGGCGCAGCTCGTGAACGCCGCTGATGGCTTCCATCTGTGGTCGGAGACCTACGACCGGGAGCTGGACGACATCTTCGCCGTGCAGGACGAGATCTCACGTGCAGTGGCCAACGCGCTGAAGGTGACGCTCCTGGACCGGGAGAGGTCCGGATCGCGGGGCGGCAATTCTGCGGCCTTCGACCGGTATCTCCAGGGGAAGTATTTCGCCGAGTTGCTGACCAAGGAGGGTTGGGACAAAGCGATCAGCTACTACCAGCAGGCGCTCGAGCACGACCCGGGCTATGCCCTCGCCTGGGTCGGCCTGGCCGAGGCTCACTACAATCAGGCGGATTGGGCCTACGTCCCGGTCGATGAGGGCTACCCCAAGGCCGGTAGAGAAGCCCAGAAGGCGCTGATGCTGGATACCGACCTCGCACTGGCTCACGCGGCGCTCGGCCAAGTCAAGGCTAACTACGATTGGGAATGGACAGGGGCGGATGCCGCTTTCAAGCGCGCCTTGGAGCTCGAGCCGGGTAACCCCTTGGTGCTCTCGGGGGCAGCGGACTTTGCGATTGCCGTGGGTCGCTGGGACGAGGCGATTCAACTGGACCGCAGGGCCGTTGAGCAGGATCCGCTGAGCCGGCGAGCGCGGAACAGCCTTGGCTGGAACGCGCTCCTGGTCGGCCACCTCGACGAGGCGGAAGCGGCCTTCCGAAAGGTTTTCGAGCTCAACGCCGAGTACCCTGGCGGGCACTTCTCATTGGGCTTGGTCCACCTGGCCCGCTCGAGGCCGGAGGCCGCGCTCCAGGAGATGGAGCAGGAGAACGAGCCTCTATATCGCCGGTACGGTCTCGCGCTGGCCTACCATGCCCTGGGCTGGAAGAAGGAAGCGGCTGCGGCTCTGCTCGAGCTGATCGAGAAGAACCACAAGGAAGCCGCGTGGCAGATCGCGCAGGTCTTCGCCTTCCGGGGTGAGGCCGATGAGGCCTTCGAGTGGCTTGAGCGAGCCTACGCTCAGCGCGATCCCGGCATCACCGAGTTGAAGAGCGATCCGTTGCTGAAGAGTCTCAGAGCCGACCCGCGCTACACGGCTCTTCTCAAGAAGATGCGCCTGCCGTTGTGACCGAACGAGCCGAGCCATGATCGGCGAGACGCTGTCCCACTACCGGGTCCTGAGGAAGCTCGGGGGCGGCGGGATGGGTGTCGTGTACGAGGCGGAGGACACGAGCCTCCAGCGCCATGTCGCCCTGAAGCTCCTCCCCGACGCGCTCGTGAGCGACGCCCATGCTCGCGAACGCTTCCAGCGCGAGGCGCGTGCCGCCTCGGCTCTCGACCACCCCAACATCTGCGTAATCCACGAGATCGGCGAGGACAAGGGACGCTCCTTCATCGTGATGGAGCTGATGGAAGGGCAGACGCTGGAGTACGTGGTCGGCGGCCGACTGATGGAGATAGAGCGCGCACTGGAGCTGGGTGCGCAAATCGCGGACGCCCTGGAGGCGGCTCACGGCAAGGGCATCGTCCACCGAGATATCAAGCCCGCGAACATCTTCGTCACGGCGCGGGGCCCAGCCAAGATCCTGGACTTCGGCCTGGCCAAGCAGGTCGCGACGCAGGCGCCTACGGACTGGAACTATGGCACCCACAGCCAGGCCCTGAACCTGACGCACGCGGGGACGCTGATCGGGACCGTGGCCTACATGTCGCCGGAGCAGGCACGAGGCAAGGAGCTGGACGCCCGCACGGACCTGTTCTCGTTCGGCGCCGTCTTGTACGTGATGGCGACGGGGAAGCAGGCTTTCCCCGGCAACACCATGGGCGAGATGCTGGAAGCCATCTTCGCCGGGGAGCCGGTAGCGCCTGCGCGGCTGAATCCCAAGGTGCCTGCCGAACTCGAACGGGTCATCACGAGGGCGCTGGAGAAGGACCGTGAGCAGCGCTACCAGAGCGCCGCGGGGATGCGCACGGACCTGGATCGTCTACGACGCGACACGGCATCGGGTCGCGTCCTGCCGGTCGGCCTAACGATCCCGACGCGGAAGCGCCTGACTCCGTGGCTCGCTGCAGCGGGCGCCGCGCTGGCGCTGGCCGCGGGCACGGTCTGGCGTGGGCGCGTGACGAGCAACCCCGCGCCGCAGCAACACGCCACGGCCCGTTCGATCGCGGTACTTCCCTTCATTAACATGAGCGCTGACAAGGACAACGAGTACTTCTCCGATGGCCTGTCGGAGGAGCTGCTCAACACTCTGGCAAGGATCCCAGAGCTGCGCGTCATTGGTCGAACCTCGTCTTTCCAGTTCAAGGGCAAGACCGAGGACCTCCGAGCGATCGGCCAGAAGCTCAACGTCGCGACCCTGCTCGAAGGCAGCGTGCGGAAGGCGGGTAATCGCGTTCGGATCACGGCTCAGCTCGTAAACGCCGCAGATGGCTTTCATCTTTGGTCGGAGACTTACGACCGGGAGCTGGACGACATCTTCGCGGTCCAGGACGAGATCTCGCGCTCCGTCGCGAAGGCGCTTAAGCTGACCCTCCTGGGCGAGGGCCCGCGCCCTTCGGGCTCGCGGGGAGGCAACGCCGAGGCATTCAACCTCTACCTCCAGGGGAAGCATTTCGCGGCCCTGGGAAATCGGAGCGGCTGGGAGCGGGCAATCAACTACTACGAGCAGGCGCTCAGGCGCGACGGTCAGTACGCACTCCCCTGGGTCGGCCTGAGCTCCGCCCACATCGGTCAAGCAGATGACGCCGAGATCTCGGTCGAGGAGGGCTACGGTAAGGCACGTCAGGAGATCGAGCGAGCGCTCGAGCTCGACCCGAACCTCGCCGACGCTCATGCGGTCTTCGGCGTGATCAAGGCTGTCTACGACTGGGACTGGAAGGGAGCGGATGCGTCCCTCGAGCGCGCGCTGGAGCTGGGTTCTGGGAGTCCCGATGTCCTATGGCGCGCCGCCCTGCTTGCCCGCGCTCTCGGGCGTTTCGACGAGGCGATGAGCCTGCTTCGGAAGGCAGCCGAGTTGGACCCCTTAGGCGAAACCTACAACCTGCTCGGCAGCGCCGCTCTGGCGGCCGGACACCTCGATGAAGCCGAGGCTGCCTTTCGCAAACACAGCGAGCTCCACTCCCACGAGGGGATCGCCGTCGACCTCGGGCTCGTGGCGCTGGCGCGCTCGCAGCCGCAGGCTGCGCTCCAGGAGATGGAGCGCGAGACCGGTCCCTTCTGGCGCCGGTTCGGCCTCGCTCTGGCGTATCACGCCGTGGGGCGGAAGGGCGAGGCGGACGCCGCCCTCGCAGAGCTGGTCGAGAAGGACCACGCGACGCTGGCTTATCAAATCGCCGAGGTCTACGCCTTCCGCGGCAAGGCTGACAAGGCCTTCGAGTGGCTCGAGCGTTCCTATGCTCAGCGCGATCAAGGGCTGACCTATTTCCTCAAGGGCGATCCGTTGCTCAAGAACCTGGAAGCCGACCCTCGCTACAAGGAATTCCTCAAGAAGCTGCGGCTGCCGTTGTGATGAAACGAGAGGGCGAGAGCCTGTCCCACAACCCGGTAGCCACTACGGTGCTAGGATGTGGTCACATGGAGACTCGAGGATGACGAGCGTCGGAGTGCGGGAGCTGCGTGACAAGCTGAGCGAGTACTTGCGTCGCGTGCGGGAGGGCGAGCTGCTCGAGATCACCGATCGCGGGAAACCCATCGGCGAGCTGGGCCCGGCGGCTGCGGGACGAAACGTGGAGCGGGCGCGGGGGCTGGTGCGGAAGGGCCGCGCTACCTGGAGTGGCGGGAAGCCCAAGGGCCTGACCGGCGCTCCGCGACTCGCTGCGGGGCTCGTCTCGGACGCGGTCATCGAGGATCGGCGGTGATCCTGTACCTGGACACGAGCAGCCTCGTCAAGCTCTACGTGGAGGAACCCGGGTCGGGCGAGGTCCGCAGGCTCGCAGAGCGGGCCGAGCTCGTGGGCTCGTCGGTCGTGGCCTATCCCGAGGCGCGTGCCGCGTTCGCCCGACGCCGGCGCGAGCGGAGCCTGACGGGCGCCGCCCACCAGCGGGTGGCGACCGCTTTCGACGCCGATTGGCCTCACGTGCTGGCGCTCGAGGTGTCCGGTCCGCTCGCCAGGAGCGCCGGCGACCTCGCGGAGCGGCATCGGCTTCGAGGTTTCGACGCGGTCCATCTCGCGACCTATCTCGACTTGGCGCTCGAGTTCCCCGACGAGACGGTGCGCTTCTCCTCCGCGGACCGCTCGTTGGCGCGGGCCGCGGCACGTGCGCGTGGCAAGCGAGGAGACAACCGCAGGCCCACGAAGAGGGAAAGGACACCGCGATGAACAGCTCATTCCCGATGGCGTGTCTGGTCATGCTTTGGCTTGCGACCGTCGGCGTCAGAGCTGTCCACGCCGGCGCGCCTGGCATCGAACAGGCCGTCGCCGAGGCGAAGCAGGTCCTCCTTGCCCGCCACGGCGAGGCCGAAGCCGCGCGGATCGACCGCGGCGTCGACCAGGTCGCACGGATGTGGCGCGCCGAGGATGGCGATGCGGCCATCTTCAAGGAGCTCGTGACATCCGAGTTCCTGCCGACCGGCGCGGCGCTCGACGGCGGCTTCCGGCGTTTCGAGAACGCGAGCGAGAGCGTCAACGGCTACTTCACCGCGATGATCCGGGACCTGCGGCGGGGCGTCGACCTCGACCTCGGACCGGTCACGAGCCTCGACCGCCGCCTCGCAGCCTGGAACGCCGCGTCCCACGTCTCCGACGACATGTTCGGCAACAAGCTGGCCTTCGTCGCGCTCCTCAACTTCCCGCTCACGACCCTCGACGAGCGGATGGCGAAGGGCATGGACTGGTCGCGTCGACAGTGGGCGGAGACGCGCCTCGCCGGCCAGTTCCAGACGCGCGTGCCTGCCGACGTCCAGGCGAAGATCACCGCGGCCTACTCCGCGGCCGACGCGTACATCAACGACTACAACGTCTACATGCATCACCTCGTCACCGCGGACGGGCGGCGGCCCTTCCCCGCCGGCCTGCGTTTGATCACCCACTGGAACCTTCGGGACGAGCTGAAGGCGCGCTATGCCGACAAGGACGGCCTCGAGAAGCAGCGGATGATCGCGAAGGTGATGGAGCGCATCGTGCGCCAGGAGATCCCGGCTGCGGCGGTCAACAACCCGCTCGTGGACTGGAACCCCGAGACGAACGCGGTGACGAAGGCGGGCGTGAAGGACGCCGACACGCCGGCCGGCAAGTCCGACGAAGCCAAGGCCGACCGCGAGCCCGACGAACGCTATCGCCAGTGGCTCGGGATCTTCCAGGCCGAGCGCCTGGCCGACCCCTTCACGCCTGACAACCCCTCCCACATCGCACGGCGCTTCAATGTCAACCGCGAGATCCCCGAAGCCCAGGTGAAGGCGCTCTTCGAGTCCATGCTGACGTCGCCGCTCGGGGCCAAGGTCGGCGCGCTCATCCAGAAGCGTCTGAAGCGCAAGCTCGAGCCCTTCGACATCTGGTACGTCGGCTTCAAGCCGCGCGGCCAGTACACCGAGGCCCAGCTCGACGCGATGACCAAGAAGCGCTATCCGACGCCCGAGGCCTACGCGAAGGACATCCCGCGGCTGCTACAGGACCTGGGCTTCTCGGCGGAGCGGGCCCGCTTCCTCGCCGACCACATCGTCGTGGACCCGGCTCGCGGGGCGGGACACGCCATGGGCGCCGGACGGCGCGACGACTCGGCGCATCTCCGCACTCGCGTCGGCAAGGACGGCATGGACTACAAGGGCTACAACATCGCGGTCCACGAGATGGGCCACAACGTCGAGCAGGTGTTCTCGCTCACGACGATCGACCACACCCTGCTCCAGGGCGTGCCGAACACCGCCTTCACCGAGGCGCTCGCCTTCGTGTTCCAGGCCCGGGACCTGGAGCTCTTGGGCTTGCCGAAGCCCGAGGAGAAGGAGCAAGGCTTCCTCGTCCTGGACACATTCTGGCAAGCGCGCGAGATCGCGGGCGTCGCGCTCGTCGACATGGCCGCCTGGCGCTGGCTCTACGAGCACCCGGACGCGACGCCGGCGCAGTTCCGGGAGGCCGTCGTCGGGATCGCGAAGGACGTCTGGAACCGCCACTACGCGCCGATCCTCGGCGTGAAGGACGCCACGCTGCTCGCGATCTATTCCCACATGGTGGACGCGGGGCTCTACACGCCCGACTACCCGCTCGGCCACTTGATCGCGTTCCAGGTGAAGGAGCATTTCCGGAAGCGGATGGAGCCGATGGGGCCAGATTTCGAGCGCATCTGCCAGCTCGGGGCGCTCACCCCCGACGCCTGGATGCGGAAGGCGGTGGGCGCGCCCCTGTCGGCCGAGCCGCTGCTCCAGGCAGCGGCCGCGGCCTACGAAGGGGTGTCGTCGAAGCCGTAGCTCAGTGGGTGATCGTCACGGCCGCAGCGGCGCCGCCCGAGACAGGGGCGATGCCGATCCGGAAGCGGGCCGGGGGCACGTTGTCCCAGCGGTCGACCCGCCGAACCGCGCCGACCACCGTCCCGACGACGGCGCCGGCCCAGGCGCCCATCGCGGCCCAGGAGCCGTGCGTCTCGCACCCCATCAGGCTCGGCTGGACGCCGGCCGGGCAAGGGCTCTCGAGGGGCATCAGCCCATAGATGGCGGCGCCGATGCCTGCGCCCACGAGAGCGCTCTTGAGGATCGGACGCTTGCGTCCGCGGCTCAGCTCCACGCGCTGGATGGAGCTGGCGGGGACGACTTGCGTCTGGTCCCCGCCGGAGAGGACGGACACACGGCCTTCCTCCCACGCGAGAACGTTTCCCACCACCGTCCCTCGATCCGTGACCAATCGAACGCGAGAGCCGATGAAGACCGGCGGCTCGTCGGCAGCAGCCGTCACACCCATTGCGAGCACCAGAACTCCTGCGATCCTCTTCATGGCTCCCTCCAAACGCAGGAAGCTTACGAACGCCGCGGGACGGTGTACGCGAAGGGGTGACGCTTTCGCCGGCCGTCACAAGAAGGAATGACTCATCCGCGCGCCAGCCGAGCCACCAGGTTGAGCAGCTCGCTCAGCTCGAAGGGCTTCTCCAGCACGCCCTGCACTCGCAGCGTGGCCGCCGCCGCGGACGCGTCGCGCACGGCGCTCACCACCGCGATCGGCGCCTTGCGGCCCCTGCCGCGTCGATACGCTTCGACGAAGCCCCGACCATCGACGCCCGGCATGCGCAGGTCCAGCAGCACCAGGTGCGGCTTGAAGCGCTCCGCCAGCTCCAGCGCCGCGGCGCCGCCGGGGGCCACCGCCACGTCGTACCCCGCGTCGAGGAGCGTCGCCTCGAGCAGCTCGCCGATCGTCTCGTCGTCGTCCACGACGAGGACGCGCCGCTGGCTCACTCGGACTTCCCAGCCGGCGCCCCGGTCGGCAACGTCACCACCATGCGCGTGCCGCCCTGCACGGGGTACTCCGCCTCGATGCGACCGCCGTGAAGCTCGACGATCTGGCGGCTGATGTAGAGCCCGAGGCCCATCCCGCCCATGGCCCGCTCCGGATGCGCCTGGTGGAAGCGATCGAAGATGCGGCCTCTGTGCTTGCGCGGCACTCCGAGGCCGCGGTCGCCGACCGCGATCGTCACGACGCCCGCTTCGCGGCTCTTCTCCACCTCGATCGTGATCGGGCCCCCGTCGGGGCTGTAGCGAATCGCGTTGTCGACGAGGTTGCGCACCACTTGCTCGAGGCGCAGCGGGTCGACGAGCGCCAGCGCCCCTGAGGGAGCGCGCACCGTGAACTCGTGGCGGAAGGTGTTCACGCGCGCGGTCGTCACTACGTCCTCGACCACTCCGACCACGTCGGCGACCTTGCGGTCCAGCTCGAGCCGCCCGGCGTCGATTCGCGAGACGTCGAGGAGCTGACTCACGAGGCGCGCCAGCTTCGCGGACTGCTGGTCGATCGCCGAGAGCCCCTGGCGCAGCCGCATCGGGTCCGGGACCTCCTCCTTGTCGAGCTGGCGCATCAGGAGCTGGGCGAAGCCGCGCAGGCTGGTGAGGGGCGTCTTCAGCTCATGAGCAGCGATGGACAGGAACTCATCGCGCAGCGCCTCGGCCCGGCGGCGCTCGGCGATCTCCGCGCGCAGCCGCTCGTTGTCGGCGCTGAGGTCGGCGCTCTTGCCGCGCCTCGCGCCCGACGTCGCCCTGCGGGCCATCGCGCGAAAGGTATCCCAGCCCGCCACGTTTGACGAGGCGCGCCCGGCCCAGCAGAATCCCGCGATCGTCATGACAACTCAACAGATCCTGCTGGTGGGCGTCGGCGCTTACCTGCTCGTGATGCTGGCGATCGGGGGAGTGGCGTCGCGGCGCGTCGCCACCACCAAGGACTTCCTCGTGGCCGGCGGCCGGCTCACGCTCTCGTTCTCGACCTTCGCGCTCCTCGCGGCGTGGTACGGGGCGGCGACGGTCATGGGCGCCGCCGGGGCCGCCTACGAGAAGGGTCTCCTCGGGGTGATCGCGGATCCGTTCGGGAGCGCGCTGACGCTGCTGCTCGCCGGGCTCTTCTACGTGCGGCTGCTGCGGCGCGCGGGCTACCAGACCTCGGTGGACTTCTACGAGGCGCGCTACGGCATGCGCACGGGAATCCTGGCCGCGCTTTCGATGGTGGTCGTGTACGTGGGCTGGTGCGGCAGCCAGGTCGTGGCGCTGGGCTTCATCCTCAACTTCCTCACCGGCGTCGACAAGACCTACGCCACGGTCATCGCCGCTCTCGTGGTCATCGCGTACACCTCGATGGGGGGCATGTTGTCCGCGGCCTGGAACGACTACCTCCACATGGTGGTCCTGCTGGGCGGGCTCACGGTCGTCGGCGGCGTCTTCGCCGCGACCTCCGACTTCCTCCCCGCCCTCGGCCAGCTCCCGCCGACGCATTTCCAGCTTTGGCCACGCGAGGCGTCGCTCCGCGAGTGGATCTGGTACGTCGAGGCCTGGTGCGCCCTCGGCCTCGGCAACCTGCCGGGCCAGGACCTGCTGCAGCGCTCCTTCTCGGCGGAGAGCGAGAAGGTCGCGCAGAACTCCGCGTACCTGGCGGCAGGCATCTATCTCGTCTTCTCGATGATCCCGGTCCTGATCGGGATGGCGGGCGCGGTCATGCTGCCGGGCCTGGCGGAGCCCGAGGTCGTCGTGCTGGAGCTCCTGAAGCGCTCGCTCTCCCCGTGGCTCCTGGCGCTGCTCGTGGCGGCGCTCGTGAGCGGCATCACCAGCGCCGCGTCGAGTGCCGTGCTCGCCGGCGCCTCGCTGGCTGGAAAGAATCTATTGCGCGCGGTCCGCCCGGCCGCTCCGGATCACGCTGTGCTGCTCGCGAACCGCATCGCAGTCCCCGTCGTCGGCGGGACCGCGCTGCTGGTCGCGCTGAAGTTCCAGACGGTCTATGCCCTCATGGTCGGCTCGTTCTCGGTGATGCTGGCGCTGCTCTTCGCGTCCTTCCACGCCGGGCTGTACTGGCCGAGGGCCAACCGCTCCGGCGCCATCGCCAGCATCATCACCGGGGCGATCGTGTACGCGGCTGGGCCACGTCTCGGCCCCGGGCAGCCCTGGGATCTCTGGGCGTTTCTGGCGGCCGCGGTGGTGCTGGTCCTCGTGAGCCTCGCCACCGCCGCATCCGATCCACCGCAGCCGCTTCGGGACGCGGAGGGCCGCGTCATGGAGTATCGCGACCGCCTCGGCGTCCTGCGCTGAGGCGACCGATCAGGCGTCCACGAGCACCCTGAACCCGCCGTACGCCATGCGCTTCACGTCGAAGGGCATCGACTTTCCCTGCATCATCTTTGCCATGCGGGGATCCTTCATCACCTTGGCGTTGACGCGGTCGCGGTGCGCGCGCGATTTGTAAACGATCCACGAGAAGCACACCGTCTCGGCGGGCTTCGCCCTCGCGACGCGCGGGAACGGCACCACGCCCTTGATCCGCAGGTCGTCACCGACACACTCGCGGTACTCCAGGGCGCCGTGGTCACGCCAGATCCTCCCAGCCTTCTGGGCGATTCGACGGTAGGCTTGCACGCTCCGCTTCGGAACCGGCAGGACGAAGCCATCGACGTAACGGGCCATTCGACCTCCTCGGGCTGCTGCGGCAGCCTCGATGAATGATTCAGCGCTGGCGCTCGGCGCAGGCTCTGCGTCACCTGGCCAGAGGCGCGACGCTGACCTCCTTGAAGAATACGACATCCCCGTCGTCGTGGTTCTGCAGGCCGATGAAGCCCTCGTCGGGCCGAGGCCCACGGTCCGGCTCGTGCCACTTCGCCTTGGGAGGAACGGCGTCGCCCTCCCTGTAGTCCGTGACCTGCTCGCCGTTTACGCTGACCCTCGTGCGCGAACCGTCGAGGGTGATCTCGAGCGTGTTCCACTCCCCGGGACGGCCCGGTCGCGCTTTGGCCTTCGTCAGCGAGTAGAGGGTGCCGGTGGCATGGTAGTCGTCCGCGCTGTCGTCGATCTGAACCTCGTAGCCTCGATAGACGGGAGTCCAGGGTTCGTGAGGCGTCTCGGGGATGCGGATGAACACGCCGGCATTGCCCTTTTTCCCCTCCGTCTTGTACACGACCCGGATCACCGCGTTGCCGACCTTGCC
>DATFEN010000143.1:0-11659 GCA_035251085.1 Vicinamibacteria bacterium | reverse complement strand
CCGGCCGCCGGACGGCCTCGGCGGCTTCTACGACGACGCGGTCGCCCTGGGCGGCCTGTTCTACGGTTGGCTCGGGCTCGTCGTGCTGTACCGCACGGCGTCTCGGGAGGTCTCCCGCGGTCCGGCCCTCCTCGCGGCGGTCGGCATCGGACTCGGGACCTTTCTCTACTTCTATCTCGCCCACGCGCCAACGATGGCCCATGCCCCGGCGTTCGCCGCGGCAGCGTTGTTCGTCGACCTGTGGCTGCGGCCGTTGCCGGAGGGCGCGCGGCGCGGCGCGCTGCTGGGGGCGGCCTGCGGCCTGGTGGCGCTGATGCGCTGGGCCGACGTGCTGATCGCGCTGCTGTGGGCCGCGTCGCTGTTGCCGCGCTTGCTCGAGCCTTCGCGCTGGCGGCGGCTCGCGGTCGAGATCCTCGCGTTCGCGGGGGCCGCGCTCCTCGTTTTCGCGCCGCAAATGCTGGTGTGGAGGCTGCTGTACGGCTCGTGGCTCACGATCCCGCAGGGCGAGGGCTTCATCGCGGGCGCGCCGGCCTGGGCCGGCGTGCTCTTCTCGCCTCGTCACGGCCTCTTCTCCTGGTCGCCGCTACTGTACCTCGGGGTCGCGGGCCTGCTGGCCTGGACGCGCCGTGCGCCGCTCCGCCTGGTGGGGGCCCTCGTGTTCTTCGTCGCCCTGGCTCGCGTGAACGCCGGGGTCGCGGACTGGTGGGGCGGGGCGGCCTTCGGGGCCCGCCGCTTCGACGCGATGCTCCCGCTCTTCGGCCTGGGGCTGGCCCTGGCCCTCTCGTGGCTCTCTGCGCTGTCGATGCGCAAGCCCTTGGTCGTGGGAGCCGCTCTGGTCGCGGCGTTCGTGCTGTGGAACACGCTGCTGGCCGAACACTACGCAAGCGGCGCGTGGGATTATGCGGCACCCGTATCCTTCGAGGAGATGGGCCGCGCCGCTGCGGCAGGGGTGGACCGCCGCCTGGGCTCACCGTTCTCGCTGCCTGCCGCGCTGCTCGAATGGTCGAGGAGCGGGCGCGCCCCGGCGGACTGGGAATCGCTCTACATGCAGCGCCGCCACGCGCGCTGGAGCATCCGGATGGGCCTGGACGAGCGGATGTTCCTCGAGGACGGCTGGTCGGAGCCGAGAGACGAGAGCGGTGTGATCGCCCGCCGTATCGTCTCGGGCTCGGCGGGGCTCGTCATTCCGCTGCACGGGCCGCGCCCCTACCGCTTCGGCCTTCGCGCGCGCAGCGACGGCCCGTCGCAGCGGCTGCGCGTCCTGTTCAACGATCGCTTCCTCGGGGCCGGGGACGTGGGCCCCGACTGGACCGACCTCGACGTGGACGTGCCGGCCGAGGCGGTACGGCCGGGCAGGAACTTCGTGCGGCTTCGCCAGCCCGGCGAGGGCCCGTGGGACGGCGAGATAACGGTCGCCGGGGCGTGGTTGGAGCCGGACTCGGACCCCGCTACTTGACGAAGTTGAGATCGAACTTGCCGTCCGACGTCATAAAGAAGAGCCGCGCCCTCCTTAGCGTCGGCCCCGGTGGTGTGACGGTCGCCGCCGGGAATGAAGAGGTATTCGCCCGCGCCGAGCGTTTCTCCGCGGCGCCCTTCTCGGGCTTGTAGACGTAGGCGCCCTTGAGCACCACGATCCGGGCGCCGTTCGTATGCGTGCGGAGCGCGTTGGTCATGCCGGGCACGAACTTGATGAAGGCTCCGTAGGGCTTGTCGGAGCTTCCCCTTGCAACCCGCTGCTTCGGAAGCGCGCTGCTCTATTCGTCCTTCTCGAAACAAGCCCTCGCGGGCTGGCACGCCTCCGGGGAACAGTAGACGTCGTCGGGCCCGAGCACCGTCGCGGTCTTGGCGCACCAGTACTGAGCCTCGTGCCCGGACCGGCGCAGGTCCTCGTGGTCGCGCCCCTTGACGTAGTACATCCGCGTCCGGAGCTTGCGGCAGACGGGAACGTCGCGGCTCGTCTCCATGGCGGACCTCATGCGAGGGACAGGAGCGTCCGGCGCAGCAGCGTCTGGACGAGGCTGACCTTGTAGCCGTTGTCGGAGAGCGGCGCCGCGCCCACGATCGCCGCGCGCGCCGCGGCCTGGGCCGAGGCATCGTCGATGGCCTTGCCGGCGAGCGCCTGCTCCGCCCGCGGCACCCGCCAAGGGATCGGCGCCACGGCGCCCAGCACGATGCGGGCCTCCTTGACGACGCCGCCCTCCACGCGGATCGCAGCTGCGTTCGCGACGAGCGGCCAGTCGAATGCCGCCCGCTCGCGCACCGAGTCGAATGCAGAGCGCACGCCGGGCGCGGGTGGCAGCTGGATCTCGACGAGTAGCTCACCCGGCTCGAGCTGGTTCTCGCGCTCAGGGTCCTTGGACGGTGGAACGAAGAAGTCGCCCGCCTTCACCGTGCGGGCTCCCTTCGGTCCGTCGAGGACGAGGCTCGCGTCCAGGGCGACGAGCGCCACGGCCGCGTTCGATGGGTGCGGCGCGTAGGATGGCCCCCCGCCGAAGATCACGTGGTAGCGGTTCTCGCCGCCGATCGCGTAGCAGACGTCGCCGCCCTTCTTGAGGCAGCGGTACGACTCGAGGCGGTAGTACCAGCAGCGCGGTCGCTGGAGGACGTTGCCCCCGATCGTCGCCACGTTGCGGATCTGGGGCGAGGCCGCCTCGCCGCAGGCCTCGGCGAGCGCGGCGTGCGTCTTCATCACCGCGGCGTCGGCCGCGACCTTGGAAAGCGTGGCGAGCGGGCCGATGTGAAGGGTGCCATCGGCGTCGGCCCGGATCTGGTCGAGGCCGGGGATGGCCTTGATGTCCACGACGCGCGGCGGCTCGACGAGGTGCTCCTTGAGGTGATCGAGCAGGTCGATGCCGCCGGCCTTCAGCACGCTTCCCGGCTTCTGGGCGGCCAGGTCGCGGGCCGCGGCCACGGAATTCGCGCGGGCGAGCTCGAAGCGGTTCATGCGCGCCTCCGCTGCTCCGCGAGCGCCGCGAGCATCCGGTCCGGGGTGATCGGCAGCTCGCGAACGCGTGCGCCGGTCGCGTTGTAGACGGCGTTGGCGACAGCCGCCAGCGTGGGCACGATCGGCGGCTCGCCGATGCCGGCGGTGGAGGTGTTGTTGCCGCCGTTGGCGATCGGCGTGAGCAGCGACACCGCCTCGAACATGTCGGCGGGGTTCAAGATCTTGTAGGACTCCAGGTTCGGGTTGACCATCGTGCCCATGTTGCGGTCGAGGACGCGGTTCTCGAGGAGCGTCCAGCTCACGCCCTGGATCATCGAGCCGATCACCTGGCTCTCGGTCGCGAGCGAATTGATGGGGATCCCGCAGTCGTTCACCGACACCATCTTGATCACGCGGACCTGGCCGGTCTCCGTGTCGACCTCGACCTCGGCGAATTGCGTTCCGGCGATGTCGGCCCGGTAGGTCTCGAACTGCTTGGGCCGGTCGACGCGGCTCGCGATGGTCTCGCCCGGCATGCGCGCCGCGGCCTGCTTCAGCGTGACGGCGCGCCCCGGCGACTTCGCGACGACGATCCGGCCGTTGGCCGCCTCGAGATCCTCCGGCTTCGCCCCGAGCATCGGCGCCGCGATCTCGAAGAGCTTCCTGCGCGCCTGGTGCGCAGCCAGGCGAACGGCGGGCGCGACCGAGTTCGTCGTGTTGCTGCCGCCGGAGACGGGCCCGGGGGGGAACCGCGTGTCTCCGACGCCGACCCGAATGTCCGCGGGGCGGAGGCCCAGCTCCTCGGCGGCCACGATCGCCATCGCGGTCTTGAAGCCGGTGCCGATGTCCTGTGCGCCGGCGAGGACCTCGACGCTGCCGTCGCGATGGATGCGGACCTCGGCCTGCACGTCCTCGCGGGCGATGACGTACCAGTTGCCGTTGGCCATGCCCAGGCCGCGCTTCTTCGTCCCCGTGGCGCCGCCAGCCTTCTTGTTGCGCCGCTCCCAGTCGATCGCCTTCGCGCCCGCCTCGTACTGGAGGAGGCGCACTGGCGAGGACTCGTTCTTGCGGCGCAGCTCCAGCGGATCCATGCCGAGCTTCTCCGCCAGCTCGTCCATCGCCGACTCGACGGCGAAGGCGCCCTGGGGGTGGCCGGGCGCGCGCAGCGGCGCGGCCGGCCCGGCGTTCGTGAACACGTCGTGCTCCTCGATCTTCAGGTTCGGAGTATTCGCGTAGAGAGCTCCGGCGGGGCCGCCCGTGCCGGCGCCGCCGGCGATTCCGGCCGTGCCGAACGAGCGGTGGTGCAGCGCCAGCAGCGTGCCGTCCCGCTTCGCGCCGAGGCGCACCGTCATCAGCGCGGCCGGCGCATTCCCCGTGCACAGGTGCTCCTCGCAGCGATCGAGCATCAGCTTGACCGGCGCCCCCGCCTGCTTCGCGAGCTTGCAGGCCACCACGGCGAAGGCGCTTCCGGTGGCCGAGGGACTCAGCTTGCTTCCGAACCCGCCGCCCATGTGCTCCGTCAGCACCGTGACGTTCTTGCGGTCGACGCCGAGCGCCTCGGCCACTCCGTCCCGAACCACGAAGACGCCCTGCGTCGAGGCGTGGATGGTGAGCTGATCGCCCTCCCACTTCGCAATGACGCCATGGGTCTCGAGGGGCGCGTGGGTGTGCACCGGTATGTAGTAGGTCGCTTCGATCGTGGCATCGGATTCGGCGAGACCCTGCTCGACGTCGCCCCGAGCGCCGCCCCGGCGGGGCGCCTGCGGACCGCGGACGTTGCCCCGGACCGGGAGGTCGCCTTTCGGGGCCTGCCCTTCCTCGAAGACCGCGGGGGCGTCCGCCTCCATGGCGCGGCGCAGATCGGTGACGAATGCCTTCTCGGCATAGGTGACGTCGACGAGGCGCGCTGCGTCAGCTGCGATCTCCGCCGTCTCGGCTGCCACCGCCGCGACGTCCTGGCCTGCGAATCGGACGTGACGCGACTCGGTCGTCCACACCGCCTTGACTCCGGCTAGCGCCTCCGCCTTGGACGTGTCGATCTTGACGATCTCGCCCGCGGGCACGCTGGCGCGGATCATCTTCCCCCACAACATGCCGGGAAAGCTCAAGTCGTACGTGTACTTCGCACGGCCGGTCACCTTCTGCGGTCCGTCCAGGCGCGGATGCCGCCCCGTGACCAGCTTCAGGGGGGAATCGAGGTCCCAGGGCTTGATGTCGTCGGGCGAGGTGTGGATCTCGAGGGGCTGCGGGTTCGTCGCGTGGCCTGCGCGGATCGTATGGGCGATCTTCGGCGACTCGGGCTTCTCTTCCTGTTGCATCGCTCAGGCCCTCCTGGGCGCCGCCTTGGAGGCCTTCTGGACGGCTTCGAAGATGCGGCCGTAGGTCCCGCACCGGCACACGTTGCCGGCCAGCCCCGCCTTGATCTGGTCGAGGTCGGGGTTCGGGCTCCTCCGCAGCAGTGCGGTCCCGGCGATCACGAACCCCGGCGTGCAGAAACCGCACTGCAGCGCATCGCACTCCACGAAGGCCGCCTGCAACGGACTCATCTTCTCCGGACTGCCCAGCCCTTCGACCGTGGTGATCTCGTGACCGACGGCGTCCGCGGCGAGCATCAGGCAGGAGCAGACCGGATCGCCGTCGAGGAGCACGGTGCAGGCTCCGCAGGCCCCGCGCTCGCAGACCTCCTTGGCGCCGGTGAGGTCGAGGTGGTTCCGGAGCGCCCGGAGCAGGGTCACGCGCGGCTCGATGCTCACGCTGCGCGCGGCACCGTTGATCTTCAGGCTCAACGCCACGGCATCGGGGCCCAGGACCTCGGGACCGGCGGCCGCGGTCGCGCCGCCCACGAGGCCAGTCGCGGCGGCGCCGACGCCCGCTGTCTTGAGAAAGTCACGTCGGGTCACGCCCGGTTTCGGGTCGCGCGGATTGGGCTTCGACATTCCCGGATTCTGGATCCCACGGCGGAAACCGGTCAAGGAAAAGCGCGTGCGCCGCCCCGTTAAGAGTTGTAACAGGTTCGCGGGATCGCGCGCCTAACATGTGTCAATTGAATCGAGACACTTTGATTGACAAGTGACGGAACCATGCCCATGCTGACCGCGTAATGACAGACATGAGCGCAGGAAAGCTCCGCCTCGACGCGGTCGACCGGCGCCTGGTCGAGGTCCTGTCGAGGGACGGCCGGCGCAGCGCCGCGCGGCTGGCGACGGAGCTCGGCATCTCGCGACAGGCCGTGGCCCAGCGGATCCGCGAGCTGGAGCGGCGCGGCGTGATCCGCGGCTTCCGCGCCGATATCGACGCGTCAGCCCTCGGTCTGACGGTACGGGCCCAGATCCGCCTGACCTTGAACCCCGGGCTGCGTCGAGGCGAGAGAGAGGTCCTCAAGCGGCTGCTGGCCGATCCCAAGGTTCGTGCCGTCCATCGGGTCAGCGGCGAGGATTGCTTCGTCGCGCAGGTGGTGACGCGCCGCATCGAGGACGTGACCGCGATCCTCGCCGGCCTCCAGGCCACACGTGCCCTCGCCGGGTCGCGCACGTCCTTCGTGCTGGAGACGCTCGTGGACAAGGGCAGCCTCGGCCCGGCTGACGGGCTCGTGGAGGAGGCGTGATGAAGGGCCGGGCGCATCTCATTCCCTGGCTGGCGCTCCTGACGATCTACGTCGTCTGGGGCTCGACGTACCTCGCGATCCGCGTCGCGGTGCGAGAGATGCCGCCGTTCGCCGCGGCCACTGCCCGCTTCCTCGTCGCCGGGCTGGCCATGGCCGCGATCGCCGCCTGGACGGACCGGGGCAAGGGCTTGCCCACGCGGCGCCAGCTGCTCGACTATTCCCTGATCGGCGCGCTCTTCCTCGGCTTCGGCAATGGCCTCGTGATGTGGTCGGAGCAGCGGATCCCCAGCGGGATCGCCGCCCTCCTCGTCGCGACCGTGCCGCTCTGGATCACGCTCCTCGACGGGCTGCGGCCGGGCGGCCAGCCCTGGACGCTGCGCGTCTGGGCGGGGACGCTCCTCGGCCTGCTGGGCGTCTACTTCGTCGCTCGGCCTGAGGGGGGGGACTGGTCCGGCCACCTGACCGGCATCGTCGCGCTGCAGGTGGCCACGATCTCCTGGACGATGGGCACGCTCTACTCAAAGGCGGTGCGTCGCCCGCTTCCCGTCATGAGCGCGGCGGCGGTCGAGATGCTCGCGGGCGCGGCGGTGCTGTTCGCCGAGTCGCGCCTCATGGGAGAGTCGGCCCATGTGTTCGTCAGCGCGTCGTCTGACGCCTGGTGGGCGCTCGCCTATCTGGTCGTGTTCGGCTCGCTGATCGGCTTCACGGCGTTCAGCTATTGCCTGACCGTCTTCTCGGCCGGGACGGTGGGCACCTACGCATATGTGAACCCAGTGGTGGCAGTCGCACTCGGCGCCCTCATCCTCGACGAGCCGATCACCGCAGGCCTCATCCTCGGCGGAGTGCTGATCGTGGGCGCCGTGATTCTCACCACGACAGGGTCGCGGACTGCGGAGGCTCGTCGGGCGGCTCCGACCGAAGAGCCGGAGCTGTCTGAGGCGACGGGCTGAGCTCTTTCCCTACGTCAGGTAATTCACGCTCGCAGCGACGATCCGGTTTCGGCCCTCCGCCTTGGCCTCGTAGAGCGCCTGGTCGGCGGCGCGGATGAGTTCCACGCTGCCGCGCGAATCCTCCGGAAACGTGGCCACGCCGCCCGAGATGGTGACCCGTCCCATAGGCTGCTTCGCGCCATGGGCGAACTCCGCGGTTTCGACGGCTTTTCGCAGTGCCTCGGCGAGCTTGACGGCCTGGGCTTTCGTGGCCGCGGGGTAGAGGATCACGAACTCCTCGCCGCCATAGCGTGCCACCGCGTCGTCCTCGCGCACCGACCCGCGCAGGATCTGGCCGATGCGCCGCAGGACGTCGTCCCCCTCCAGGTGTCCGTTGTTGTCGTTGTAGCTCTTGAAATGGTCGATGTCGATGAGCAGCAGCGAGAGGGGCTGGCCCTCGCGCTCGGCGTGATGGATCTCGTCGCCGAGGCGCTGCTGCAGGCGTCGCTTGTTGAGGGTGCCGGTCAGGCTGTCGATGTCGGCGGCGTGCTCGGTGAGGCGCAGCTTGGTCACATAGGTGAAGGCGAGACCGGCGAGGTCCGCGACCATCTTGAGAAGGCGCTTGCCGTGGTTCTGCCGGCGCGTGAGGCCGCCCACGCTCAGCACCCCGATCAGGCCCTCCTCTCCCTCGATCGGAGCGACGAGGTCGGAGGCGAGCTCGCGGTGGGTCGTGGCCTCGAGGTGGCGGCGCACGAGCGAGGTCGCCATCTTGAAGTCGCCGTCGTCCATGGCGAGACGAGCGTCGGCCACGTAGCCCACGCGGCCCTCCCCGAACGCGATCTCGAAGCTGCCCGGGGCAGCCGCCTCCGGAAGCCCGACCCCCTCGACCAGGGCCAGCGCCTTGTGCCCGGGCCGCGCGAGGAAGAGCGCCACCTGCTTCGGGCCGAAGACGTGCACCGCGGTCTTGACCGCCAGCGGCGAGACCCCGCGCCGCGTCTTCGCCGCGAACATCTGCCGCACCAGCTCGGGCAGGGAGTGGAACAGCTCAGAGTGCTCGCGGTCGCGGGTCTCGAGCTCTTCGAGCTGGCGGCGGGCCCGGGCGATCGCGCGGTCCGCCTCCACGCGCTCGCGGTCGAGCAGGGCGCGAGCGGTCTCGGCCTCGTCGTTCCGCCGCTGGCCCCCGAGGCTCGTGCCCAACGCCCAGCCGAGGACGCCTCCGGCGATCGCGGCGAGCAGCAGCAGCAAGAAGCTCATGATCGACGACCCTAGGCGTAGAGCAGGTGGCGCGCTCGACGCCGGCGAAAAGCGGCCAGCTCCTTCCGCCAGGCAGGCAAGAGCCGTCGCGGCGAGACGCCCGTCTCGATGGCGCGGCGCTCGCGCTCGCTGCCGCACAGGATGTCGATGGGGCGCTTGACCTGTTCGTATTCGTACGGCGGGTCCCGCCAGGCGAAGCGTCCGGTATCCTGCCTGCGGGAGTGGAAGATCAACAGCAGGTAGCAGAGGAATGCGTCGAAGCGCGCGCGATCGGTCACGTGGACCTGGACGCCCGCGCAGACGCGCCCCGCATGCTTCTGGAACGTCGGGGTGAAGCGACAGGGCCGGAAGCGCACGCCAGGCAGACGTTCCTTGGTGAGGTCGCGAGCGAGGCGCTCGGCGTCCAGCCACGGGGCGCCGAGGAGCTCGAAGGGCCGTGTCGTGCCGCGCCCCTCCGAGAGGTTCGTGCCCTCGACCAGGCAGCCGCCCGCGTACACGTAGGCTGTGTCGACGGTCGGCATGTTCGGCGAGGGCTGAACCCAGGGGAGGCCCGTGTCCTCGAAGCTCATCGCGCGCCGATAGCCGCGCATCGGCACGACCCGTAGCTGGGCTTCGGGGACGAGCTCCGCGCGGAACAGCAGCGCCAGCTCTCCCACCGTCATGCCGTGTCGCGCCGCGAGCGTGTGCACCCCCACGAAGGAGCGAAAGGCGGGATGCAGCACGTTGCCGTCCACCGTACTGGCGCCGATGGGGTTCGGTCGATCCAGCACGACGAGCCGGCGGCCATGCCGTGCGCAGGCCTCCAGGGCGTGCAGCAACGTAGAGATGAAGGTGTAGTAGCGCGAGCCCACGTCCTGCAGGTCGAAGACGAGGGCGTCCAGACCGTCGAGCATCCTCGCGCTGGGCACGCGCGTCTCGCCATAGAGACTGTGGACGGGGAGGCCGCTGGCGGGGTCCCGCGACGCGTCCACCTCGACCAGGTCCTGGGCGTCGCCATGGACGCCGTGCTCCGGGCCGAACAACGCGAGGAGGCGGAGGGAGCGGGAGCCGCGCAGTAGGGTGCCGGCCTGGGTCAGCTCCGCGGAAACCGAGGCCGCATGCGCGACGAGGCCGATGCGGGCGCCGCGCAGGTCCCCCGGACGGGCGAGGAGCTCCTCGAGGCCTGTGCGGACGCGCCTCACTCGGCGATCGTCAGCGTGAAGCGGCCGACCGCACCGGAGCTTCCCGAGTGAGTGATGCTGCCGGTCACCTTCTCCCCATCCACGCGCCCCTCGAACTGCTGCCGGGCGCCATGGACGTTGACCACGAAGCGCAGCACGCCCTTGTCGAAGGAGGCACTCTGCAGCGGGACGTCGCCCGAGATGCCGCCCGACGTGGCGGTGAGGCTGCCCACGAGCCTCGAGCCCTCGGCGAACAGCCGTACCACGATGGCCTTCTCGCCGGAGCCCTCTTCCCACATCGTGCCGAGCCAGCGCCCCTGCATGACCGCCGCCGCAGAGGCCTCGCCCTCCGCCGGCACCTGCAGGGCCATGTCGCGCAGATCGCGCGCCAGGGACGCGTTCAACGGGCTCACCACGGACAGCGGCACACCGCCTCCGACGCCCGCACGCCGAAGCGCTTCGGAGTAGAGCTGCATCATCGCGCGGCCTCGGGCAGTCACCTGGACGAGCCGAGACGGGCGCTGGCGGCGCACGAAGAGATCGAGTTGGTCTTGCACGAGGCTGGCCCACAGGCCGGCGATGGTCGTGGCGCTGAGGCGGCGTCCGCGGGCGGGCGCCGTCACGGCCTCGTACGCCGCGACGTCCTCTGGCGTCACCGTGGCCAGGACGGCCCCGCCGAGAACCGCGACCGCTCCGCTCCGCGCTTCCAGGCTGACGGGCATCTTCTGTGCATCGGCCACGAGCGCGTTCAGGGCCGCCGCCGTCTTCACGCCGCGCTCGACGACGCTCGGCGCGTCGCCGGGGCCTCCGAGCAGCATCACCGGGCCGAGCTCGGTTGCGACGATGACGGATCCGGGACGCTCGAGTGCGGGCGCCGCATGGTAGCGGGGCAGGAACTGACCCGACGACAGCCGCGTGATGAGGAACGGCACGGGGTTGGAGCGACCCTTCTCCGTCTCCACCACGATGGGGAGGTCGACCTGCGTCGTGACGACGCCCGCCCCGGGCGTCGAAACGACGAGCTCGTCCTCCTTGGCCTGGATCACCAGCGCCGGCTCGGTCCCGAAGCGAACCACGTTGGCATCCGCACGCGGCGTGAAGCCGCGTCCCTTCAAGGTCACGCGATCGCCGGCCGCGGCGCGCCCGGGCGTCGCTTCTATGAGCAGGGGCAGCTTGCCTAGATAGAGCTGGGCCGGTTTCGACGCTTCCTGCCCCCGCCGCACGATCACCGTCGCGCCATGTCCGGGCGACACGGTCAGCTCGGGCACACGGAAGCGCAGGCGGTCCCCCGCGGCCTCGAGGACTCCGGCTTCGAGGCCGTCGATGGCGACGGACAGCGGGTTGCCCTTGAGGTGCTTGCCCATCGCCACAACCTCGTCTCCGGGCATCGCGACGTCGGGCCGGAACCCGGTGACGCGAGGAGGCGCCGTGACGGTGAGCATGAGCGCCTTCGAGGTCCCCCCGCGCGTTTGCGCCACGACCTCGAGTTCCGCGGCGCCGCGCTCGGGATCCACGTCGGGAACCTCGACGGCGACCTGCGTGTCCGAGGCCGACACGATCTTGCCGGGTGTGCCCCCGACGCGCACCGTGATGCCGGCGGGATCGCTGCCGAAGCCGGATCCGGTCAACGTGACCGTCTGGCCTCCTTCGACGCGCGCCGGCATCACCGAGTTCGCGACCGGCGGGCCCTTCATGAACGAGCGCATCACGAAGTACGATCCGCCGACGAGGACGAGCGCCGCTCCGGCGGCGATCGCGACGCGCGGCACGGCCGGGGCGGCGGCGGCTC
>DATFEN010000127.1:0-12725 GCA_035251085.1 Vicinamibacteria bacterium | reverse complement strand
CTTCGTCGACGATTATCAGGCGCTGCCCGGCCGCAGCCGCGAACGGCTGGGACGCGAGGCCCCATACCTCGTCGCCGGCGTCCCGGCGTCGGCACCATGGCTCCAGGCTCTGGGCCAGCGGCTCTATCTGCTCCCGCCGGTTGGCGCTGCACACGGCATCCGGGACAGCTATGGACGGGACCTGCTCGGAATCCAGCCGACACCGCTCGCCCGCTTGAACAGCCGGGCGCTGAGGTCGGAGGGGACGCCGGCGTTCGCGCGGCTTCTCGAGCTGGGCGCCGTGAGCCAGGTGCTCGCGCTTCACGACCCGGGGTCGGACTTGCCGCTCGAGCGACGCTTTCGAGGGCCCTTCGTCGACGACATGAGGCTCCACCGCGTCCCCCGCTCGCTGCCACGAGCACTGGTGGTCTCGGGCGCCCGAGTTGCGGAACGGCCGCTCGCAGCGCTCCTCGATCCGGAGTTCGAGGCGAACCGCGAGGTCGTGCTCTCGCAAGGAGTGTCGCGGGCGCCGGCCGCAGGCTTTCAGGGTTCCGCCCGAATCCTCGAGGACGAGCCCGACCATCTGCGCATCGCGACCTCGGGTGGTTCGCCCGGCTGGCTGGTCGTCATCGACACCTATGACCCCGGCTGGCGGGCGACCGTCGACGGCCAGAAGACGGAGGTGATCCCTGCCAACGTGGCCTTCCGGGGAGTGGCGGTGCCCGCCGGGTCCCATGTCGTCGAGCTGAGGTACCGCCCGACGTCCGTCCTCTGGGGCGCTGGTGTGTCCCTGGTAACGGTCATCGCATCCCTCGTGGTCCTCCGGCGCAAGCGATGACGCTGCCTCGGCTGCGGCACGCGTCGGTGGTCTTTGCAGTTGCCCTGCTGGTGCGGTTCGTACACCTGCTTCACGTGGCGCCGACGCCGTTCTTCGAGCTTCACCGAAGCTTCGACGAGTCCGACATGTACATGTTCGACCAGTGGTCGCAGCGCATCGAGGGCGGCGACTGGCTGGGCCGCGGCATCGAGCATCCGCTGAACCGGTGGCAGCTCGCGCTCGCGCCCGAGGAGAAGTGGCGCGAGTGGTACGGCCACCCGCGGGCTTTCTACAAGGCGCCCTTCTATCCCTACCTGCTCGCCGTCCTGCGCCGCCTGTTCGGCGATCCGATGCTGCCCGCCGCCCTGCTCCAGTGTCTGGCGTCGAGCCTCTCGGCCGCGCTCCTGGTCCGGCTGGGCGACCGGCTGTCCGGAGCGCCGGCCGGATTCGCCGGGGGGCTGCTGTTCGCGGTCTACGGGCCGGGCGTCCATTTCGACGTGGTGCTGCTTCGCGGGCCATGGATCGTCCTCGTCGCGCTCGTGGCGACGCTGAGCTTCGTCGATCTGGCGCAGGCGCCCACGCTGCGGAGAGCGGTCGTCTGCGGCCTCTGGACCGCGGCCGCGCTCCTCGTCAACGAGGGCTTCGCGCTCGCCCCGTTCGTCGGCATGGCGCTGCTGCCGTTCTGGATTCGCCCGCTGCGCGACCTCTTCGCCACCGCAGGGGCCTTCGCCTGCGGAGTCGCGCTCGGTCTGCTGCCGCTCATCGTTCGGAACCTGCTCGTCGGCGCTCCGCCTCTCGGCCTCGCCGTGACCGGAAGCGTCGTCTATGCCGTGTTCAACGCGCCTGGCGCCAACCCGTGGGCTTTCGAGATCCGCCCGCAGCTTCTCGAGCCGCTCATGAACGAGGCCGGTGGCAGCCTCTTCGCAATGGCTCTCGCCTGCCTGCGCCGCTTCGAGAGCCTCGTCTCGCTCTTCGTCTTCTACGCGGAGAAGCTGTCAGGGCTGGTCATCGCGTTCGAGAACCCCGACAACGCGAACTTCTACTACGCCGCGCTCCTGGATCCCCTGCTCGCGGTCCTTCCCGCATACGGCGTGCTCTTTCCACTCGCCGTCGCGGGCGTGTTCGTCGCTGGTCGACGTACGCAGGCGCTGCTTCCCGCCCTTCCGTTCGCGCTGTCGCTCCTCGCTTCGATCCTCCTGACCACGACGCTCTCGCGATACCGAGTCGTCTTTGCGGTGTTCCTGTTCCCGATGGCGGGATTGGCGCTCGCGACCGGCGTGGCGGCAGCCGCGCGGCGCGAAGGGCGCCGGCTGGCGATCGTTGGCGGCTGTGCCCTGCTGGCCTGGCTGTGCGCGTCGTTGGTCGAGGAGCGGGTCGAGCGCAGGGCGAGGCTTTCCGCCCTGCGCTACCGTCCGCCCGAGTTCTACCTGGCCGCCGAAGCCTGGTCGCGCCGCGGCCAGCCCGCTCGGGCGGCAGCGGAGATGCTGTCGCTGGCCCGCCACAACCGCGATCCGCGCATACAGGCCTGGGCGCTCCTGCGCGGTTCGGAGCTGCTGGCCGAGGGCGGCGCCGCGGCCCAGGCCGACGAGGCTTTGAGCCTGGCGGTCCGCACGGGCCGGCGTGATCCCGCGTTGCTGATGGCTGCCGGAGACGCGCGGCGCACGAGCCTCCGTGACGCAGCGGGCGCTCGCGCGCTGTATCAGGAAGCGCTCGACCTCGCGCCCGCGCCGGAGTTCCGCGCGCAGCTCGAGGAACGGCTGCGACTCATGGAAGGCGCTGGGCCCGTGAAGTAACATCGCGGCACTTGGACACCCTCTCGATCGTGGTCCCCGTCTACAACGAAGAGGCTGTCCTGCGCGCGTTCCACGAGCGGCTCGCACGGGCCCTCGAGGCCATTCCATGCGCGGCCGAGGTCCTGTTCGTGGACGATGGCAGCACGGACCGGAGCGGTGCGATCCTCGAGGAGCTGGCCAAGCGCGACGCGCGCGTCCGCGTGATCGGCTTCACCCGCAACTTCGGCCACCAGGCGGCGCTCTGCGCGGGGCTCGACCATTGTCGCGGCGACGCCGCCGTGTTGATCGACGCCGACCTGCAGGATCCGCCAGAGGTGATCGCGGACCTGCATCGAGCCTGGAAGGAGGGCTACGACGTCGTCTACGGCGAGCGGCGCCGCCTGCGCGAAGGCCTGATGAAGCGTATCGTCTACCACTCCTTCTACCGCCTGCTGCGATCCCTCGCCAACATCGAGATCCCGCTCGACACCGGGGACTTCTCGCTGATCGACCGCCGCGTGATCGACGGCCTCAAGGCGCTGCCGGAGCGGACGCGGTTCCTGCGCGGCCTGCGCAGCTGGGTCGGCTACCGCCAGCGCGGGATCTCCTACGTCCGAGAGGCGCGGACCCTGGGCGAGTCCAAATACTCGCTGAGCAAGCTCGTGAAACTGGCTTTCGACGGCATCGTCTCGTTCTCCACGGTGCCCCTGCGCCTCGCGCTCTACATGGGCGTGCTGGTGTCCGCGGGCGCCGGGCTCTTGATCCTCGGTCTCATCTACCTGCGCCTCAGCCACCGCTTCGACCTGCCGGGCTGGACGTCGCTCATGGTGATCGTGCTGTTCCTGGGCGGGATCCAGCTGATCACGGTCGGGATCGTCGGCGAGTACGTCGCGCGCATCTACGAAGAGGTCAAGGAACGGCCGCTCTACCTGGTGGCCCGCAGGCTGGGGTTCGCGCCGGAGGAGGCTCGCTCCGTTTCGGGCTTGCGCGCGTGAACGTACAGCAGCGCGGCCGTCTTGCCCGCCTGTGGATGGCGCGCGACCAGGACGTCGAGGATCTTCACCGGGAACAGCAGCGGCATCAAGGCCAGGTAGAACAGCCGATAGAGCAGATCGCTGCCGAGCGAGAGCACCATGGCCAGCCACTCGTGGAGCACGTTGACCAGGGTCGTGGTCGGCCCTCCCGAGATGCCGGACGCCACGGTCTCGAAGCCGTGCAGCTCGCGCTCGAACCCCGACGTCGTCCAGCGCCAGTAGTCGTGCGGGCTCGCATGGTAGGGCCAGAGGAAAGGGATCGCGACGTACATGCGGCCGCCCGGTTTCAAGACACGGCGGAACTCGCCGAGGGCGGCCTGCGCCTGCTGGACGTGCTCGAGCACCATCTCGCACAGGATCCCGTCCACTGCGTTCGAAAGCAGCGGCAGGGAGGCCAGGTCCCCCACCACGGAGACGCCCGGGTAGCTCTCGCGGTCCAGGGCCATGAATCCCTCGGGCGACGCCCGGAAGCCGGCGCCCATGTTGAGAGCGCGCCGTCCAGGTCCGAAGCTCTTGACGAAGCGGCGTCGCTCCCCGAGGTCGAGGTACGCGAGGTCGGTCAACCAGAAGACCAGCGTCCCCAGGCGGCGGCTGCGCTTGACGCGGGCTTTGAGATCGAAGATCCAGTCTCGCTGCGCCACGGGCGGCGCAGCGTAGCATAGGGGGCCGAGCAGGAAGCGACGCCGGAAGAGCATGGAACACGAGCACCAGCAGCGCTACTACGAGCTGGGTCAGTCCTACTGGTGGCTGGCCGGCAAGTACCGCATCATCGCGGACGTCGTTCGGCGCTCTCTCAACTCAGACGGGGCGGGCGGCCCGACGCGGATCCTCGACCTGGGCTGCGGCCCGGGAAACCTGCTCGACTACCTCGCGCCCCACGGCGACACCTTCGGCTCCGACTTCTCCCAGGACGCGCTGCGGTTCTGCGCGGGGCGGGGGTTCCGCCGCCTGTTCCGCGCCGATTTCCATTCGCTGCCGCTGCGTGACGACAGCTTCGACCTCGTGACCTGCATCGACGTGCTGGAGCATCTCGAGGACGACCGTCGCGCGATCGCCGAGCTCGTCCGCATCCTGCGCCCGGGAGGGCTGTTGGTCGTGAGCGTCCCAGCCTTCATGTTCCTCTGGGGAGACCACGATACGATCTACGGCCATCACCGGCGCTACACCACCGGACAGATCCGCGAGCGCTTCGTCGCGGCGGGCCTGCGCATGCACAGGGCCAGCTACTTCGAGCCGCTGTTCATGCTCCCGCTGCTGCTGTACCGGAACCTGAAGAAGGTGTTCGGGAAGAAGGGCGGGCTCGAGCAGCGCGACGACTTCGTACGCCTGCCGTCCCCGGTCAATGCGGCGCTGTGTCAGCTCATCGCCGCCGAGCGCTTCCCGTTGCGCTACCTGAGCTTTCCGTTCGGCGTGACGCTGCTGGCCGTCGCCTCCAAGCCGGCGGCCAGCCGCCTCACGGCCTGAACAGCTCGCCGAGGCGCATCGCGTCCACCTTCCCGACGCCGACGTCGGCCACGCGGCCGCCTGGGCCCACGCGGAGCGTCAGCGGCACCTGGCTGAGCTTGTAGGAGCGGTTGAATTCGCCGCCCGGGCCGCGCAACACGGGGAACGCGACGGGCATGGCCATGAAGAAGCCGGGCGGCTCCTGGTCGAGCAGCACGCCGTAGACGCGAAGCTCGCGCGGCTTGCGGCCGTACAGCCTGCTCCACTCGGGGATCATGCGGTGACAGGTCTGACAACTGCTGAGGAAGAACAGCAGGACGGTCGAGGAGCCCTTCGGGTACTCCACCTTGACAGGCCGCCCGTCGAGGCCCACGGCCTCGAAGGGAGGCACCACGTCGCCGACCGCCGGCATGGGCCCCTGCGGCCCCTGGGCGATGGACACGGCGAGCGCAATGGCCAGAAGGTTCATTATTCGTACTTGGAGCGCCAGAGGCGCGAGGTCCGCGCGATCCTCAGGCGCCCTGCCTTCGCGTCGTAGACGAAAGGCACGCCGGTGGGGTCCCGGGGCGCGGGCTCGCGGACGTATCCGACCTCGGCCAGTTCCCGGAGCGACGAAGGGTTCCTGCCGCTCGCCGACCGAAAGCGCTCGATCGCGGCGTTGTAGGCGTCTCGGACGTCGAGGGCGTCGAGCACCTGCAGGTTGTAGAGAGCGTTGTCACGCACGCCCCCCTCGCCGATCTCGTACTGATGGCGCCAGATCTCGCGGGCGCTGTTGCGGTCATCGCCTTCCAGGAAGCGGGCGGCGAGGTTGTCGAGCCAGTAGGGAGCGCCTGGGATCGACTTCGCGCCCCTCAGTACCGCGGCCGCGCGCTTCGGATCTTTCAGGTAGAAGAACCAGTGGGCGCCCAGGTCCCAGCGTAGCCGCCACGAGTCGGGCAGCGCCCGGACGCCTTTCTCGAGGACCTCGAGCCCCTGCTCGGGCTTGCCGGCTCCGACCGGACGCTCCTCCGAGAGGAAGATGGCGCCGTACCGATAGGCCAGCTCGAGACGCGGGTCCAGGGCCGTCGTGATGTCGATCAGCGGCCGCAGGTTTTCGTACGACGAGTCAGGGTTGAAAACGCGTTCGCTCCCATAGTATTGAACCGCCCGCAGCCAGTAGACGTCGGCGAGCAGCAGCTCGAAGCCGGGCACGAGACGGCGAAGCCGCTCGGGGGAATCAGCGAAAAGCGGTCGCGCCCTCTCGGCGAAGCTGCCTTGACGTGCATCGATGCGGCGCTGGACGAGCGGCACGAGCGGGATCAGCAGCGCCAGGACGAATGCGGGCAGGCGCATCACAACAGCTCACGGCGCCGGAAGGCGAGGTGGGCCGCGAGCAAGAGCACGCTGACGTAGACGACCGCATAGGCCGTGATCCAGGCCAGGGTCGAGAGCGGCACGGGATCGCCATAGACGACGCGCGCCTTCTGGTCGAAGTTCGTGAAGTTGGGTATCGCATAGTAAAGGCCCTCGGCCAGCCATGGCGGCGCGCTCGTGACCTGCGGCATGTTGCGGATCACGTCGGCATAGCGTCCCGCCACGACCACGCTGAGCGTCCACATCGTCGCCAGGATCTGCGACGAGGCCATCGCCGAGAAGAACAGCGCGATGCTGACGGTCAGCAGCAGCCCGAGATAGGTCGGATACACGGCCGCCACCAGCCCGGCGTCGGGCGATCGACCCGCCAGGCGCAGCGCCGCCAGGAGGCCCAGGGTCATGAGCGCCACGTTGACCAGGAGGGTGAAAGACAGACCCACGAACTTCCCCGCAAGGAACTCGCCGCGGCTCAGCGGCTTTGCGAGCAGAGGGTACAGCGAGCGGCGCTCGATCTCCTTGCGGATCAGGCCGACGCCGACGAACATGGCGATGAGCGTGCCGAACACGTCGACGGCGGCGAGGCCGATATCCTTGATGATCTTCTCGTCCTGGCGGACCGAGAGCTGTCCGATCAGCAGGCTGGACAGCGTCATCAGCACTGCGAAGATCACCAAGTTGTAGAGCACGCGCTCGCGCACGGATTCGCGAAACGTGTTGGCCGCGACGGCGGTGACGCGGGTCAGTCCGCGAGCGGCCATGCGCCAGGCGGAGATGCGGTCATCTCCTTCATGAAATAGTCCTCGAGCGACTGACTGACCGGCTGCACCGACAGGATGCGCGCCCCGGCACGCAGGGCCGCCTCGAGCACCGGCACGACCGCGTCCTCGTCGACTTCGAGGCGGCGCCGCTCGCCGAGGATCCGACTCTGGCGCACGCCCTCGACGCAGCGGTCGAGCTCGGCGGCGCTGCCTCCGCTCAGCAGCACCTCGACGTGTGAGATGCCGTGATCGAGGATCTCGTCGAGGCGTCCGACGCTCGCGAGCTTGCCCCCCCGAAGAAGAGCGACGCGATCGCACAGAGCCTCGGCGTCGGACAGGATGTGCGTGGAGAAGAACACCGTGCGGCCCTGCGCCTTCAGCTCCAGGATCAGGTCGCGCACGAGGCGGCGGCCGATGGGATCGAGGCCCGACATCGGCTCGTCCATGAACAGGAGCTCAGGCTCGTTGATCAACGCCTGGGCAAGGCCGAGACGCTGCGACATGCCCTTCGAATAGCGTCGCAGGGGGACGTCGGCGGCTTGCGCCAAGCCGAGGCGGTCGAGAAGCGACCGCGTCCTCTCGCGACGCTCGGCGCGGGCGAGCCCGAAGAGCTGGCCCGCGTAGTCGAGGTACTCCGACGCGGTGAGGTAATCGTAGAAATACGGATGCTCCGGCAGGTAGCCGACCCGATAGCGCCAGCCGGCGTCCTCGAGGGGGAGGCCAAGGATGCTGGCACGCCCCGAATCGGCGAAAGAAAGCCCCATCAGGACCTTGAGCGTCGTCGTCTTGCCCGCGCCATTCGGGCCGAGGTACCCGAAGATCTCCCCTGGCAGGACGTCCAGGCTGAGGTCGACGAGAGCCGGGCGCGAGCCACGATGGAGGAACCCTGCGCGGTAGCTCTTCGTCAGGTTTGAGATGGAGACGACCGGCGATCCCACGCCAGCTATACCTGCATGAGAATCGGCGGGATTCTAGCACGACGCCTGGAACCGCTCGGCTAGTGCGCGAGGATCTTCGAGCGTGGAAGCGCGCCGGACAGGATGCGGCTCCGCGGCTCGTACCGGGCGCCGTCGGGCAAAGGCGTCAGCTCCTCAGGCCAGGCGTCCAGGGCGACGACGGCGCCGTCAGGGGTGTGCCGCACGATCACCAGCTGGTCATACCCGTAGACGGTGCGCTCCGCGTCCCACGCCTTGCGAACGATGGGCCAGGGCTCGAAGCGAACGCCGTCGAGAGCCGGCGCGGCCGCGTAGAGCGTGTCGGCGCGGCCCGGCACATAGCCTGCGGCGCGGCGTTCATAAAGGTACTGGACGGCGTGATGGAAGCTGAAGGCGGTACGCCACGCTCGGCCTTCGTCGAGCAACACCAGGAGCGTGGCTGGCGCGACGTCGGGCACCGCCCGGACCAGCTCGGAGAGCATCCGCATCTGGCGCGGCTCGTAGCTGAGGGACTGCCAGTCCCGCTGCATCGCCAGCGTGCGACCCGTGCCAACGGCCACGATCCAGGCCGCGAGCGAGACGGCGACGACCAGGTGAGCTCGCCCGCGCCAGAACGAAGCACCGAGCAGAACCAGGGCCGCGAGGAAGAGCGCGACCCCCGGCCCGGAGAGGAACTCGAGCCGGAATGCCGACGGCACAGTGACGCCCAGCAGGACGAGGCTGTAGCCGAGCCCCGCGAAGACGAGGCCAAGCCCACTCAGCGACGCGAGCAGGCGACGCTCGGTCGGTTCGGTTGGGCCCGAGCCGTGGACCACGAGCCCCAGGACGAATGCGGCGACAGCCACGGGCACCGCGGGTGTCAGCAGCTCGGTCGGCGCGGAAACGAAGAGAGGGCGGAGATGAAGCCCGTATTGGCGGGCCATGCGCGCCAGCCAGCCGGCCGGGTCCGGATGCAGGCCGAGCACCGAGAGCTGGTAGGCATTCTGCCGGATGCTGACGGACACCTCGAGGAGGGAGAACGCGAGCGCGAGACCGATGACGAACCACCAGACGAGGGCCCAGTGCCACAGCCGGCGCACGTGAGGCTCGCGGAGCAGAAGCAAGGCCGGGGCGCCTGCCAGGAGTGGAAGGCAGCCCTCGTAACAGCGCACGTCGAGGAAGGCCACGAGCACGCCGACCGCCAACAGGGGCACGCTGTGCCGGTACCAGGCCGCCACCCACAGGCTCACAGCGAAGAACGTCCCCAGGGTGATGCCCTGGTAGACCGTCCCCTCCACAGTGCTCAGTCGCGCCATGTCGCCGGGAGCCCAGACGATCGTGAAGCCGGCGGTCAGCAGCGCGAGGAGCGGCTGCTGCGGCAAGAGATTCCGCGTGACGCCATAGACGAGGGCGGCGGACACGAGCGCGTAGATGGCAAAGCAAAGCCGGAAGACCACGAAGCCGAAGGTCGGCGCGAGCAGCGCAGCGGGGACGGCCCAGATGAGGCCAAGAGGCCGATAGGCATAGGGGACGGAGACCACTCCGCGACTCGTCAGCTCGACGATCAGCCACTCGTCGAGCCCACCAAAATTCGTGGGTGGAATCCAGAGAAGCTGCGTCAGCAGCAGAACGCCGAGGCTCAGGAGCGCTCGAGGCAACGAATTCAGGCGTGTCAAGCTGGGAAATCGAAAGGGTTCCAAGCACGACCGGGGGTCGACGTCGAACCCCCCTCGCGCTGAACCGCGGACGGCTCAGTCTAATTGATCGGTAGGCATTGGCCTGTGTCGATGACGCCGGCGGCGAGGCAGCACGTCCTGGCACCCTGGCTTCCCGACAGGATTGCGGAGGAGTCACCACCGAAGCTGCGTGTGCCGGTGCGGTTGAGGGTGACCGGCGATGCGCCATAGCAGTAGCCGTCGACGCCCTTGCCGACGGCGTTCGCCGTGGGCACGTAGTCGCGCGAGAAGCCCGACTTGATCGAGATCGGGCTGTCCTGGGCCAGGTACGGGTCCAGGAACGTGGGAGCGGTCGAGGAATAGCCCGGGATGCAACCGGCGTCCGACGGCGTCGAGAGACAGCTCGCCGACGGCGCATAGCCGTTGCCCTGGCTCGCGCCTTCGTATGCAGCTTCCGCCGAGATCCATGTCCGGGCGTCGCCGATGGTCGCGGACTCGTTGGCTGAGACTCGGGCGCGCAGGAGACTCGGGATGGCGATCGCTGCGATGATGCCGATGATCGCTACGACGATCAACAGCTCGATGAGCGTAAAGCCGTCTTGTTGCTTCATCCAATTGCTCCTATCGGGAGGGCACACTCATCGCAGAATAGCAAGAGAAATGCCCGAGGATAGCTCGGGCAGAACTCCTTAGAATGGAACGTCTTGCCAACCCATCGCTGTGGCGGCAACCGGCCAACTTTTTGACAGCTGCCAGTTTTTGTCACGAACCTCCGACCCGGAAATCTTCGTTCACACAACGAAAGAAAGGGGGCCCGTGAAGGCCCCCTTTTCACAGTCTATCGTCTATCGCGTCGCGACTAGGCGATCGGGACGCACGCGCCCGTGTCGATGATGCCTGTTCCGGCGCAACACGCCGCGGCACCCTGGGTTCCAGCCAGGACTCCGGAGGCGTCACCACCGAAGCTGCGTGTGCCGGTGCGGTTGAGCGTGACCGGCGATGCGCCATAGCAGTAGCCGTCGACGCCCTTGCCGATGGCGTTCGCCGTGGGAATGTAGTCGCGCGAGAAGCCCGACTTGATCGAATTCGGGCTGTCCTGGGCCAGGTTCGGGTCCAGGAACGTGGGAGCGGTCGAGGAATAGCCCGGGATGCAACCGGCGTCCGACGGCGTCGAGAGACAGCTCGCCGACGCCGCATAGCCGTTGCCCTGGCTCGCGCCTTCGTATGCCGCTTCCGCCGAGAGCCACGTCCGGGCGTCGCCGATGGTCGCGGACTCGTTGGCCGAGACTCGGGCGCGCAGGAGGCTCGGGATGGCGATCGCTGCGATGATGCCGATGATCGCTACGACGATCAGCAGCTCAATGAGCGTAAAGCCCTTCTGCTTCTTCATCACTTAATGAACTCCTTTCACCATTGCTGGCTGGCCGCGAGTGTAGCAAAAGGAATGCCCTGATGGACGCGGCATGGAACTCGTTGACAGTACTGGCCTTTTTGATCCTTCGTAGGCGCTGGAATGGTGTCAACTTTTGTCAGGTGACACTTCTTGTCGCGTCAGGTGCCTTGTCCCTCGACGCCCTCCCGATGCTTCGCCAGGAGGTACCGCAGCGAGCGCGGGGTGATCCCGAGCAGGTTGGCGGCCTCGGAGCGGTCCCCCTTCGCTTGCTGGAGCGCGGCCGTCAGCAGCTTTCCCTCGATCGACCGCAGGTGTTCGTCGAGGCTGAAACCGGCGCCGAGCGGCGGCACCCCGCCCGCGGATGAGGCGGGCGCCTGGGCCTGCAGCGTGTCTGGAAGGCGCTCGACGAGAACAGCGGGCGTCGTCTCGAGCGCGACGGCCCGCTCGATCACGTTCTCGAGCTCGCGCACATTGCCCGGCCAGGAGTATGCACGCAGGCGGACCATCGCTTCCTGAGAGATCCGAGCCACCGACTTCCCCATCTCGCGGCTGAAGCCCTCGAGGAAGTGGTCGGAGAGCAGAGGGATGTCCTCCCGGCGCTCACGCAGCGCCGGCATGTGGATCGGGATCACGTTGAGCCTGTAGAACAGATCCTCCCTGAAACGCTTCTCCTGGACGAGGGCAGCCAGCGAGCGGTTGGTCGCCGCGAGGATGCGGACGTCCACCTCGGTCTCCTCCGTCCCCCCCACGCGCCGGATCTTCTTGTCCTGGATGGCGCGAAGCAGCTTGACCTGCATCGAAGGAGGCGTATCGCCGACCTCGTCCAGGAAGAGGGTCCCACGGTGAGCCGCCTCGAACAGGCCCTTCTTGTTCTGGTGGGCGTCCGTGAAAGCGCCCTTCATGTGGCCGAACAGCTCGCTCTCGAGGAGCGTCTCGGTCAGAGCGCCGCAGTTGATCGAGACGAACGCTGCATCCTTCCGAGGCGAGAGGGCATGGATCGCCTTCGCCACCAGCTCCTTGCCCGTGCCGCTCTCTCCGGTGATCAGCACGGTCGACGACGTGCCGGCCACCGAGCGCACCATCTTGAAGACCGCATCCATCGCCGGAGCGACCCCGATGATCTGGTCGAGCCCGTGACGCGAGTGGAACTCGGCCTTGAGCAGGCGATTCTCCTGCTCGAGCTGGCGCTTCTCGAAGGCGCCTCGCACCACGAGACGCAGCTCCTCGACGTCGAAGGGCTTCGTGAGGTAGGCGTCGGCGCCCATGCGTATCGCTGCGACGTTGAGCTCGTGCGAGCCGAAGGCGGTCATGACGATGGCCACGGTCTCGGGCGAGGCCGTCTTCACCTGGCGGAGGACCTCGAGGCCGTCGCCGTCCGGCAGGCGCAGGTCCGTGATCAGGACGTCCACCGCGCGCCCCGCCAGCGCCTCGCTCGCGGCGGAACGGCTGGAGGCCATCGCGACGTCGAAGCCCTCCTTCCGCATCATGATGCCGAGCATCTCGCGCATCGACGGCTCGTCGTCGACGATCAGGATCCTCTGCACGGGCCTTGAGCGCGATGCTATCGCGCGGGGCTCACGGGCATC
>DATFEN010000087.1:0-23570 GCA_035251085.1 Vicinamibacteria bacterium | reverse complement strand
TCGTAGAGGATGACGCCCAAAGAGAAGATGTCCGTGCGGCAGTCCAGCGCCCGTCCCTGGACTTGTTCCGGCGACATGTAGGGCACCGTCCCCATCACGATGCCTTCGCGGGTCTTCATCCCGGTCGAGAGCTCCGATCCGGGCGGGGTCTCCTTGCCCGCCGTGATCTTGGCGAGGCCGAAGTCCAGGACCTTCACCCTTCCCGCCTTCGTCACGATGACGTTGGCCGGCTTGAGGTCGCGATGCACGATGCCCTTCTCGTGGGCCGCGGCGAGAGCCTCGGCGAGGAAGACTCCGATGGTCAGGAAGTGGCCTAGGGGCAGGCCGCCCTCGGAGATGAGCCGGTCGAGGGGCTGACCCTCCACGAGCTGCATGGTGAGGAAGTGGATGCCGTCGGCATCCTCGACGGAGTGCACGGTGACGATGCCCGGGTGGTCGAGAGCCGCGAGCGCCTTTGCCTCACGCCGGAAGCGCTCGAGGCGCTCCGGGCTTCCCGCCATCTCGGCGGGCAGCACCTTGAGGGCCACCTCGCGCCCGAGCTTCGTGTCGACGGCGCGGTAGACCTCACCCATCCCCCCCGCGCCGATCGCGGCGGTGATGCGGTAGTGGGCCAGGGTCCGGCCGATCAGGGTACCCAGAAGGACGGAGCGTATAGCAAGCCCACGCGATCGACTAGCGTGCGGAGGGTCTCCGATCGGGGGCCGTCGCGGATGATGCGCACTCTGGGGGAGGCTAGGGCGTGGTGGCTGCCGCGAATCGTGTAGTACTTCTGGCGGACCGCCGTCCGAGTCAAGCCGGTGCTCTCCCCTCCGGCCGAGAGCCGGGAGTGGAGATCACCTGCCGGATCGCCCCAGGCGTGTCGCGGAGTCGCCGCTGTACCGGCTTCTCGAGCGCCATGTCGAGGAGCTGTTCAGGGTGCTTGAGCGTTTTGCCAGGCGCCACGCTGCGGCCTACTGAGTCGCGGCACGCCTTCCTGGCCAAGGGCCGCAGCCCCTGTGGGAATCAGCACGCCATCCAACAACGCGCATCTGCGCCTGACGCCTCTCGGCGCCTGCGCTAGGGCGCCTTCAGGATCCCGTGCCGCTTCAGGATCGCCTGCACCTTGTCGTGGGGCAGGCCAACGACCCTGGAGCCCTTGTAGCCGGTCATGGTCCGGCCGGCGACCAGGGCGTTGACGATCGCCTCCTCGGTCGCGCCGACGGTCGCCTCGAACAAGGGGCCCATCGCCTCGTTGGACAGCGCCTCGACGCGGTTGACCCGCGCCGAATCCGCCTCCGCGTTGGCCGTCGAGAGCGCGATGAAGATGTCGCCCGAGCCGTTGCCCGCGACGCTGCCGGTGCGCGCGAGGCCCAGGGCGGCGCGGCGCGCCAGACGCTTCAACTGGTGGGGCAGCAAAGGCGCGTCGGTGGCGACCACGATGATGATCGATCCGTCGTCCCCCTTGTACAGGATGCCGTCCTGGATCTCCTCGCCCACCGGCAGGCCGGCGATGCGGAGCTGGTTGCGCCGCCCGTGGTTCGCTTGGACGAGGACGCCGACGGTGTGCCCGCCTGCCTTGGCCGCGAGCACGCGCGACGCGGTGCCGATGCCGCCCTTGAACTCGTAGCAGATCATGCCGGTGCCGCCCCCCACCCCGCCCTCGGCGACCGCGCCGGCCTGGGCGCCGTCGATCGCACGGAACACGTGCTCGGCCTTCACGTGCATGCCGTAGACGTCGTTGAGCCCGCCGTCCCAGGTCTCGGCCACGATCGGCAGCGACCAGACCGTCCAGCTCCAGTCGTTGGAGCCCGAGGGCCAGCGTTTCGCCGCATAGGAGATGACCGCGTCGCGGGCAACGCCCACGCTGTTCGTGTTCGTGATCACGATCGGGCCCTCCGCGAGGCCGGACTCCTCGACCCAATGGATGCCGGTCATCTCGCCGTTGCCGTTCAGCGAGAAGTAGCCCCCGAAGCACGGCCTGCGCGCGGCGTCGCCGTTTCCTCGCGGCAACACGGCCGTCACGCCCGTGCGCACGCCTTCGCCCTCGACGAGCGTCACGTGGCCCACGGCGACTCCGGGCACGTCGGTGATCGCGTTCCACTTCCCCGGCGCGCCGAACGCGAAGGGGATGCCGAGGTCGCGCCCGCGCGGCTCAGCGGACATCGCCTTCGGCGCGACGATCGCGACACACAGGGCCAGGGCGTTCCATCGCATCGTCACCTCTCGAGGCGGCCACTATATAAGATGACCGTCGATGTCCTGGAAGTCAGCGCTGAAGCGCGACCCGGCCGGGTTCTACCACTGGCGGACCGAGGACGGCGAGGTCCGCCTGTTCCTGACCGACGCGCTGCTCGCCGAGCTGGAGGAGGGCCTCGGCGCCCAGATCCGGAACGCGCGGCGCTTCCCCGGCGTGCGCGACGTGGCCATCACCCCGGATGCGCACCAGGGCTACGGCGTTCCGGTGGGGTGCGTGATGGCCACCGAGGGCACGCTGGCGATGGGTCCGGTCGGATACGACATCGGCTGCGGCGTCGCGGCACTGCGCTCCGAGGTCAGGAAGGAGGGCGCGACCCCGGACAAGGTGAAGGCCTTCTCGCGCGACGTGATGCGGCGGGTCGGCCTCGGGGCCGGCTCGCGCGGGCAGCCCGTCTCCGACGGGCGTTTCCAGGAGATCTTCCGCGGCGGGGCCGAAGCCGTAGGCGCGCGGCGCGGCACGGCCGAGCGCGACCGCATCCCCGTCGAGGACACCTGGGACGTGCCGAAGCGCTCGAGGGCCTGGCGCGGACAGCGGCAGCTCGGAAGTCTGGGCGGAGGCAACCATTTCATCGAGCTGCAGCACGACGGAGAACGGCTCTGGGTCATGTACCACACCGGCTCGCGCGGCTTCGGCCACGGCCTCGCGTCGCACTACTTCGAGCTGGCGATGGAGGAGCTGAGCCTGAAGCGCGGCGAGATGGACCTCGGCTACTTCCGCCCGGAGTCGCGACACTGGCGCGGCTACAAGAACGCAGTCGCGGCAGGCGGCAACTTCGCGATCGTGAACCGGCTGATGATCGGCCGCGAGGTCGCGGCGGCTTTCGCGGACAGCTTCGGCGGCGAGCCCGAGCTCGTCTACGAGATCAGCCACAACCTCGTCCAGGAGGAGCACCACCCCGACCTCTACCCGCGGCCCGCCTGGGTCCACCGCAAGGGCGCCACCCGGGCCCTGCCGGCGGGGCATCCGATGCTCTCGGGCACGCCCTGGGAGAGAACGGGCCATCCGGTGCTGATCCCGGGCTCGATGGGGGACTTCTCCTACGTGTTGCGGCCCCGCCAAGGGGCCGCGCGCGCCATCTACTCAGTGAACCACGGCTGTGGCCGCCGCAAGTCGCGCAGCGCGGCGCGCAGGGAGATCAGCCAGGCCCAGGCCAACGCGCGGATGAAGGACCTCGGCGTGCTCGTCAACGCCGGCGGCTCGGTGCCGGTGGACGAGTCGCCCGACTGCTACAAGCCGGCCGTGGAGGTGATCCGTGCGGTCGTCGAAGCCGGCCTGGCCGAGGTCGAGGTGCAGCTGCGCCCGATCGCGTCGATCAAGGGCAACGACTGACTATTGACAGCGTTCCGGCCGCCCTGCTAACTTTGCCGAAGGTCTAGTGACGTTCGCACCGCTCTCGAGAAGCAGCCGCCCGTGGTGGGCGGCTTTTTTTTCGTGGGCGCGCAGGTGACGTGGCGCTAGGCGCAGGCTGAAGGAGGCCTACACGCTCATGGTCGAAGGCACGGTGAAGTGGTTCAACGAGGCGAAAGGCTTCGGCTTCCTCTCCCGCGAAGGGGGGCCGGATGTCTTCGTGCATCATTCGGAGATCCGCGCGGAGGGTTTCCGGACCCTCAACGAGGGCGACCGCGTGCGGTTCGAGGTCGTGGACAGCCCCAAGGGGCCCCGCGCTGCGAACGTCACCAAGGTGTAAGAGCGCGTCACTGACGTTACGCGCACGCCCACGCCCGGGGCGATTCAGCCCCGGGCGTTCTTCGTTCTCCGGAATGCGGGCGACGCCGAGTCATTAGTGTAGGATTCGCGGCGATGCGACTCGTGACCCGTGGCGACCTCGACGGCCTCACCTGCGCCGTGCTCATCACCCATTGCGAGAGGATCGAGGAGATCCTGCTCCTCCATCCGCAGGACGTCACCGACAAGAAGTTCCGGGCCACGGAAGACGACATCCTCGCCAACCTGCCCTACCAGGCGGGCTGCGGCAAGTGGTTCGACCACCATCTGCTGACCCAGAGCAACGAGAGGCCTCCGGAGAACTTCGACGGTCGCTACGCCCTCGCGCCCAGCGCCGCGCGTGTCGTCTACGAGTACTACGTCGGCCAGCACCCGGCGCTGCAGCGCTACGAGACCCTGCTCGCCGAGACCGACCGCCTCGACGCGGCGCTCCTGGAGATGGAGGACGTCCTCGACCCCAAGGAGTACATCCTGCTCGGCCTGACCCTCGACCCGCGCACCGGGCTGGGCGCCTATCGCGAGTACTTCCTCAAGCTGGTCGGCGCGCTCCAGCGCAGGCCCATCGACGACGTCTTGCAGCTCCCTGAGGTGCAGGAGCGCATCCGCAGGATCCGCGAGCAGGACCGGGGTTTTCGCGAGGTCACGAAGGAGAAGTCACGCCTCGACGGCAACGTCGTGGTCACCGACTTCCGTGACATCGACAAGATCCCGGTGGGCAACCGCTTCATCGTCTACACCCTGTTTCCCAAGGCCAACGTCTCGGTGCGCGTCCACCAGGGGCCGAACCGCGCCCACGTCGCGTGCGCCGTGGGCCATTCGATCTTCAACCGGACCTGCCGTACCAAGGTGGGCGAGCTGATGTCCGACTACGGCGGGGGCGGCCACGCCGGCGCGGGGACCTGCCTGCTCCCGGCCGCGGAGGCTGACGGCAAGCTCGCGGAGATCGTCGAGCGGCTCAAGAGGAACGGCTGAACGCCCAGGAGAGCCTGCGCCTCGCGGGCACGATCGCCCGTGACGCGCGCGAACACGGACGCAGGCTCATCGTCTCCGGCGCGCGCCTCCTCGACGTCGTCACGGAGGTCGAGCGCGAGATCGAGAGGAGGGGTGGCCATCCGGCCTTTCCCGCCCAGACCTCGCGCAACGCCGTGGCCGCACACTACTGCCCGTCCCCCGACGACAGGAGCGAATACTCGGCCGGCGAGCTGGCGAAGCTGGACCTCGGCGTCCACGTGGACGGCTTCGTCGTCGACACCGCCGTGACGGTCGACGTCGGTGGCGCGTCGGCGCGGGCCGGCCTGGTCGAGGGCACGCAAAGGGCCCTCGACGCGGCGATCGCCCTGGCCCGGCCCGGCCTTCCGGTGCGCGAGCTGTCGGCGGCGATCGAGCGCGTGATCGTGGCGCATGGCGCGCGGCCCGTGCGCAACATCGGCGGCCATGGGGTGGCCCGCTGGAGGGTCCACTGCCCGCCGCCGATTCCCAACGTGCCAGAAGAGGGCCGCGACCGGCTCGCCGCAGGCATGACCGTCGCGATCGAGCCATTCGCGACCGAGGGCGAGGGCCTGGTCGCCGAGTCGGGAAGGGCCGAGGTCTTTCGTTTCGACCCGCGCCATCGAGGCGACGACGAGGTCGATCCCGCGCTGATGCAGCGCATCCGCGACTTTCGCGGGCTGCCCTTCGCGCGCCGTCAGCTCGCGGGCTTCGCCGCTTCCGCGATCGAAATGGCCCTGAGGATCCTGGCCGTCGCCGGCGGACTCCAGGCCTATCCGCCGCTGGTGGAGGTCTCGGGCGCGCCGGTGGCGCAGACCGAGCACACGATCCTGATCACCGAGACCGGGGCCGAGGTCCTGACCTAGGGCTACTGCTCGTCTTCGGGAAGGTCGTAGGGGAGCGGCTGCGGGCCCGGGACGATCCCGGCGATGTCCGGATCCTCTTCGGACTTGCGATCCAGCTTCACCTTCGTGTCCCGGCGCTCCTTCATCTTCGCGGCCTTGTCGCGGGCGCGCTCCTGGCGCGCGATCTCCCGCTGCCGCTTGGCAAAGGTCGCCCGGCTCTTGCCCGCCATGATGCTGGATTCTAGCATGGCGCCCATGAGCCTCGAATTCACCGACCCGTTCCGCGCCGACCTGCTCCGCGGCAAGATCACCGTCATCACAGGGGGCGGGACCGGCCTCGGACGGGCGATGGCGCTCCGCCTGTCCGGCCTGGGCGCGAAAGTCGCCCTGCTGGGCCGCCGCCCCGATCCACTGGAAGCCACGGCGCAGGAGATCCGCGCGAAGGGAGGCGAGGCGGCGCCGGTGCCCTGCGACGTGCGCGACGCCGAGGCCGTGCACAAGGCCTTCGATGCCGCCCAGAAGGCGCTCGGGCCGGTCAACCAGCTCATCAACAATGCCGCAGGAAACTTCCTGTGCGCCTCGGAGGATCTCTCCTCGAACGCTTTCGACTCCGTGGTGCGCATCGTGCTCAACGGCACGTTCCACTGCACGACCGAGCTGGGCCGACGCCTCGTCGCGCGCGGCGCGCCGGGCGAGGTGCTCGCGATCGTGACCACCTACGTCCAGACCGGCTCTGCGTTCGTGCTGCCCTCGGCCTGCGCGAAGGCCGGCGTGGCAGCGCTCGTGCGCTCGCTCGCCGTCGAGTGGGCGACATACGGGATCCGCGTCAACGCCATCGCTCCCGGCCCGTTCCCCACCGAGGGCGCCTTCAGCCGCCTCATGCCGGGCTCCGAGCTGGAGCGTCAGGCGAGGCGGCGAATCCCGTCGCGGCGCTTCGGGGAGCATTGGGAGCTCACCAACCTGGTGGCGTACCTGATGAGCGACGCGAGCCCCTACCAGACCGGCGACATCGTGACCATCGACGGCGCGGAAGCGCTCCTCTCCGGCCAACAGTTCGGCGGCTTCGCGCATCTCGAGCGCGCCGCGGCGAAGCAGATGATGGCCGCCCTCAAGCCGAGGAAGTGAGCTCGCGGCGACGCTTCCTGATCCGACTCCAGAGCGACCCGCGCAGCCTCGTGCTGGTCTTCGGCTATGTGGTCGGCCAGTGAACGAGGGCTCTTTCGAGGGTCTGCCGACCAGCGATCCGGAGCCCTCCCGCTTCGAGCGCGCTTCCGGGATCATCGCCTACGTCGACGAAGGCCCGCGCCACGCGCCCGCGCTACTCGCGGTCCACGGAATCCCCGGCTCCGTGCGCGACTTCCGCTACCTGGCGCCGCAGCTCGTCCCTCGCGTGCGTGCGGTGCGCGTCGACCTTCCGGGCTTCGGCGGCAGCCCCGAGCACGCCCCGGCCGTGGCCAGACTGGAGGGCCGCGCGTTGGCGCTTCTCGATCTGGCGGACCACCTCGGGATCGGGCGCTTCGCGGTGCTCGGCCACTCGATGGGCGGCGCCACCGCCTTGATGATGGCATCCCGGCATCGCGACCGCGTCACGGCGCTCGTGCTGCTCGCCAGCGTCGGGCTCCGGCCGCACCGGGGTCTCGGGATGAGTCCGCGCCGCTTCCGGTTGCTCGGCCGCGGCTTCAAGGTGCCCCTGCTGCGGCACCTTCTCGTGCGGGCGGCGCGCGATCGCTACCGGCGCCGTCGCTTCCCCGGCGCGGACGAGATCGACGCGCGGACCTTCGCGATCCACTTCGAGGCCATCGGCGCCGCGGACTTCGCACTGCTGCGTCGCCTGGTCGAGGGGCCGCTCCCGCCCGTCCTCATGGCATTCGCCAGGGATGATCACATGGTCGACGCCGCGATCCAGGACGAGCTGGCGGCCGCGCTCCGCAACCGTCGCGTTCTGGCGTTCGAGACGGGAGGCCACAACATCCAGAAGACGCGCGCGGCCGAGCTGGGCCAGGCCATCGCCGAACTGCTCGAGTCCGCCACGGGTATAGTCCATCCGTGACGACCACCCCTCGCGAGACCACGCTGGACCCCTCGCGACCGCTCGCCCCGGGCACCGCGCTGCCTCCCAATCGTTTCGTGGCGCTCTACCAGATCGGCCAGCAGCTCCTGGAGTCGCGCGACCCGGCTGACGTGCTCCGGCGCATCCACGAGAGCCTGCTCGCCCAGCTCGAGCCCGACCACGCCGCGATCCTGGCGGTGGAGACGGACGGCTCGCTGCGTCCGCTGTCGAGCCACGCGCTGAGCCTCGAGGGCGCAGCCGAGTCCTGGCCGCTCAGCCACAGCGTGCTCCGCCGCGCGCTCCGCGACCAGCTCGCCGTGCTCGCCGAGGACGTCCAGCAGGACCCGGGCTTCGCCGGCGCGCTCAGCATCCAGCGTTTCAAGATCCGCTCCGTGCTGTGCGTTCCGCTGGGCCGACCGCCACGCGGAGCCATCTACCTCGACAACCGGAGCGATCGGCCGTTCGCTCAAGCCGACCTCGAGTTCCTCGGAGCCGTGTCGCTCTACGCGGCGCTCGTGCTGGAGCGCAGCCGCGAGCACGCCGAGGCGCGGGCCGATCTTGATACGAGCCGTGCGCGGGTCGAGGCGCTCGAAGACGAGCTCCGGCGCCACGAGATCGTGGGGCGCTCGCCTCAGCTGCTCTTCACCTACGACGTGGTCCGGCGCTTCGCACAGAAAGGCGCGCGGGTCCTGCTGCGCGGCGAGACCGGCACGGGCAAGGAGCTCTTCGCCCGCGCCTATGCGGCCGCGAGCCCGCGCTCGAGGGGTCCCTACGTGCCGGTCACGATCCCCGCCCTGGCGCCGACGCTCGTCGAGTCCGAGCTGTTCGGCCACGTGAAGGGCGCCTTCACCGAAGCGGCCCGCGACAAGCGGGGGCGCCTGGAGATCGCCGACCAGGGCGTGCTGTTCCTTGACGAAGTCGGGGACGTCGAGCCGGCGGTGCAGACGAAGCTCCTGCGTTTCCTCGACTCGGGCGAGCTCGCGCGAGTCGGCGACACCGCGTTGCGCCACGTGCAGGCGCTCGTGGTCTCTGCGACCAACCGTGACCTCGAGAAGGACGTGGCCGACGGTCGCTTCCGTGCCGACCTGCTGGCCCGCCTCGGCCATGCCGTGATCCTGCCACCTCTTCGCGAGCGGACCGGCGACGTGCCTCTCCTCGTCGCGCACTTCCTCGCGCGACACGATCGCGAGGGGCGCCGGCGCTTCGCACCCGAGGCCATGGAACTGCTCGGCCGGCACGCGTGGCCCTTCAACGTCCGTGAGCTGCAACAGGTGGTGGAGCGGGCGGCGGTGCTGGTCGACGACGAGGTGATCCGGCCCGAACACCTGCCGGAGTACCTGCGCCGCGAGGCGACTGCGAGCACAGCCTCGTCCGGTCCCCCGGGATCCCTGCGCAGCGCGGTCGAGGACGTGGAGCGCGCCCACATCCTGCGCGCCCTCGAGCACACGGGCGGCAACAAGCGGCGCGCGATGGAGCTGCTCCAGATCGCGCCCGAGACGTTCTACCGCAAGCTCGAGCAGCTCGGCATCAAGAAGCGGGACGGGTAACAGTCCGTTCGATCCTCGAACGGTGTTCGGAGGCGTGACGCCTTCGCCTCGATGCGAGCGCTGCCGTTCAACGACTTATGAGGACGGACGACGGGCACTGCCTTTGCCATTCATGGACGCCGAGGCGGCCTCGGGAATGAAGCGCCGCCAGCAAGGAGCCGCCATGAAGAACCTCATTCGTCCTCTCGCTCTCATCCTCACTCTCGGCCTCGCCGCCTGCGGCGACGACGGCCCCACCGCTCCGCCGCGGCCGCTTCCGAGCGTGGCCGGAACCTGGAGCATGCAATGGCTCGTGCAGTTCCATCGCACCCACGATGGTTTCGAAGGGCAGTATTACTGCTATGGCTCGATGACGCTGTCGCAGTCCGCGACCGCCGGGGACTCGGCGGGACTCAGCGGCTTCACGGTCGTCCAGGGCGGCTGCCCTCAGGGCAGCTTCGACGTCGCCGGAACGCTTCGCCCGGACGGCATGGTCGAGATCGAGACCGTTGGCCCGCGCCCAAACGAGGGCCAGTGTCCGTTCGTGCCCCAGGCCGGCTACAGCGGCCAGGTCGCGAACAACGTGCTCTCGGCGCGCGCAGAGGAGACCGTCACCTGCCCAGGACCCGGCGAGGGCTCGCACGTCTTCAACTACGTTGTGACGGCGTACAAGAACGTCAACTGACGCCGTGCGCGCCTGGCTTCGTTACCGCTGCTCGCTCTGACGGCGTGCTCCACCGAGCCGCCGTCGGGGCCGAACTCCGCGCTCACGGAAGGTTCACTTCCAGTCGACCGGCCGTGCCGAGGTTGAACGAGCCCGCGCTCGTCTCGAGGGTCACGAGGGCAGTCCAGAAGTTGCTGCGGGGCGCGCTGCTCGGTTGGTTGGTGCACAGGAGTTCGCTCTGGACCTGCAGGCCCAGGTTGGTGCGCGCCGGAACGTTGTTGGGGATTGCGGTCCCCGGCTGTGTCGTGGATTGGCCCACCTCGGATGGAACCGCGGGCGACTCGACGATCGTCATGCGCACGCTGGCCGAGCGGACCGTGACAACGCTGCCGGTGCCGTTGGACGCATCGACGAGCACGGTGAAGGGCAAAGGCGCAGAGACGCTGCCGTTCGGGCAAAGGATGACCGGCGTCGTGAATTGCGCGTTCGAGAACGATGCGCTGCCTGGGGCGGGCGTTCCGCCTCCACCGCTCGCGGCGATCGCGATGCCCGCGCCAGCAGCGCCGAGCCCACCCACGATGAGGAGGGTCTTCTTGGATGACTTCTTCGGCTCGGGCGCTGTCTGGGTAGCCACGTCCTGCCGCGCGGACTCGAAGACCCGTACCACCTTCGGCGAGAAGCGATCCTCGCCGACGCGCAGCGTTGGATCGAGGCGGAGCGCGCTGCGAAACTCCAATCGCGCCGCGTCGAGGTCGCCGAGGCCGACGCGGGCGACGCCCAGGTGCAGGCGGGCCTGGGCGGCTTCGCCCTGGCGTCCCGCTTGCGCCTCGAGACGGCGGGCCGCGGCCTCGAGCGTGACGACGGCCGCTTCGTAGTCGCCCTCGCGCACCTGCTGGAGCCCTAGCGCCAGGCCGCCGTCCTGGGCGCTTCCCGCGCTGGCGAAGGACAGCAGCAGGGCGGCCATGGTCCGGCGATGTGCCATCGAGCCTCGAGCCTCGTTGCTTCAGCGTGACCGGCGGATCCCGTCGCTGGGAAGATCGACGATCAGCCGAAGCGTTTCCCCCGCGCGTATTGTGACGCGACGCGGATAGGGCCGGAAGTCGGGATGGCTGAGCAGCACGTCGTGGACGCCGGGCGGCAGCGGGATCGGCGGCATCGGCGTCTGGCCGACGATCTCCTTGTCCACCGCGACGTCGGCCCAAGGCGTCACGCCCACCTGCAGGAAGCCGACCGACGGCGCGACCGTCGGCTCGGCGGCTGCTGTTGGCGAAGGCGCCAGAGTCGTTGGCGCAGGCGGCGGCTCGGTTGCGGTCGGAGCGGTGTCGGGCGGAGCGGTGAGAGCCGGCATCGGACTCGCTGAGCGCGGCTTCGGTGTGGGCGCGAGGGTCGGAGCTGTCGCCTCGGGACCCGCTGCAGGCGTGGTCGACGGCGCCGAGGGTGACGTGAGGGGCGGTTCAGGCCTGGGAGCAGGAGTCGAGACCGGATCGATCGGGCGGAGCAGCCACAGCGTCGCGGCCGCCAGGAATGCCAGGGCAGCGGCAGCCAGCGCTCCGCGACGCGCCAGCTGCGGGCGCGACACCGCAGTACGCTGTCGCTCTCCGCGCAACGCCTGGGCCATCGCCTGCGCGGTCTCGAAGCGCGCCTCGGGATCCTTGGCCAAGGCGCGCTCCAGCACGGAGCGCAACCGGGCCGGGATCCGGGGATCATCGAGAGGAGGCTGCGCGTCCGCGTGGGCCAGCAGTGTCTCGACCGGCGTGTCTCCCCGGAACGGCGGCCGGCCGGTGAGCAGCTCGTAGAGGACGGCGCCGAGCGAATAGAGGTCGCTGCGCGTGGAGACGCGCCGGCCGCGCGCCTGTTCCGGGCTCATGTACTCGGGGTTTCCGAGCACGTACCCGGCCGCCGAGCCGGCTCCCGTCTCCCCCGCCACGCGTTTCGCGATCCCGAAATCCATGACGCGCACCCGCCCCTTCGCGTCGAGCGTGACGTTGAAGGGCGAGAGGTCGCGGTGCACGACGCCGGCCTCGTGGATGGCCTCCAGGCCGCGGGCGATGTCGACGGCGATTCGCGTCGCCTCCTCTGCGGACAACGGCCCCGTGCGGCGCAGGTGCTCCTTGAGGTTCTCGCCTTCGACCAGCTCCATCGAGATGTAGCGCAGCGCCCCGTCTTCGCCGTACTCGTGGATACGGCACACGTTCGGGTGGCTCACGGTCCGCGCGAGCTTGATCTCATCGCGGAAGCGCGTCTCCATCGCGCCCGCCTCGGCCAGGTCCGAGCGCAGCACCTTGAGTGCCACGTCCTCGTCGAGGACCCGGTCCCGGGCGCGGTAGACGGTGCCCATGCCGCCGCGTCCGAGCGGCAGCACGATCTCGTAGCGGGAGCCGATCAGCGTTCCGCGCGTGATCGCCGCGAGGATCGCGCGGCAGTGGAAGCAGACCTCCGCCGAGTCGGCGTTCTCGGCCTGGCAGGCGGGGCAGGTCTGCGTCTTCGGCTCCGGCGTCAGGCCGCCTGCGAGCGCAGCGCGAAGCCGATCTCCTTGTAGAGGACGCGCGCGCCCACGTTGCCGTCCCATTCGGAGCGGTTCTGCGGGTCCGGCGCGACCTCGTTCAAGTCGAAGCCCACGATGCGGCGACCGCTCTCCACCACCGTGCGCAGCAGGCCGGTGGCCTCGGCGAAGCTCAGCCCGCCGACGACCGGCGTGCCGGTGTGGGGGCACAGCGCCGGGTCCAGGCTGTCGATGTCGAAGGAGACGTAGACCTCGCGCGGCAGCTCGGCGACGATGCGCCCCGCGATGCGACCCCACGCCTCGCCCTCCTGGAGCGCACGACGCAGGTCGGGATCGAAGAAGGTGCGGATCCTGCCGCCGCTCTCGCGGATGCGGCGGTCCTCGTCCTCGCTGTAGTCGCGGATGCCGACCTGGACCATCCGCGAGACGCTATCCAGCTCGCGCTGTACGTTGAACATGATCGAGGCGTGGGACCAGCGGAAGCCCTCGTAGGCATCGCGCAGGTCGGCGTGGGCGTCGAAGTGCAACACGCCGAGTCCGGGGTGCTTCTCCGCCACAGCGCGGATCGCGCCGAAAGGGACCGAGTGATCGCCGCCGACGACGCCGACCAGCTTGCCCTCCGCCAGCCAGCGCCGCGTCGTCTCGTGGACCCAGGCGTTCATCCGCTCTCCGAGCGCATCGACCCGCGCAACCGCGTCCCGGAGCATCGGGGCCTCGCCCGGGCCGCCGCGCTCGATCACGGGCAGCGCCAGGCTTCGTGCCTCGTCGCTCCACGCCCGCACCGCCGGCGGGATCTCGAGCATCGCGATGCCGGCCTCGTAGGGCTTGCCCGTCTCGCGGTCGAACAGGTCCACCTGGCGGCTGGCGGCGAGGATGGCAGCGGGCCCACTCGCGGTGCCGGCCCCGTACGAAACCGTGGCCTCCCAGGGCACCGGCACGAGGACGACGCGCGACTCCTCGGGAGAGAACGGCAGGCCGAAGATGCCGTCGTGTGCCGCCGCGCCGCTCGGATCGAAGTTCGCATGCATGCCAGGAGTATGACTAATAGCCGCGGCGCTTGTCCTCGATCACGTTGAGCAGCGGCTCGCCTGCTCGGAAGCGACGCAGGTTCTCGAGGAACACCGCCATCGCCTCGTCGAGCCACGTCGTCGTCCGGTCCGCCGTGTGTGGCGACAGCAGGACGTTGTCGAGGCTCCACAGCGGGCTTTTCTCCGGCAGCGGCTCCTCGGCGAAGACGTCGAGGGCCGCGCCGCGGAGGCGGCCCGCCTGAAGGGCGGCCACCAGCGCCGGTTCGTCCAGCGTCGGTCCACGTCCCACGTTGATGAGCACGGCCGACGGCTTCATCGCTGCGATCTCCGGCGCGCCGAACAGGCCCTGCGTCTCCGGGGTGAGCGGCAGCGCGAGCGCGACGTAGTCGGACCGCGCGATCAGCTCGAGCCGCTGTGGCCCGGCAAAGCCCTCGTCCACGAGGGGATCCTCGGGTGCCCATGCGCGGCGCATCGCGAGGATCCACATCCCCATCGCCTTCGCGCGCTGAGCGATCGCCCGGCCGATGTCCCCGAAGCCGAGGATTCCCAGCGTGCGGCCGTGGACCTCATCGACGAGGAACGGCTCCCAGCGCCGCTCGGCCTGCTGCCGCCGCATGCGTCCGAAATCCTTGGCGAAGTGGAGCACCGCTCCGATCGCGAACTCGGCCAGCGTGCGGCTGAACACCCCTCGCGAGTTCGTCAGCTGGACCGGGCTGTCCGCGAGCGCCGGGAACATGAGGCCGTCGAGTCCCGCCCAGCGGCTGTGGATCCAGCGAAGCCGCGGCAGTCGTTGAAACACGGCCTCGAGCCGCTCGCGACCGCCCGTGCAGTACAGGATGGCCTCGGCCTCGGGGACCTCGTCGGCGAGCGCCGCGACATCCTGGCCGACGGCGAAGCGGACTCCGCCCCGCCCTTCGAGCAGACGCAGGCTCGTGTCGTCGGGCTCGGCGAGGACCGCGACATGCAGCATCGACGCGGTCAAAACGGTAGCACGACTGAAAACAGGGCGCGGAGCGGCTTTCGTCGCTCCGCGCCCGAATGTACGCCGTCGCCGCGGCTTAGAAGCGGAAGCCGAGGGCGAACCGGAACTCCCGCGGAATCGGGTAGCTGCCGTTCGCGATGGCCTCGCCGAAGTTGGTCCCGCGGACGAATTGCGTGGGGATCCCATCCGCGTCCACCGGCCCGTCGTCGTCGGGCGCGACGGTCGAGTTGAAGCCCGAGACGCCGGCGCCCAGCGTCTTGTCGTTGAACAGGTTGCGCACGTCGAACTTCACGTAGGGCTCGAAGGACTTGTAGATCGGGATCTCGTAGGTCATCGCGAGGTCGAAGAGGTGCGCACCCTTGAAGTCCTGGGAGCCGCGCTCGCCGAAGAAGACGTTGAGCAAGTTGGGCAACGTCGCGTAGCCTGGATCGCGCGAGACCTGGATGTCCGAGGGTGACTGGTTGGGCGCGACGAGGCTGTAGGTGAGGGCCGAGTCGTAGCGCCAGAGCAGCCCGGCGTTGAGACCGCCGAACTTGCCGAGGCCCAGCTCGTAGGTCGTCCACACTCGGGCCTTGTGGCGCTGGAAATCGTTGAGGCGCCCCTCGGGGAAGTTGCGCTCTGGAACGAGGATCTCGGGGTAGTCGCCAAAGCTGGATGGGATGCCGGGCTGGTTCGTGTTCTCGCCTTCATAGTTGCCGTTGTTACGCAGCTGAACGGTGTAGTGTCCCGCCATGGTCCAGCGGTCGGTCAGGCGGTACGAGGTCTGGAGCTGGACGCCCCGGTACTCGCGCTTTGGCTCGCTCGTGTTCCGGAAGACGACCCTGTCCAGCAGGAAGGGCCCCGCGCACTCGATGCACTGCGACGGCGTGGTCACTTCGACGGTGCCCTGGTCGAAGGTGATGAAGTCGTCGACGATGCTCCTGAGGTCGCGCCAGGTGTAGACGAGCTTCGCGTAGCCCTTCTGGCCGAGCTGCGTTCCGGCGCCGAGGGTGAACTCCTTCACGGTGGGGGACGACAGGTTCGGATCGAAGGACGCGTTGGCCGAGGGCAGGAACGAGTTGAGGAAGAAGTAGTTCTGGGGATCGAAGCCCGGGGCGAAGTCCTGGCCCTCGCCGGGAGGCCCGACGTAGATCGCGTAGACGAGGCTCGGGTTCCCGGCTCCCTGGTTGCTGCCGAACAGGCTCAGGTTGTAGGAGCCGGCGTAGTGTGAGTAGGTTCCCTCGAGCTTGAGCTTGCCGTCGCCGCGAACGTCGTAGGCCACTCCGAGACGGGGCACGATCGTGTCGGTGTCGAGTGCGAGGAGGTTCGACGACGTGGTGTCGCTCCGCACCTTCTCGTAACGAACGCCCAGGTTGAAGGACCAGCGGTGGCCGAGCTGCCAGCGGTCGTTGAGATAGACGGACGTGGTCTTGATGTCCAGCTTGGCGCCGCGCTCCGCGATCCAGTGGAGGAAGAGGCCGCCGAAGGGCTCGAAGACCGGCGTCAGGTTGCCGCTCGAGTCGAGCACGGGGTTGCCGGCGGCGTCGGTCTTGTAGTCCGCGTAGTAGACGAAGTTGGTCGGGGACTGGGAGTTGCCGCCCTGGAAATTGTTCGCGTAGTACTCGAAGCCGGCCTTCAGATCGTGGCTCCCGAGGGATTTCGTGGAGAGGAAGTACGAGAGGTTCCCCGAGATCTGGCGGTTGTCGCGGTCCTGCGGGTCCGTCCCGTAGTCGAAGTACGGCCCGTTGAAGTGCTGGCCGGCCTCGACCGCCGCCGAGTTGCCGAACGTGAAGATCGGCGAGCCCGTGGGCACGTTCGTATCGGTCCCGTTGCCGTCGCGGAAGCCCAGCTTCTGCTCGGAATATTGCACTTCGGCGAACAGGCGCGGGCTCAGCACGCCCGAGTAGCGGACCGTGAAGAGATCGTTGGGGAACTCGGTGACGTCGAGGGTGCTGGGAGCGATGCTGAAGTCGAAGCTGGGCGCGGTATCGGTGGTGTCGTTGCGTGTGTAGGTGGCCTGCAGCGTGTGATTCGGCGCCACCGTGCCCGTCAGCTTGGCCTGCAAGCGCTTGTCGTCTCGCTCGTCGGTGAACGACACACCCGAGAAGGGGAAGGTGTCCTGGCGGGTCCGGCTTTCGGTGCGGCCGGCGAGGAAGAACCAGAGTCGGTCCCTCACGATCGGACCGCCGAAGGTGGCCTGGAACACCTCGTTGAGAAGGCTCTCGCGAGTGGTGCCCTGTTCGTCCTCGAGCGGCGTCTCGTCACGCCACGAGTTGTTCGTGAAGTCGGTGCGGAAGCTCCCGGAGAACTGGTTGCCACCCTGCTTCGTGATCTGGTTGATCGCGCCGCCCCCGAAGCGGCCGAACTCGGCGGAGACGCCGCCGGTCAGGACCTGCGTCTCCTGGATGGCGTCCTCGATGAAGATGCTGTTCGGCGTGCCGAAGGTGTTGTCGGTGACGTCCACGCCATCGATCAGGAACACGTTGTCGTACGCGAAGCCGCCCGAGATCGTGACCTGACCGGCGTTGGGCGTGTTGTCGGTGAGGCCGGGAGCGAGTTCCACGATGCCGGAGATCGTGCGCGACGTCGCCAGTGTGTCGATCTGGGTGCTCGTGTAGGTGGCGCCGGTCTGGGTCGTTTCGAGAGCGCTCGGGGCCTCTGCCGTCACCACGACGGTCTCCTGCACGGTCGCAGGGGAGAGCGTGGCATCGGCCGTGGCGCTCACGCCGACCGCAACCGTCGCCGACCGCTCGACCGTACCGAAGCCGTCGATGCTGAACATCACTTTGTAGCTGCCCGAGGGCAGGCTCTTGAAGATGTAGTCGCCGTTCGGGGTCGTGACCGTCGTTCGCTCACCCTGCAGGGAGGCCGAGCGGATCGCGACGGTCACGCCCGGCAGTGGTTGTCCGTCCGACGACGTGACGCTGCCGGTCAGAACGCCGGTCTGTGTGCCCTGAGCGAGCGCGAATGGGACGAATCCCACTGCGACGAGCAGCGCGAGGACCGGTACGACGCGTCGTCCCGATCTCCGCCTGTACCGGAATGACATGGGGGCGACCTCCTTAGCTTGCGTGACTTCGGGCGATTGCGTTCATCGAGCTGAACAATCAGCACGCGGTTGCGGTTTGACGAGCAACGGCTGTGCCGCGCGTTCAACGTGATGGCCGGAGGCCGGCTAAGAGGCTAGAGCGTCAAATGATGCAGCTCGCGCGGGACCAGGTCGAGCTTCAATGGGATGGATGCTCAATCCATGAACTGGTCAAGGCCGTTGCAGAGACTTGGATCGCATCGCTCGGGCACGATCGCGCCAGAGGCGTGCGCCGCGTGAGTCGCCCATCGCCTCGAGCGTCTTTGCCGCCAGCTCGAGTGTGTCGGGGCTCGGATGCGCCTTCGCCATGCTCACGAACAACTGGTCGACCTCACGCAGCGGTCGCTTCGCGAGCCCGTACAGGATGGCCAGGCGCGCGTAGGCCTCGACGTTCTTCGGGTAACGCTGGATCTCTGCAGCGAAGGCGGCCTCGGCTTCGGAATTGCGCCCGAGACGTGCCAGGGCGTCGCCGCGAAGGAAATCCACGTCGGGGACGAGGGTCGCCTCCGAGACCTTCGCCTTCTCCGCGTCCAGGATCGCCAACGCTTCGGCGAAACGTCCGTGACGGATGTGCACCTCGGCGAGCACCACGGCGGCGCCCGGTCGGCCTCCCGCGGCCCGTGCCTCACGCTCGGCATCGGCGGGGTCGCCGCGCTGCAGCGCGATTCGGGCCAGCAGCTCGTGGCCTTCACCCGGATTCGTGGCTGCGGCGATGCGCGCGTGGTTCGCCGCCTCGTCCAGCCGGCCGAGCTTCACGCAGACCCGGCTGAGGGCAACGGCGAGGGGACCGGAGAGCGACGGAGACGCGCGGAGCGCCGCACGATACGCATCGTAGGCCTCCGCGTGGCGGCCGAGGCGCTCGAGCGCCTGCCCCAGCTCGTAGCGGGCGTCGACCAGTGCCGGGCTCTTGTCGAGAAGGCGATGGAGGGCTTCCACCGCTTCCGCGTCATGTCCCGCGGCGGACAAGCGAAACGCCGCCTTCACCTCTGCCAGGAGCGGAAGGCTCGCGCGCGGGTCGGGCAGCGGGCCGGCGCCCGGCTCGACTGCCCCGCCCAGATAGCCGAGCGCCGCAAGCGCCTCGCGCTCCTCAGCGGCAATCGGGGCGGGTCGCTCGAGTGCGACCGGGAACGCCGCGAGGGCCTGCTGAAAGGCAGACGCGACCTGGCTGTGGCTCTCGAGCCGGTTCGACAGTTGATTCGGGTCGGCACGCAGGTCGTAAAGCTCGCGTCGGCTGCCTTCGATGTATTGGTACCGATCGTCGAGGAGTGCGCGCAGCTCGCTCCAGCCGAGGTGGATGCGCGGGTAGTAGGTCTCCGCATACAGGCGCCGCGAATCGGGAGCCGTCAGGAGCGAGCGTCCGGGCAAGCTTTCGTCGGGCGGCAGGTCGAGGAGTGTCAGCAGCGTCGGCACCACGTCGGAGATCGCCACTGGCGCGCTGATGCTGGCGCCGGCGCGCTCAGAGCCGGGAAGCTTCAGTAGCAGTGGCACATGCAAGGCCCACCGATAGAGAAGCACGCCGTGCTCTTCCTCACCGTGCTCTCCGAGGCCCTCGCCGTGATCGGAGAGGACCACGATCACGACCCGGTCGTAGAGCCCTTCGCGGCGCAACGCCTCGAGTAGCGACCCGACGATCTCGTCGCTCCTCGCGATCTCGCCGTCGTACGGATGTGCGTGTCGGCTCTTGTAGGGCTCCGGCGGCTGCCAGGGCGCGTGGGGCTCGTAGGTGTGAAAGAAGAGAAAGAACGGTTGCTCGCGCACGCTCCCGAGCCAGTCCAGCGCCCGCCCCAGGGTCTCCTCGCCTCCACGCTGAGCGCGCCCGAGAGCGTCGTTCGCCGCCGGAACGGCGATGTGGTCGTCGTAGACATCGAATCCATGGCCGATCCCGGTGTCGGCCCGCAGGACGTGTGCCGAAACGAACCCGCCGGACGCATATCCACGCGGGCGAAGGCGGGCTGCGAGGGTCGGATATGCGGCGGTGTCGAGGCGATAGCCGAGGTTGTCGCGCACGCCGTGTTCGAACGGAAGCCGGCCGGTGAACAGCGAGACATGCGCCGGCAGGGTGAGAGGCACATGCGTCACGGCGTTCTCGAACAGGATCGCGTCGCGCCGGAAGCGATCGAGGTTCGGCGTGGCGCCCGCCTCGTAGCCGTACGCCGGCAGGTGATCGGCGCGGAGCGTATCGATCGAGATGATGACGAGCGGCGCTCCGCGATGGCGCGGTGTCGCGGACCCGGAGCAGGCGCTCGTCAGGACCAGGGCTACGACGAGGGCGAGCGGTCGGACACCCACTGAGCCATGCCTGGAAGCCCGCCGATCGCCCTCAGCGCGCCGGCTCTCCATTCGCCGCAAGGTAACACGGCTCTCTTCCTGTGTCGATAAGTCGTTGAGTATCAATAATTTGTAGATGGCGCCTTCAATTGTGATAGCCTGACGTTTCGGACCCTCCGCCGCCCGAGAGCCCATGACGACACTTGCCCCAAGCCCCGCACGGACGGCCCCAGCGCCTCCCGTCGCGAAGCGCGTCCCGAAGGTCGACGAGATCCACGGCGAGCGCCGCGTCGACGACTATTACTGGTTGCGCGACAAGGCCGACCCCGACGTGCGGACGTACCTCGAGGCCGAGAACGCCTACACGACGGCCGTGATGAAGCCGACCGAGGCCCTCCAGGGGAAGCTCTACGACGAGATGCTGGCTCGCATCCAGGAGACGGACATGGGGGTTCCCTGGAGGAAGGGCGACTTCCTCTATTACTCGCGGACCGAGCAGGGGAAGCAGTACCCGATCTACTGCCGCAAGGCCGGCTCCCTGGATGCGCCGGAGCAGGTCGTCTTGGACATGAACGCCCTTGCCGTCGGCGAGTCGTACATGGCCATCGGCGCGTTCGCGGTGACCGACGATGCGAACCTGGTCGCCTACACGACCGACGTCACCGGCTTCCGCCAGTACACGCTGTCCGTGAAGGACCTGCGCACGGGGACGCTGTTGCCCCTCGCCGTGGAGCGGGTGACCACCGTGGCATGGGCCAAGGACAACGTGACGCTCTTCTACGCAGTCGAGCACGAGGGCACCAAGCGGGCTTACCGCCTATACCGCCATCGGTTGGGCACGGAAGAGCACGAGCTCGTGTTCGAGGAGGCCGACGAAGCCTTCAACATCGGCGTGGGCCGCACCCGGAGCGGCGAATACCTCGTCCTCGGAATGGGCAGCCACACGACGTCGGAGTTCCGGGTGCTGCCGGCCGGCGAGCCAACGGGTGCGTGGCGGCTGGTCGCGTCTCGTGTCCCCGAGCAGGAATACGACCTCGACCATCGCGGCGACGTGTTCTGGATCCGTGCCAACGACACGGGCCGCAACTTCCGCATCGTGACCGCGCCGAGCGCCGATCCGCGGCGCGAGAACTGGACGGAGCTCGTCGCGCATCGCCCGGACGTGATGATCGAAGGCATCGACCTGTTCAAGGACCACGCCGTCGTGTTCGAGCGCGAGGGCGGCCTCAGCCAGCTGCGCGTGATCGACCTGCGCACCATGGAGTCCCATCGAGTCGCGTTCCCGGAACAGGCATATGCCGCCTCGCCGGGGCAGAACGAGGAGTGGGAGCAGACGGCCTATCGATACGTCTACGAGTCCTTGATCACGCCGCGCTCGGTGTTCGACTACGACATGGACCGTCGGGCCGCCACCCTGCTGAAGGAGCAGCCCGTGCTGGGCGGCTACGATCGCTCGCGCTACGCAGTGGAACGAGTCCACGCGGTGGCGCCGGATGGCGTGCGGGTTCCGATCTCGCTCGTGTACCGGAAGGATCTGGTTCGGGACGGCCGCGCACCGATCTTCCTCTCCGGGTACGGCGCGTACGGCATCCCCAACTGGGTGAGCTTCACGTCCAACCGCTTCTCCCTCGTGGACCGCGGCGTGGTCGTGGCGATCGCCCACATCCGTGGCGGCGGCGAGATGGGCAAGCCCTGGCACGACGACGGTCGGATGCTGAACAAGCCAAACACGTTCAGCGACTTCATCGCCGCCGCCGAGCACCTGTTGGCCGAGAAGTACGGCGCGCAGGATCGGCTGGTCATCCAAGGCGGCAGCGCAGGCGGCCTGCTGATGGGCGCAGTGAGCGAGATGCGCCCCGACCTCTTCCACGCCGTGGTGTCCAAAGTGCCCTTCCTCGACGTGGTCAACTCGATGCTCGACGAGTCGCTGCCGCTCACCGTCGGCGAGTTCGAGGAGTGGGGCAACCCCAAGAAGAAGGACGAGTACGACGTGATCCGCAGCTACTGTCCCTACTCGAACCTGAAGCGCAAGGCCTACCCCGCCATCCTGATCACCACTTCCTTCAACGACAGCCAGGTCATGTACTGGGAGCCCGCGAAGTACGTGGCGAAGCTGCGCACCTTGAAGACGGACTCGAACCCGCTCCTGCTCAAGACCAACATGGCGGCGGGGCACGGCGGCGCCTCGGGGCGCTACGACTACCTGCGCGAGGTCGCCTTCGACTACGCCTTCGTGCTCTGGCAGACGGGCCTCGACGAGTGAGGCAGCCGCAGAGCCATCTGGGAGGGCGCTGGGTCGCGGGCAACGGGCGCGTCGAGACGCTACTGAACCCCGCCACCGAGGAGCCGCTGGCCGAGGTGTCGAGCGAGGGACTCGACCGAAACGCCGCTCTCGAGTTCGCTCGGACCAGGGGCGGTCCGGCGCTCCGCTCGATGAGCTTCGCAGCGCGCGGCGCGATGCTGCGTGCGATGTGCGAGGGCATCCAGGCCCACCGCGAGGAGCTGATCGAGCTCGCCGTGGCGAACGGCGGCAACACGCGCAGCGATGCGAAGTTCGACATAGACGGCGCGACGTTCACGCTGTCAGCCTACGCAGAGCTCGGCAAGACGCTGGGCGAGTCCCGGATCCTGGTCGACGGCGATGGCGTCCAGCTCGGCCGCACGCCGCGCTTCCATGGCCAGCACATCCGTGTCCCCCGCCACGGTGTCGCGCTGCACATCAACGCGTTCAACTTCCCGGCCTGGGGCCTGGCGGAGAAGGCCGCCGTCGCGCTGCTCGCCGGGATGCCGGTGCTGGCGAAGCCCGCGACCAGCTCGGCGCTCGTCGCCCACCGCATCGTGGAGATCCTGGTTGGAAAGAACGCGCTCCCCGAGGGCGCCCTCTCACTGCTCCTCGGCGGAGCGGGCGACGTGCTCGCGCACGTCGGCCCGCAGGACGTCGTCGCCTTCACGGGCTCGAGCACCACGGGCGCGCTGATCCGGGCGCTGCCCGCCGTGATCCGCAACTCGGTCCGCGTCAATGTCGAAGCCGACAGCCTGAACGCGGCGGTGCTGGGCCCGGATGCGGAGCCGGGCTCGGAGAGCTGCGACTACTTTCTCAAGGACGTCCTGCGCGACATGACGCAGAAGGCCGGACAGAAGTGCACGGCCATCCGTCGCGTGCTGGTCCCGCAGCCCTTCGCCGAGCGCGTGCGCGACGAGCTCGTGGACAAGCTCGGGGCCGTCGTCGTGGGCAACCCGGCCACCGACGGCGTCCGCATGGGGCCGGTCGCCACGGCACAACAGCACAGGGATGTGCGCGAGGGGATCGACGCCCTCGCGCGCGACGGCCGCCTGGTCTACGGCAACGGCGCGCTGAAGCCGATCGGCGCGCCCGACGGCAAGGGCTATTTCGTCTCGCCGGTGTTGCTCGAGGTCGAGCCAGGCGCCGCCGCGCCGACCGTTCATTCGCGCGAGGTATTCGGGCCTGTGGCCACGCTAGTGCCCTACAGCGGCCGCGCCGATGAGGCGGCGGCGATCGTGTCGCGCGGTCAGGGCGGCCTGGTGTCGTCGGTCTATTCCGAGGACGTGGCCTTCACCAGCGACGTGGTGCTGGGCCTCGCTCCGTTCCACGGCCGCGTGTTCCTCGGCAGCGTGAAGATCGCCGAGCAGTCGCCGGGTCCGGGCACGGTGCTGCCCGCTCTCGTCCA
>DATFEN010000064.1:0-18985 GCA_035251085.1 Vicinamibacteria bacterium | reverse complement strand
TGAGGGGGGACATCTTGGACGAGGAGCTGCTGACGCGCCTCGCCAGGGAGCGTGCGATCTCGGTCGTTTATCACCTGGCGGCGCTGCTCTCGACCCGTGCGGAGCTCACACCCGAGGCGGCTCATCGCGTGAACGTGGACGGCACACTCGGCCTGCTGCGCTTCGCGGCGGAGCAGTCGAGCTCGCGGGGGCGCCCGGTCACGTTCCTGTTCCCGAGCTCGGTGGCCGTGTACGGACTGCCCGACCTGGCGACGAAGGCACGCGCGGGCGCCGTGAGAGAGCAGGATCGGCTGGCGCCGGTGACGATGTACGGCTGCAACAAGCTCTACTGCGAGCATCTGGGGCGCTATTACCTGCGCCACCACGGACAGCTGGGTCCGCCCGGAAGCCGCGTGGACTTCCGCGCGCTCCGCTTCCCCGGTTTGATCAGCGCCGTGACTCTGCCATCGGGTGGCACCTCCGACTACGCCCCCGAGATGATCCACGCCGCCGCCCGTGGCGAGGCATACGCGTGCTTCGTCCGCGAGGACACTCGCATGCCCTTCATGGTGATGCCCGACGCGATCCGTGCGCTGCTCGCGCTCGAGCACACGCCGCGCGAGCGGTTGACCCAGGTCGTGTACAACGTCACGAGCTTCAGTCCCACCGCAGGCCAGATCCTGACCCGTGTTCGCTCCGAATTCCCCGGCGCCTGCGTGCGCTTCGAGCCCGACCCGAGGCGTCAGGCGATCGTGGACACTTGGCCCGCGGATCTCGACGATTCGCGTGCGCGAAGCGACTGGCATTGGGCCCCGTTGTTCGACGAGCGGCGGGCGTTCGAGGATTACCTCTTTCCGACGATCCGGCGGCGCTGGGGCCTGCGGTCACCCGGCCTCCGGGCGACGGAGGCCGAAGCTCTCACGAAGGCTTGACAGGCCGACAGGGGCACCCTTCTTGCTTCGAGTTAGGAGGGAGAGAGGCCATGATCCGCATCGAGCTCACTGAGGAGGAGGCCGAGAGGCTCCGGGACCTCTGCGACGTCGCGCTGTCGGACCTCAGGATGGAGATCGCCGGGACGGACAGCATGGAGTTCCGCGAGAGGCTGAAGCAGGACGCAGGGTTCCTGAGAAGCTTGATCGATCGGCTTTCCGGCGCAGAGCAGCCCGCCTGAGGGAGGCACGAGCGGTCCTGGCCAGCGGCCGGACGTCGGGCCCAGGCGCAAGGAGCGCGGCTCGAAGGAGGCGAGGGCGCAGCGGTTGCGCGCCGAGGGAAGGCGCAAGTGTTGAGCGGGCTGGGCCGGATGCGGATCGCGGGGGTGTTCGGCATCGCCGTGCACGCTCGTGCTGGAGGACGGATGGCTGGTGGGGCTGCTGACGATGAGTTCGCTGCTGCGCCACATCCAAGTACGGGAGGAGTTGGCCGCGTGAACGCTCGTCCTTGGGAAGGAGGTCAGCGATGACGCCGGAGTATTGGATCGTGGTCTTGGGTGTGGTCGCCGTGGCGGCGGCCTTGACATGGATCGTGCTCATGGGCGGGAGGCTCCGCTGCCAGCGCGGCGTCCGTCTCATCTGTCCGAACCTGGGGCGCCCGGTGGAGTGCCGGATCCTCCAGGACATCCGGACGGGGCAGTGGAGACAAGTGCTGAGCTGCTCGGCGTTCGAGGACCCCGACGCGTTGGACTGCGACCGGAAATGCGCGAGGGTCGCGAACCTCGGCTTCCTCCAGCCCCATGTCGGCCGGGCGGCTTGAATCGCCAGGGAGGATGGTCCGTGCCGGTCTACGAGTTCACCTGCCTCAGTTGCGGGAAGGAGTTCTATCTGGTGCTGAGCCTGCGGAGCTACGAGCGCAAGGAGTACGCCTGCCCGGACTGCGGGAGCCGGCAGCTCGAGCGGAACACATCGTCGTGCGAGGTCGTCACGTCGCGGAAGAGCTGAGGTCGCTCTCCCGCGTCAACAGGACGGCACAGCGGACCTCGTCGAGCAAGCCTGCATCGCGTGTCAGCGAGGCGTCGGCACCGAGCACGAGCACGCCGGTCCGCTTCTGCGCGAGCGAGGCTCCCAGCCTCTCACCGTTGGCCACCGCTCGAATGCGGGCTTCGATGCCGGCGGCGTCGAGAGCCTTCCGGCACGATGTCGCTAGCTCCCTGGCCTCCTGCTCCGATCCCGCGGCCGCGAGGACGACCAGCTCCTCGCCCAATGCCTGGGCGAGGGCGACGGCCGTTTCCAGGGCCACTCCTCCGCCCAGCCGCTCCTGGACGACGACTACCGGTCCAGCGAGCGAGGCGCCCTGCGGCAACAACAGCACCGGCCCCGGCGCTTCGCGGGCCGCAGAGCGGGCCGTGCCGCCCAGCCGCTCGCGACGAACGAGCGAGTGGCCGGCGCGACCCAGGATCAGCAGGTCGCCTTCGGCGGTGGCGGAGATCAGCTCGGCGGTCACCGATCCCCGCGCGACATGGAAGGACCCATGGAGCGCATGGCGCGCCGCCAGCGCCTCAAGGGCGCTGCGCGCGCGTTCAGCCAGTGCGCGGAATTGGCTCTCCAGGGCGGGGGTGTCGAGGCGCATGTCCGATCCGGACGACAAGCTGTAGTGTGACGCCAGCGACAGCTCCGCCAGCCGCAGCAGGTTGACGTCCTCAACGAAGAGACCCACCAGCTCCGCGTGCAGCTGAGCTGCGAGCCGGCCGGCGGCTTCGAGGGCCGCGAGGCTGGCCGGCGAGGAGTCGAGCGCCACGACGATGCGCTGCGGCGAGAAGGCCTGGCGCGCCATGGTCAATCCGTGGGCTTCGCGAAGGCGCGTGCTTTCTCGGCGAAGCCGACGAGGCGTGCCTCGACGCGCCGATTGAGGCTCCCCTCTGGGAACTCGCTACTCGTGTCGCGCGCGCCCGCGGGCAGGCCCGTCAGCAGCTCCAGCGCCTCATCGACGGTCTCGATGGGGAAGACGCGGAACTGGCCGCTCTCGACGGCCTCCACCACGTCGCGGCGCAGCATCAGGTGCTTCACGTTCGCGGCCGGGATGAGCACCCCCTCTTCACCCGTGAGGCCCGCGGCCTTGCAGACGTCGAAGAAGCCCTCCACCTTCTCGGTCACGCCGCCCACCGCCTGGACCTGTCCCTGCTGGTTCACGGAGCCCGTGACGGCCAACGACTGCCGAACCGGCGTTTCGGCGATCGCCGAGAGCAGAGCGCAAAGCTCGGCGCAGGAGGCGCTGTCGCCCTCTACGCCCGAGTAGGATTGCTCGAAGACCAGGCTGGCGTGGAGTGAGAGCGGCTTCTCCGCCGCGTAGCGCTCGCCCAGGAAGCCCGCCAGGATCAGCACGCCCTTCGAGTGAATCGGCCCGCCCAGGCGCACCTCACGTTCGATGTCCAGGACCCGTCCCGTGCCCAGACGCACCCGGGCCGTGATGCGCGAGGGCCGCCCGAAGACGTAGCCCCCGAGCTGCATCACGGAGAGGCCGTTGACCTGCCCCGCCTTCCCTCCCCGGGTGTCGATCAGGATCGTTCCCCGCCGGATCTCCTCGAGCATGCGGTCGGAGACGCGGCTCATACGGCGCACCTGGGCCGCTATCGCCTGCTCGACGTCGCTCCTGTTCACCGTACTGCGGCCCGCCTGGCCCGCGACGTGGTCGGCCTGGCGCAGCAGGTCGGCCACGCTCTCGAGATGCACCGAGAGCTTGTCGGCGTCATTGGCCAGGCGCGAGCCGTGCTCGACCATGCGCGCCACGGCCTCGCGCTCGAGCGGCCGGAGCCCTTCGCGCCGCGCTACGGTCGCCAGCAGGCGGTGGTACAGCGCTTCGCCCTCGGCGTCGCGGTCGAGCGTCTCCTCGAAGTCGGCGGCCACCTTGAACAGCTCGAGGAAGTCGGGGTCGAGGTCGGCGAGCAAGTAGTAGAGCAGGCGCTCACCTATCAACACGACCTTGACGGCGAGGGGGACGGGCTCGGGCTCCACCGACGCCGTCGCGAGGAGACCCAGGGCTTGACCCAGGGACTCGATGCGAACGAGGTGCGAGCGCAGCACGCGCTTCAACTCGTCCCAGGCCATGGGCTGCATCAGGAGCTTGTGGGCGTCGAGCAGCAAGTAGCCGCCGTTGGCGCGGTGCAACGCCCCGGCACGCACCAGCAGGAAGTCGGTCGTCAGGCTCCCGAACTCCGAGAGGTGCTCGATGCGCCCGATCAGGTTGGCGTGGGTGGGGTGGTCCTCGTAGACCACCGGCGCGCCGCGCGTGGCCGAGTGATCGACGAGGACGTTGACCTGGTAGCGGCGGAAGGGGCTCCCGCCGCGGCGCTTGGGCAGCAGGGCCGCCAGGGGATCCGGCTCCTCGGCGAGCTCGGCCTTGAAGTCGTCGGCGCTCGCAACCACGTCCTCCTGGACCGCGTCGAGATGCGCGAGCACCTCCGGAAGCCCCGCGTACGTCGCCCGCAGCTCGTCGATGAGGTGGCCCACGGCGAAGGCGGTCACCTCGCGCTTCAAGGCCCGGAGCGCCTGCCGCTGCTGGCGCGCGGCGCGCGGGAGCTCGGCGAGCGCCTCCTGGAGCTGTCCCTGCAGCTCGACCATCGCGGCGCCCAGGCGTTCGCGCTCGTTTTCGGGCAGCCGCTCGAGCTCCGCCGGCTCGATGACTTCCCCGTCCGCGCGCCGCGGCGCCAGCCCCACGCCGACAGGCGTGCGCAGGAAGGCGATCCCACGCTCGCGTGCCCGCTTCTCGATCTCGCCGAAGAGCTGCTCGGTGCGCTCCCCGAACTGCGACTCGATCTGCTTCCGGCGTGCGCGGTAGTCGTCGCTCTCGAAGGCGGCCGGGATGCTGACGCGGAGCTCCTCGACCAGGCGCTCCATGTCCTTTCGAAAGGCCACGCCGCGCCCCGCCGGCAGGCACAACGCGCGTGGCCGCTGGGGATCGCGGAAGTTGTGGACGTAGCACAAGTCGGAAGGCGTCGGATCTTCGGGCGCCCTGCTCTCCAGAAACTGCCGCACGAGGCCGTGCTTGCCCATGCCGGAGGGGCCGAGAGCGTAGATGTTGTAGCCGTACCGGCGGATGCCGATGCCGAACCTGACTGCCTCCACGGCGCGCGCCTGCCCCACGGGCTCGCTCACATCGGGAAGCTCGGCGCTCGTGACGAATTCGAGACGCGAAGGGTCGCAGCGGCGGTAGAGCTGCTCGGGGGCGAGAGGGCTTCGCATCGCGCTCCGCCCGAAGAGCGTGCAAAGCTGGTGCCCAGCCACCTTGAGCCGCTCGATGGCCGGCACGATGCTTGCTCATGCTTCCGTCAAGGGGCTGTGCGCCGATGCGGCGCCTGAGAGCCCCGGGAGGCAACCATGCGTTGGCTCCATGTCGGAGCGATCGCGGCGCTCGTAGTCGGCGCCGCAGCCTGTGCGCAAACGCGCAAGTCGTCCGCGGGCTTCCACCTGCCGGACGGCGATGTGCAGCGGGGCAAACAAGTGTTCGTCGATCTCAAGTGCGGCTCCTGCCACCAGGTGGATGGGGTGAACCTGCCGGCGCCCGTGGCCGATCCGCCCGTTCCGGTCGTGCTCGGTGGCACCGTCCATCAGGTGCGGACGGATGGCGAGCTTGCGGCAGCCATCATCGACCCTTCCCACAGGATGGCGTATGGATATCGACTCGCCGCGGTCAAGGCCGGCGGCCTTTCTCGGATGGGTGACTACTCCGAGCAGATGACGGTGCGGGAGCTGATCGACCTCGTCGCTTTCCTGCAGTCGCGCTACGAACTTCGGGAGCCGCCGATGATGTACAAGTGAGGGAGCGGTGATCGACCCGAGCAAGCCGATCCGGCGGTCCAGGAGCGGCGCTGTGGCGGGGGGCGTTTGTGCCGGCGTCGCCGCGTGGGCGGGCTGGCACCCGAGCGTCGTGCGCGTGGCCTATTTCCTGTTGACCGCCTTCACCGGCTTCGTGCCCGGAACGATCGCTTACCTGGCGCTCTGGCTGGCGCTGCCCCCGGCCGACGGCTCCTGAAAGGCTCGCCGAATCCCTCCTCCCGGCCGCTCAGCGGCGGGCAGTGTGCGGCGCGTGAAGATCGTAGTGCAGGCTGCACTCCTCGTCGCGCCCGCTCACGATGCGCAGGCCTTCGAGTGGGCCACGGCGCGACGTGATGACGGTCGCCTGGCTCTCGCTCTGAGCGCCGTCCCAGTAGAGAACGACCCAGTCGCGCGTGGCGCTCATGCGGTGGGCCCTCGGCGTGTTCGAGAATAGAGCCGTGTAGTGGCGCCCGCCCCGAGCCGTGTGGAGCACGGGCAGCCAGGACTCGCCCCCGGGGTTGAGGCGACGAGGGGCGATCGTCCTGAGCATGCCCGCTCGCGCCCTGTCCCGGTATTCGCGATCCACCTCGAGTAGCTCCTCGACCGAAGGCCGCTGGGCCGGCTCCTCGAGCGCCGAGGGGCGCCGCACGCGCCCCAGCCGGTTGGCGAGCGAGTCCCGGATTCCGGCGAGCCGCTTCCCGCCCAGGCCCAGCAAGGCCGCCAGGCGGCCGTCATGGGCGGCCGTTTCCAGCTCCTCGAGCGTGTCGATGCCGAGCTCGTAATGGAGGCGCTCTGCCGTGCGGCGGCCGACGCCGGGCACGGTGGCCAGGAGGGCGATGGGATCGCTGGCCCCTCGCAAGCGCTCGAGCATGGGGAGGCGGCCGGTCACGACGAGCGCGCGGATGGACCGAGCCAGGCTGTCCCCGATCCCAGGCAACTCCTGGAGGGCTCCTAGGCCTCCCTTCGCGAGCAGCTCGGACACGGGTCGGTCGAGACCGCGGAGTGTGAGTGCGGCGCGGCGGTAGGCCCTCACCCTGAAGGGGTTCGCCCCCTGCCACTCGAGGATCCCCGCTACCTCCTCGAGCCGCGCGGCCACATGGGTGTTCAAGGACTCGGCCATGGCCCCACCACCAACAATACAGGAGCTCATTGCCCGGCCCGGTCCCACCCTCACTGGCACCCGGATTGCTCAAGCATATGGCGGGGAAACACTCGTGGGGAGCGCTGTGCAGCCACCGCGGCTACCTTCCGTGGGAGCGGTGGACCGTGGCCTCCGCTGGTTGTTCCGGCGCGCCGTCGGGGAGGCGCCGCTGCGCTTCGCCCTCGGGGGCGGCGAGGTCGTGTACGTTCCCGCGACGCCGGCCGTGGCGACGGTCGTCTTCCGCGACCGGCGCACGCTCGTCCACGTCCTCTCGAGCCCCGAATCGCGGTTCGGAGAGGCTTACGCCCAGGGCGACGTGGACGTCGAAGGCGACCTCGTCGGTGCCCTCGAGGCCGTGTATCGCGCGCGGGAGCGCCGCGCCGCGCGCTGGTCGGCGTGGCGAGTGAGCCACGCTCCGGAAGCGTCCCGCGAGAACGCCCAGCGCCACTACGACCTGGGCGACGCGTTCTACCGGCCGTGGCTGGGCGAAGAGATGCTCTACACCTGCGCGTATTTCCCGACCACCGAAGCAACGCTCGACGAGGCGCAGACGGCGAAGATGGACCTCGTGTGCCGCAAGCTGGGCCTTTCCGCGGGCGAGCGCGTGGCGGAGGCGGGCTGCGGTTGGGGCGCCCTGGCACTCCACATGGCCCGCAGCCGGAGCGTGCAGGTCACGGCGTACAACGTCTCCCACGAGCAGGTCCGATACGCGCGGGAGCGCGCCTCCCGCGAGGGCCTCTCCGACCGCGTGGTCTTCGTCGAGGACGACTACCGCAGCATCGCGGGCCGCTTCGACGCGTTCGTTTCCGTCGGCATGCTCGAGCACGTCGGCCCGCTCGACTATCCGTCCCTGAGCGCGGTCCTCGACCGCTGCCTTGACTCGCAGCGCGGACGCGGGCTGCTCCACTTCATCGGGCGCGACCGCCCCCAGCCCCTGAACCCCTGGATCCGTCGCTGGATCTTCCCGGGAGCGTATCCGCCGACGCTGGGCGAAGCCGTTCGCGGCGTCCTCGAGCCCGCGGGCTTCGCGGTCCTCGACGTCGAGAATCTCCGCGCGCACTACGCGCTGACGCTGCGCCACTGGCGCGAGCGCTTCGACGCGGCGCTGCCCGAGGTCTGCGCCCGCTTCGAACGCTCCTTCGCCCGGAGCTGGAGGCTCTACCTGGCAGGATCGGAAGCCGCGTTCCGGACGGGGTCTATGGAGCTCTTCCAGGTGACGTTCGGGCGCCCAGGCGTAGCGTGGTCGCGCCCGTCGCCGCCTTAGGCGTCGGCCCGTGGAAACCTACGACGCCCTGGTCGTCGGCGCAGGACCCGCGGGCTCGACGTGCGCCGCGCAGCTTCGCGCCGCCGGGCTCGACGTCCTGGTGCTCGAGCGCGCCGTGTTGCCCCGGGACAAGCCGTGCGCCGGGTGGATCACGCCCGACGTGCTCGACCTCCTCGGCCTGCGCGCCGAGGACTACCGCTTCGGGGCGACGCTCCAGCCTTTCCTGGGCTTCAGGGTGGGCGTGGTCGGCGGGCGAGACGGCGTCGTGCACGAGACGCGGCCCGCCAGTTACGGCATACGGCGCTGCGAGTTCGACTACCGCTTGCTGCTGCGGTCCGAAGCCCACTTCCTCGCAGGCGAGCCGGTCTTGCGGCTGCGGCGCGGACGGGGGCGATGGATCGTCAACGATGCCTACGCCGCTCCGGTTCTCGTGGGCGCAGGCGGGAACTCTTGCCCGGTTGCCCGACTGGTGAGCGGCCCGCCGCGCGGCGGGCTGGTCGCAGCGGAGGAGGTGGAGTTCCGGATGGATGCGCGCCAACGCGCAGCCTGCCGAGTCGAGCCCGAGGTTCCCGAGATCTCCTTCAGCGCCGACTTGCAGGGCTACGGGTGGTGCGTCCGCAAGGACGACTACCTCAACGTAGGGTTCGGGCGGCGCGACCCCGTCGGGCTGCCTGCACACCTGAGGGGCTTCGTCGAGTGGCAGGTGAAGCGAGGCCGCATCTCCGAGGACCTGCCCCGGCGCTGGTGCGGGCATGCGTACCGCCTGCGCGAGCAGCCGGCTCCCCGTGTCGTCGACGATGGCGCCGTCCTCGTCGGAGACGCCGCGGGCCTCGCCTTCCCCGAGAGCGGCGAGGGGATCCGGCCCGGCGTGGAGTCGGGGGTTCTCGCGGCCCGGGCGATCGTGGCGGCCGCGGGGCGCTGCTCGCGCGAGGATCTGCTTCCTTACGAGGCGGACTTGGACAGGCGGCTGGGGCTTCGGCGGAAGTGGAGAAGGACCCCGAGAGCCGTCGCCTACCTCGCGACCCGACTGCTCGGCTCGGCGCCCGCCGTCCGCCGAATCGTGATCGAGCGCTGGTTCCTGCGCCGCGGGAGGCCGCCGCTCGCCTCGCCCTCGCTCGGGCGGCCTCCCCTGCCGTTCCCAACGGCGTCCTGACGCCGCTCGACTACTCTAAACGGCGACCGGCACCACTTTGCTGATCCTCTTCCCGATGGGCAGGTAGTCGCGGCGCGCCGAGCCCAAGTAGAGCTGGCGCGGCCGCGCGATCTTCTGCTCCCGGTCCTCGACGAGCTCCTGCCATTGCGCCAGCCACCCGGACATACGCCCGATGGCGAACAGCACCGGGAACATGTCCACGGGGAACTTCATGGCCTGGTAGATGAGGCCGGAGTAGAAGTCCACGTTCGGGTAGAGCTTCCGCTTCAGGAAGTACTCGTCCTGCAGGGCGATCCGCTCGAGCTCCAGTGCAATGTCGAGGAGCGGGTTGCGGCCCGTCACCTCGAACACGCGGTCGGCCATCTGCTTGATGATGCGCGCCCGCGGGTCGTAGTTCTTGTACACGCGGTGGCCGAAGCCCATGAGCCGGACCTCGCCCCCGCTCTCCTTCACCTCCTTGACGAACTGCGGGACCCTGTCCTTTGAGCCGATGTCGCGCAGCATGCGCAGCACCTGCTCGTTGGCGCCGCCGTGGAGCGGGCCATAGAGGGCGGCGATGGCGCCGGCCGCGGCCGAGTACGGGTCGACGCCCGAGGATCCGATGCCCCGCATGGCCGAGGTCGAGCAGTTCTGCTCGTGGTCGGCGTGCAGGATGAAGAGCACCTCGAGGGCACGCTCGAGGACCGGGTTCACCTTGTACTTCAGCTCCGACATCCGGAACATCATCTGGAGGAAGTTGCCGCAGTAGGACAGCTCGTTGTCCGGATAGGCGTAGGGCATCCCGATGGCGTGGCGGTAGGCGAAGGCCGCGAGCGTCGGAATCTTGGCGATCAGGCGGCAGATCTGATGCCGGCGCACTAGGGGGTCATGGATGTTCTTGGCCTCGGGATAGAACGTCGAGAGGGCCCCGATCGTCGCCATGAGCATCCCCATGGGATGGGCGTCGTAGCGGAAGCCCGTCATGAACTCCTTGACGTTTTCGTGGACCATGGTGTGGAACGTGATGTCATGGAGCCAGTCCTGGTACTGCGCTGGCGTCGGCAGCTCGCCGTGGACGATCAGGTATGCGGTCTCCAGGTAGCTGCCCTTCTCCGCGAGCTGCTCGATGGGATAGCCGCGGTAGTTGAGGATCCCCTTGTCGCCGTCGATGAAGGTGATGCGGCTGCGGCACGATGCCGTGTTCATGAAGCCCGGGTCATAGATCATCAGACCGAAGTCGTCCGGCGCGGTGGTGATCTGGCGAAGGTCCATGGCTCGGATCGCGCCGTCCTCGATGGGGATCTCGTAGCTCTTGTTGGTGCGGGTATCGGTTACGTTGAGGACTCCTGTTTTCATTCCAGCCTCCTTTCCTGGATCGATCCGTCGGGTTGTGTCGTTGGGAGGTGCAAGGAGCCTGCCTTCGAGCCACCCGCTGCCCGCAAGCGCTCGTTGGCGGCCTCGTTGAGATTGGGGCGCAGGGAGTGCGGCCTTCGGGGCTCGCCCCTGCAAGGAATGCGACTACCGATCGAGGCGCTCCGGGCGGAATAGGTGTTGCGGCCCGCAGCTTCCGCGTTTGCCCTGAAGGCTGAGGGTTGCGAAGCCAGCCCACCTCGACGCTCTTCTGCCGACAAGGCCAGCGCTTCCGGGCGCACGAGAGGAGGGCTCATCCCTCAGCGCCGGGTCCGACTTTGAGCGGCCGAGCGGCGTCCGTGACCGCACCAATTCTCGCGGCGTAGCTGGTCTGGCGGGCGACGTCAGCGTCCGTGACGAGCACCACGTCCAGAAGTCCAGGCCTGCGGCAGCCGGTTCGCAGGTAGTTCATCTCGGCGAGCGCCCGGCTCCAGCCGTCGAGCCACACGAGCAGATCCCTGCGCTGCGCGTCGTCTCCAGTGACATGGGCGATCAGGTTGACGTCGCTTCCCGGTCCTGCCGTCGCGTTCTTCGTCGAGCCGTAGAGGTAGAGCGCCTTCACGCCGAAGCGGACGGGATCCAGGTCGGCGGCGATGCGCTCGGCCATGCGCAGGCGCCAGCGCGAATGGTCCTCGCCGGGGACCGGCTGCAGCAAGGCCGCGACCGGAAGCGGCGTAGCGGCGCCCGGGGCCGTCAAGTATCCGAGCGCCTCGTCGAGGTCCGCGTTCATCAACACTCGGAGGATCCGGCCCTCCGTCGCGCGCGGGACGTCGATCACGCGCACGATGTCGGCGAGAGTGGAGAACTCGGGAAGCAGCTCCGGCAGCAGGCTGGGCGCCCGCCGCAGAAAGCCCTCGGCGAAGGTGACGCCCTCGTCGTCGGGGTAGAGTGGCAGGTAGCGGATCTGCGACTCCACAAGGTCCTGGAAGAAGTGGGTGCCGAACGACAGATCGGGGACGTAATTCCCTTGCTTGCGGGCGATCTCGATCAGCATCGCCGCGTTGTTGATGTCCGCGTAAGAGACGCTCACGCCGAGCCGCACGTCTCCGCGGCTACCCCAACGGCCCGGCCCCATCAGGACGAACTGCCGCTTCGGCAGCAGCTTGTTGAGCGCACCCACGGCGCGCCCCACCTGCCGCAGCGCCTCGCGGTCGGGCAGCCGGCTGTAGCCCTCCGGGTCGACGTAGACCACGTGGGTGATCTCCGGCACCGCGCCGTTGGAGACGTGACGCTTGGCCGAGAAGACGACCTGCGAGAGCGCGACGTCGCGCGGGATCGGCGCGGGCAGGTCCTGCGGCGCGCCGCTCTGAGGCCGGCATTGCAGTAGGTAGAGCTCGCACCCGTCGGATGCGAACTCGATGTCCACGGGCGTGCCCATCGCCTCGCTCAGCAGCTGCAGCAGCGCCTGCATCCGCGCCAAGAACGGCGTCCCCGAGAGCAGACCCTCGAAGGTCAGCAGCACGTCGTCCCTCTCGAAGTCGGGCCCGAGGCCCGAGGTGCGGCGCAGGCGGTCGTGATCGTAGACGGACACGAGCTCTTGGACGGCCGGGTACTCGTGACCGCACTCGCGGAGCAGCGCGCGCAGCTCGAGCGTCTCGAAGCGGTCGGCCTCGAGATCGATGACGTCGATCTTCTTCGGGGAGTAGCGCGCGATGTCCGCGGGGCTCTGGTTGACGCGAAGGCCTGGCTGCCCAGGCGCCGCCAGCACCGGGTAGTCGTCCGCGAGCCGATCTACGGCTCGCGTCCCCAGCCCGGGCACCAGCCGCAGCAGGCCGTCCCGCCGGCGGATGCGCGGCGACCAGCGCAGCTCGTTGTTGCTCAGACCAACGCCCGAGAAGGCCGGCAGGAAGTAGCGGCCGGCGCGCACTCCCACGACCTGCTGGATCATCACGGCCATCTCCTCGTGGTGCTCGAGCAGGCCGCGCTCCGCGCGGTACTGGATCGGATCGGGGCCGAAGGTGGAGGCGTAGACCTCCGCGATCGCGTCGAGCAGCGCGGCGAGCCGCTCGGCCTTGCCGCCGCGATTGGCGAGGAACAGGCTCTTGTACTTGCCCGAGAAGGCCGAGCCGGCGCGGTCCTCGAGCAGGCTCGAGCTTCGAACGATGAGCGGGACGTCTCCCAGATCGTCCAGGGCGCGCGCCACGCCGTGCTCGATCTCGGGCGGGAAGCGCGAGTTCTTGAACAGCCGCACGATGTGCGGGTACTCCTGGCGGATCTGGTCGATGTCGCGGTACTTCCACGAATAGACCTCGTCGAGGTCGTTGTGGGCGACGAAGTGCAGGATCCCATCGGAGGGCAGATACCACGTCCTGGGGACACGGATGGCCGAGAGCGCGCTCGCGTGTTCCGGCGAACGCCGCAGCACCTGCGCCGCGAGGAACAGGCCGGTCGCCTTTCCGCCGAGGCGGCCGTGGCTCCGGGGCAGCAGCACCGTTCGCGAGACCAGCTCGAAGAAGTCTTCGACCTGCACGTAGCGGCGCGCGCGGTTAATGGAGTCCTGGTGCTCGCTGAGCAGCCTCCGCACCAGCGCGCTCGCCAGCCCGACGCGCATCGCCATCGACAGGTCGCGCGTGGCGACGCCGGTGCGCGCGAAGCGGTCCAGCGCGTTGCCGATCTCGACCAACGAGGTGTATGGGGTCTCGAGCGCCTGCACCAGGAAGTCGACGCGCTCCTCGCGCATCCACGTCTGCACCAGCGACGTGATCTCGGACTCGGCGAGCTCCTCCGCGGCGATGCGGAACGTCTCACGAGCGGTGCGCTCGAGGTCCTCGGGCCCGCTGCGCTGGGTGGGCCGGTTCTCGTCGCCGCCCGCGCCCGCCGCGCGGTCGGACGACAGCCGCAGCAGCAGCTCGCGCGCCTCGGCCACGCCGCTCCACGCCAGGTGGTTGAGCATCTTGCGCGCGATGCGGCGGTAGAGGTTCTGGTCGGTGGCGCGCAGCAGCTCGAGCACGACCCGGAAGTCCTCGCGGCCCGGCGCGGCGCGCTCCGCCTGCCCGCGCGGCGGCTCGCGCTGCTCGAGGAACTGCCCCAGCCGGAAGGCGATGGCATCGACGAGGCGCCGCTCTTCCTTCAGGAACGGCCCCTCGTCCGAGGGCGGGCGCTCCTCCTTGTAGGAGATGCTGAGCAGGCCGGCGGGCTGGCCGTGGACGTGGATCGGCGCCGACTGCGTCCACGCGGTCTCCACGAAGCCGAGCGGCTCGTGGCTCTGACCCGCCAGCACGATCTTGGCCTGGCACACGTCCGGAAACTGCCAGCCCGGCGGCAGGGCCGCGATGACCTGTCGCAGCGCCTCCTCGACCGTTTGGCCGGGCCGCGAGAGGATCTCGTCGACACGGTAGAGGCAGGACAGCTCCTTGGCCCGCTCCCGAAGCGCGTGCAACACATCGTCCGCCGCGTTGTCGGGGTCGCGTGGGGAACGCGACTCAGACACGGCCGCCCTCGTCTGCAGCGAGCACCAGGCCGCGGCCGCGCCGGCCGTCCGCGCGCACGCGAAGAGCCTCTCCACAGCGGGCGTGGATCACGCGCGGCGTCTCGCGGACCCGCGGCAGGGCCAACAGGTACTCCCAGTCGATACGCCCACCGCCACTCCCAGCCACCTGCAGGTACGGCACACCCAGACCCAGGAGGTTGTGGAAGAAGTGCGACCCTTGGCTCAGCTCGATGCCGCGGCCCTCGGGCGACGCCTCGACGAGAGCGCGCGCGCCCGCGACCTGTCCCCACTCGACCGGGACGCCGAGCCAGGGATCCGAGCTGCCCCAACGGCCGAAGCCGATGAGCAGGTAGGGCCGACCCTCGGCGAGCAGCGCGCGGTTGATCTCGACGAGGTCCCGCGCCGCGGCCCGGCTGTCGCGTAGCTCGAAGGGCGGCCTCAGGAACACGACGTCGCGCAGCCCCGTGACCGCACCGTTACCGAGCGCGCGCTCCGAGACGACCACCGCAGCCGGGCTCTTCAGTTCCTCGTCGGAGATCGCAGCCTCGGCCCCGGACGCGACCACTGGGCGCACTTGAAGAAAGCCGAGGCGCCCCCGTCTATCGGCGCCGAGGGTCGCAGCCAGCTCGATCTCGACGGGGCCGGCGAGCGTGTCCTCGAAGTACGCCAGCAGCCCGGCCACGGCGTCGTTCCAAGGCAGCTCCTCCCACAGCCGCAGCGGCGCGAAATCGAGCACGCGCGGCCCCTTCGCGGCGAGGCCCGCTACGATGCGGTCGCGTCCAGGGTCGTACGTGGAGGCGGCGAAGGTCAGCGCCCCGTCCTGCTCGGCCTGGTCCAGCGTCGCTCCCACCAGGTACTCCGACTCCGCCGTCGGATCGTACGCCGGGGGCGGGCCCACGTTGATGGCCCAGAAGCTCGCCTGCGTCTCGTCGAGGACGTCGCGCGTCGACGCGAAGGGCGGCCCGGACCGGGGATGGCGGGGCGAGACCGTGAAGCAGCGGCCACCGTCCACGATCTGCTTGCCGAGCCCCAGCGCCAGGCTCATCACGCCGTCCTCGGGTCGCGCCGGGCCGAACGGGTAGAAGTTGAGCGAGCGGGCCACGCACGAGACGTCGGGATAGAAGCGCGGGCCGTGTCGGCGTCCGACGACCTCCTGCACGATCACGGCCATGGCCTCGCGGAGCGCGCCGCCGAGCGCCGTGCGGTACGCCCGCGCGCTCTCGAGGAACGTCGAGGCGAACACGAACTTGATCGCCTCGGTGAGACGGCGGAAGCGCGCTTCGGGGTCGAGCTGTCCGTTCGGCGTCATCTTGGTGGCGTAGACGCCCGCGAAAGGGTGGCTGAGCGCATCCTCGAGCAGGCTCGACGAACGCACCGCGAGCGGCGTCCGCACCTCGCGTACCAGCGCCCACAGGTCACCCAGGATGGTTGGCGGCAACTCGCCCCTCTGGAACGCGTGGGCGATCTCGCGGTCGTCGCGCGTGGCCAGCTCCGCCGGGTCGAGCCGGTTCAGCCGCAAGAACTCCTCGAAGACCGCCGTCCCGATCACGGTGAGCGTCGGAACCTCGATCGGCAGGCATTCGAAGCGCAGCCCAGCCGGCCTCGCCAGCAGCGCCTCGCGAGCTCGGCGCAGCCCCGCCGCCTTGCCGCCGATCTCGCCGCTGCCAACGACCGTGAAGGTCTCCTCGGCCCCGAAGAAGCGACGGGCGAAGGACGGCGGCGCGGAGATCACGGGGGCGCTAAGTCCAACCGCGGTCGCGGCAGGCTTGTGCCACTCGGTTGATCGCGATCATGTAGGCCGCGTCCCGCATTGGCAGCCCGCGTTTGCGAGCCAGCTCGGTCACCGCCAGGTACGCGGCGGTCATCTTCACGTCCAGCTTCCCGAGCACCTCGTCCTTTTCCCAATAGTAGTTCGTGTTGCTCTGGACCTGCTCGAAGTAGCTGCACGTGACGCCACCCGCGTTGGCCAGGAAATCCGGGATCACGCGGATGCCGCGCTCGCGCAGCGCTTCGTCTCCGTCGGTGGTCGTGGGGCCGTTGGCGCCCTCAGCTACGATCCGAACGCTCGGCGCGATCCGCTCGACGCTGTCTGCCGTGATCTGATTCTCGAGCGCCGAGGGGATCAGCACCTCGACGGGCTGCTCGATCCAGGCCGCTCCGGGCAGGACCTCGTAGCCGAGACCGTGCGCCTTCTCCTTGTCGATCCCGCCGAACCGGTCCGTGACCGCCAGCAACGCGTCCATCTCCACGCCAGCAGCGCGCCGGTAGGCGTATGCCGTCTGGTCCTTCTGGTCCCAGCAGGAGACGCAGACGACATTGCCGCCGAGCTGCTGGTAGAGCCGGATCGCATATTGGGCCACGTTGCCGAAGCCTTGGACGCTGGCGCGCGTGGCCGAGACGGGCAGGGCCAGCTCACGCAGCGCCTCGCGCAACGTGAACACCACGCCGTAACCGGTCGCTTCGGTCCGGCCGAGCGAGCCGCCCATACCCACGGGCTTGCCCGTGATGAAGCCGGGGTACCGGCCACCGTGGATCGCCTCGAACTCGTCGAGCATCCACAGCATGTGCTGGCTGTTGGTCATCACGTCCGGCGCCGGGATGTCCGAGAGCTGACCGACGTTCCGCGACAGCTGCCGCACCCAGCCGCGGCAGATCTGCTCCTGCTCGCGGGCCGACAGGTTGTGCGGATCGCACACCACACCGCCCTTCGCGCCGCCGAGCGGGATATCCACCACCGCGCACTTCCAGGTCATCCACATCGCGAGCGCACGCACCGTGTCCAGCGTCTCCTGCGGGTGGAAGCGGATCCCGCCCTTGCTCGGTCCGCGCGCGTCGTTGTGCTGCACGCGGAAGCCGCGGAAGATCTTGACCTCCCCGCTGTCCATCCGTACCGGGATGGCGACGGCGTACTCGCGCAGGGGCCATCGCAGCAGCTCGCGCGTCGCCTCGTCCAGCCCGATCAGGGCCGCCACGCGGTCGAATTGCGACTGGGCGATCTCGAACGAGTTGTAGGGTCTCTGCAACAGCATGGTGCGCCCCTCCTGGCCTGACCCGCAAACCTGCAAAGCGGGTGCCTCGCACGGGGAGCGATCACCCCGTTTCATCAACTACTTAGCGGGGCGCATCCGGGGCGGTGGCCGAAGACTTTGCGCCTGGCGCCGCGAGCTTGCGCGCCCGCGCGCATCGACGCGATCACTGCGTATGTCGAGACGCTTCAGGTCAAGTCGCTCGAAATACAGGCGCCCTTCGGCGAACGTCCTCCGCGCAGCACCGACCTCAGGCTGCCACACGGCGGAGCGCCCGGAGCACGTCCTCGCGCGACACGATCCCCACGACGCGGCTGTCCTGGACGACGGGCAGGCTCTTCCAGCGAGTGCTCACCAGCTTTTCGAGGACGCGCGTCAACGCCATGTCGGGATGCACCGTCTCCGGGCAGCTCGTCATGGCTCGTCGCGCCGGCAGCTCGAGGATCTCTTCGTAGTGCGGGACGATCGATCGCGGGGAAAACGCGCAGGCGCGGAGCAGGTCGAGCTTCGTGAGAAATCCGAGCAGCGTGCCGTTAGCGTCCACGACGGGTACGCCGTTGAACCCGTGCCGCTCGAACAGGGCCTCCACGTCGCGGAGCGGCGTCTCGGGACCGATCGTGATCACGTCGCGCGTCATCGCGTCGGAGACGCGGAGAGTCAGGAATTCGTACATAGCCCACCCCTCATGCGCTCTTGCGCTCGTACGTTGGACCCAGCGGCAGACTCACCCGTATGACTCCGCAACTCGAGCGCGACGTTGTGAACCCCATGCGCTGAAACACGTGCAGCATGTGGACGTTGTCGGCCAGGATGTCCGCCTCCAGCACGGCGATCTCGCCATCGCGCGCGAAAAGTAGCAGCTGCTCGAGCAAGCGCGTGGCGATGCCCCGTCCTTGGTGAGCGTCCTCGACGGCGAACGCCATTTCCGCACGTCGCGCAACGCCGGGAGCAGAGGTGTCGGCGAAATAGCGTCCGACCCCGACGATTCGCTCCTGGTCCCCTTGGCCCAACGTCGTCGCGACCAGCCCCACGGCATCCACGAAGTCCAGTTCGGTGAAGTGCGCCAAGTCTTCGGGAGTGAGCGCCGTTTTGTTGCCGAGGAAGCGTCGATACACGGACTGGGCGCTCAACCGCGAGAAGTGCCCGAGCAGACGGTGCTTGTCGTCCGGGCGGATCGCGCGAATGCGGATGGTGGTGCCGTCACGCAGCGACACCACGGTCTGGAACCGGCTGTCGCGTGGCGAAGACATTGGCACCTCTCGGCCTGTTTAGGGGGCAAACCGCGTGCCCGTCGTCTCGACGGTTGCGCCTTTGAGTTGGCGAGCGCCGATCCGCTCGCGCGCGAACACTCTGCGGCCTTGCCTCGTCGCCGCGCAAGTCATGCGCGGGCTCCGGGAGCATGGCTGTCCGTGCTGGATCCCCGAGCGCTTGGCCCGATTTGCGCAACGACCGCCCAGGCCATCCGTTGAACCGGGCACGATGCGAGTCACGTGCTGTATTTCCAGAGGCACGTGCCTTGCTGAACCCCAGGTGGCAACGAGTGTTTCGCGACATCCCCCGAGCGCTGCTCGAGGGCATTTTCTAGAGCGATCAAGATGGTCCCGAGACTTAAGGCTCGGACAGTGCCAGTCGCACTAAGGGAGTTTCCTCTGTGGCTTGCCCTCGCGGGTGCCAACCTGATCACAACCGGATTACTGCTGGGGAACATGCGCAGCAGCTGATGAGGAGGAGGATTCGCATGGCTCTCGTCGTGCTCGTCAGCGTCGCCGCCGCGCTGGTGCTCGCGCTTCTCGTCGCCTCGGCGGTCGGGACGAGGCGTTTCCGCGACCGCTACCACACGGAGCGGGCCGACATCCTCC
>DATFEN010000247.1:0-16317 GCA_035251085.1 Vicinamibacteria bacterium | reverse complement strand
AGCGAGAGGGTACTGGCGGATTGAGCTGCGTCAAGCTGAGTCCCTGCTTCAGATCCAGAGGGCTCAGCGCACGGCACGAAGAGGTTTGGACCGGGCGTCTGCGGGCCGAATCTACGGGCTGTCGGCGTAGTGGACAGGCGACGCGGGAGCAGCGGGCAGCGTGTCGAAGAGCGGGTAACCCTCGGTCTCCACGCCCGCGAGGGGCCGGGCATCAAGCCGAGCCGTAGAGCCGGGCGCCAGCGACGCGATCGGCTGGCGTTGGCCGTCGCGCAGGGCCCAATGCGCGACGCGCAGTCGCGCGCCCGGCTGCTCGCCGGCCAGCGGCTCGTCCACCGTCCACTCGCAGACGATCAGGGCCGCGCGATAGGGGGAGATCTCGCGCAGGCTCGGCACGCGCGAGCATGCCTCGAGCGTCGCGTGCGCCGCGAACGCCTTCCCGGCGGCGACCGGCGACCGGGGCGGCGCGACGGCGACGGGAGGGGCGTCGCGCGCCCAGCGCCCGCCGTCGAGGCTCTCGACGTGAACGTCGGGGTAGCGGTCGCTGGCGGGATGGAGCGTCAGCCGCAGCGGTCGGCCACGGAGCTCGAGGGTCGCGGGATCCACGGGCGCGATGAAGATGTCGTAGTTCGAGAGGGCGTGGTCGTGGTCTCCCGGCGACGCGCCGAAAGCGAGCATGCGGCCGTCGCGGGACAGCATGGGAAAGTACGCGTAGCGCTGCGCGTCGCGGATGCGCGGGTCGTCCTTCTGGAGCAGGACTCCGGTGTCGCCGCTCGCCAGGTCGATCCAGTGGAACGGCCCGCCCCCGCCCCTGACCCAGAAGCCGAAACGACCGTCGTGGCTGAAGTAGGGCTCGCAGCCCGGGAACCGCTCGGCCTCGATGACCCTCCGCCGCGAGGCGTCGTATCGCGAGAACGCCGGCCCCCCCTTGACCGCGTGCGTCAGCGTCGCGTCGAGGAGCCAGGCCAGCTTCCGCTGCCCCTCCCGGACCAGCACCGTTGCGTCGCCGGTCCGGATGTCGAGCAGCTTCGTGCGGCCGTCTCCATCGATGTAGGTCAGCTCGTGGCCGTTCCGCCAGACGACGGCGCGGTTGCCCCAGCCGTAGGGTCTCGCATCGGCCGCCAGCGTGCGCTCCCCTCCGCCGTCGAGGCGGAGCAGCCGCAGCTCGCCGGGAACCTCAAGCTCTGGGTATTCGTCGCGAGGCACGGTGCGGCTCAGGTAGACGAGCTGCGAGCCGTCCGGGCTGATGTGAGTGCAGCAGTGTTGCCTGCCCGGCTCGTCCGGCGACAGCTGGCGGGGCGCCGAGCCCTCGAGTCGCCGCAGCCAGATGCGCCAGTCGCCGCTGCGGCTCGACTCCCAGGCCACGAAGCCGCGCGCGGGGACGCCTGACTCGGGCCGGCGACGGACCTCCTCGGTTTCGGCTCCCGGTCGTGCGAGATCCAGCAGGCGCCAGTCGCCCGACGACAGCTCCCGCGCCGAGAACTGGTAGACCACCACGCGCTTTCCGGCGAGGCGGTCGTCGCCCGCAGCTATCTGCAGTGCGAGGCGCTCGCGCGCGGCGGACGGGCCGCCGGCATTGACGGCCAGCTTGTCCACCGGGCGCTGGAGAAGGTAGCTGAGCTGCTCGGCGAGACCCGCGCCCTCGCCCCAGCCCAGCTCGGCCTGGGAATACATGTTCGTGAAGCTGTCCCCGAGGACCAGCAGGTCGGCGTGCGGGTCGGGACGCCATGGCTCGCCCGCGGGTCCGAAGACGGGACGGACGAGAACGCGCTCCGGCTGGAAGAGCCCCTGGCCAACGGGCAGCCGCAGCAGGTCCTGCAGGTCGCCGCGGCCCTCGGTCCACACCTCTCGCCGAACGTAGCGTGCCGGGTTCCGCTCAGGAAGCGCGACGTGGCGGCGCAGGAACTCGGCCAAACCCTGGGCGGCGCTCTCCATGCCCTGGGGGGTCCAGTGCGTATCCGTGCGCAGGAACTGGGGCCACGCCGTGGCGCGGAGCGCCCTGGCCAAACGCTCCCCGGGCGCATAGGCGGGGATCTCCCGCGCGGCGAGTCGATCGAAGAACTCGTGGAAGGAAGCGTTCTCCAGGGGTAGTTCGGCGCGGGCAAGAGCCGGCACGAGGCCCTCGGGATGCAGCGCGGCCTTGACCGGCGTGACGACCACGACGAGGCCGACGCCGCGCTCGGCGAGCTGCGCGCTGAAGTCGGCGATTGCCGGCAGCGGGTCCGGACGCGGTGGCGCCTGCCACGTCTTGCCTCCGGCCGCCACGCGCGCGTGTCGTCCCGGGTCGAGGAAGCCCGGTCCCGTGAGGTAGTCCAGGGCGGGCCTGAAGTACAGCCAGCCCCTCCGGCCCACGACGACCTGCTCGTTCCCCGCCGCGAGATGTCGGGTCAAGAAGTGCTGCACGGGTGGCAGCAACCGCGCCGTGACCGCCGAGCCCTCCTCGATGCCGTCCTCGAACGCCTTCATGCTCGCCATGAGCTGGTGGTTGCCGGCCCGCAAGCCGGACGTGCGGAGGAGCTGGCGGGCACGTCCGGGGCCGGCGGCCAGCTCGGACCAGGGCGAGCCTGATGCGCGGCTCGCGTCCCGGTGGATCTCGAGGGTCGCCACGCCGAGCAGGAGCAGCAGGAACGCGCTCGACAAGCACGCGGCGACCCCGCGGCTCACGTCGGTGTGCCCGACCTCGCGCGCCGCCTGCGCCTCCCGCGTCTCCACTGCGAGCTCCATGTCCCTCAGAAGATGAAGTAGATGAACGGGTTGTATCCCTGGCTCGCCATGGCGATCAGGGCGAGGACGAAGCAGCCCAGGGCCAACGCGGCCCGGGGCGCCGTCAGACGCTGCGTCCAGTCCCAGGTCTGCGGGCAGCTCCAGGTCACGAGCGCGGCGAGCGCAAGGCTCAGCAGCGAATAGGGCGTGTCGATGACGGCGCCGACCAGTGCCGCCGCGGGAGGGACGTCAGCGAGCGCGAACATCGAGGCGAGGTAGCGCCTGGCGTCGGTCAGGTCCTCGGCCCGGAAGAACACCCACGTCACCAGCACGCCCGAGAAGGTCAGGGCGACGCGGAGCGGGCGGGGTAGCCCTCCGTAGAGGCTGCGCTTGCCCAGCGCGCGCTCGAAGGCCAACCAGGCTCCGTGGAGGCCTCCCCAAACGACGAAGCTCCACGCGGCGCCGTGCCACAGACCGCCCAGCAGCATCACGATCGCCAGGTTCACGTAGGTACGGCCCGGGCCCTTGCGGCTGCCGCCCAGCGGCACGTAGAGGTAGTCGCGGAGCCAGGTGGAGAGCGAGATGTGCCAGCGCCGCCAGAAGTCTGTCAGCGATTCCGCCCGGTAGGGAGAGTCGAAGTTCTTGGGGAACACGAAACCCAGCATCAGCCCCAGGCCGATGGCCATGTCGGAGTAGCCGCTGAAGTCGAAGTAGATCTGGAAGGCGTAAGCCAGCACTCCCGTCCAGGCGTCCAGGGGCCGCAACGAGCCGGCGTCGAAGGCGGCGTCGGCGACGAAGCCGCAAGGGTTGGCCAGCAGCACCTTCTTGGCCATCCCCATGCTGAAGAAGGCCACCCCCCGCGCGAACTTCTGGACCGTGTGCGTGCGCTCCCGGAGCTGGTCGGCGATCTCCGAGAAGCGAATGATCGGCCCCGCAACGAGCTGCGGGAAGAGCGACACGTAGCAGGCGAAGTCCACGATGTTGTGGAGCGGCCGCGTGCGGCCGCGATGGACGTCGAGCGTGTACGACATCGACTGAAAGGTGTAGAAGCTGATCCCGAGCGGCAGAGCGACGCGCACCCCTATCTCGGGTGACAGGTGTCCCAGCCCCAGGGCAGCGAGCAAGGAGGTATAGCTGTCGACGGCGAAGTTGAAGTACTTGAAGAACCCGAGGAGGGAGAGGTTGGAGACGATCGAGAACCCAAGCCATAGGCGCCGCCGGCGGCCCGCGGACTCAGGGAGCGCTCCCAGCCTCAGGCCGCACACGTAGTCGATCGCCGTGGACACCAGCATCAGGCCCATGAACGCGGGGTTGGCCCAGCCGTAGAACGCATAACTGGCGAGGGTCAGCCACAGATGGCGCCCGCGCACCGGCAGCGCGTAGTACACGAGCAAAGCCGCAGGCAGGAAGTAGTAGACGAAGACGTGGGAGCTGAAGACCATCGCGCGAAACGGAGCGAGAGCCGGCCGGCGCCGCTCTTACAACGCTACCACTGGGGTGCTGACCGGCGGGAGCCCTTGTGGATGGACTCGCCACCGGAGGCGCTCAGCCGATGGCCGCGCGCTCCTCGGGGAAGCTGCTAGTGTCCGCGGCGGCCTGTCCCAACTCGAGTGGAGCGGCGAGTACTCGTAGCCATCGCGCAAAGAGAGGGACGCGTCGAGGAGCGCCGCTTCCATCAGGCCTGCCTGACCACAGGGACAGAGCAGCGTACATGTCACCACACGGCGCGAAGTTGACCCGGCCTTCCACTCCAGCATAGCCGAGCGCCCGCTGACCCCGAGCACGATTAGGTCGCTGTCTGGTCGACACCGAAGCCGCCGGATCTGCCTCCGACCCGTCGTCCCCAGCGAGGATGCGCTCGGAGCGTCATCGAATCCTTCGACCGGTGGAGCTGCCTCCGCAAGGCCGCAGCGACGAAGGATTGTAGTTCAGTGACGCTGGACATATGTTCAGCCCTGCGGCAGGTTTCTTGGTGGCCCAGATTCCGTCCTCCGAACTTCGAGCCTCCGGTGGGCGTGGAGACCCGAGTACGTCCTGCTCTTCGGTTCGCTTTCGCTGGTGGCGAGCCTGGTCGGCCTCGGTGAGGGCCGGCTGCATCTGACCCGGACGCATGGACCTGAGGGGTCGCTCGGCCCGCTCCACCGCTACTCCGAGGTTGTACGGCTGGGGGGTCGACAAAGGCGTTCGGACCACCATCAACCGAAGCGGCTACCGTGGCTCCGAGCTGCCGGCGAAGGACAGCGCCCGCATCCGCGTCGTTCTCATTGGGGATTCGATCGCGTTCGGCCTCGACGTCGATGACGACGTGACGTTCGCCACGATCCAGACCAGGGAAGCTGCGGACAGCGCCGTCCCGGTGGCAGTGGCAGTGATGATGCCCGAGACGACCGCCAGGACGAGGAGGCCGAGCACGTCGTCGATGACGGCGGCGCCCAGGACGATGCGTGCAAAAGGCTCCCGGAGGCTATTCGCGTCCTTGAGTACTCGCGCCGTGATGCCGACGCTCGATGGCCTCGATCAGAGTGATCTCCGAGGCGGCCGCGGAGGCTGGGTTGCAGGCGGCTTACCGCCGAGTGTCGGCGGCCCGAGGCCGCTTGGCCAATATTCTCAAGGTGCACAGCGTCTCGCCGGAGGCGATGACGGCCCATCTGGACCTGTACCGTCACGCGATGTTCGGGCCCTCGGAGCTGTCGCGGGTCGAACGGGAGGCCATCGCGGTTGCGGTCTCGACCGCGAACGCCTGTCACTATTGAATCCGCCATCACGGAGAGGCTCTCCGTCGATTGGGTGGCGATCCCGAAAGCGTGGAGGCCTTCACGCGCGCCGACGTTGCGGCGATTGTCGACGAGCGCGTCCGCTGCATCCTCGCCGCCGCCCTGAAGCTCACTCGAGCTCCCGGAGGGTGTCAGCGACGTCGTCTGGCCTCAGCTGTCGAACGTGTTGTGTTCGGCTGTTGGAAGCGTCGGCATGATGTGCGGCGGTTCCGTGGGCGTGGATCTCTCCACGGAGCGGTTCTTGTCGACGATCGCACCCAGGATCAGCAGGAACGCCAGGAGGCGAACGACGTAGAAGAACGGCGCGCCTTCGTTTGGCCTCTCGGACAGGGCGAGTGCTGTTCGGTTGACGCCCTCGATGAGAAACGAGACCGCAAACGCCAGGAACAGGCGGTCCTTCGTCTCGCGCCAGAACCTGAGGAAGAACAGGCCTGCGACGAACGAAGCCATCGCGACCGCGCCGAGAAGGAAGAGGTTCACCGGCCAGAGTCCCAGATGAGGCCATACGTCAGGAATGCCATGCCCGAGGTCGCGAGCAGGTTCCGCATGAGGAACAGATCGGTCTGCGGGACGACGATCAGGTCGACGAAGACCAGCGCGTTGTTCAATGCCAGGCAAGAGAAGCAAATGCCGCTCCAGAGGAGCAGCCGCAGGCCCGAGCGCCGATAGCTCCGCAGAAGGAGCACCGCGCAGCCGAGCGCAACCAGGCTGCAGAGAACATAGATCGTCCCGGCCATCACGGTCCCTCCCGCAGCCGGAACGCATCGGCAAAGCCCTGAACATTGCGGCTCGCCTTGGAGTGGATCAAGCGTGTCACCTCGATGAGCTGCTTCGCGTACGTCACGGCAAGCTCCTCGACGAGTCGCACGAGCTCGCGGGTCGTGGGGCCGTATTTGTATGCGGGAGCCTCCGGATCGGCAAGCATGATGAGCTCCCGCTGGTGAAGATCGCGCAGAAGATCGGCTGCCGTCTTGGGCTGGATGTAGAGACGCTCGGCAACTGTTCCAGGCCGCCAGGCTTCGCCGATGCCGGCGCGCAGGAGCAGCAACGCTTCGAGCTGGGCGACCGAGTCGATATTCCTGATCACGAACTCCTGGATATCACTAGGTACGCCAGCCATGATCCGATGATTCTATGCATAGGACAGTCAGGCCGCTAGGCACACGGACGCGCTGTCGATTCTGTTCAACCTGTCGGAGGCGCTCGCCGCCAACTTCTAGCCTAGTTCACGATGCCGAGTACCGGCTGCTCTCTCCTTCGCGGCAGAGGGCCACCCGCGGCCGGGGCTTGACCTGCTTCGGGCGATCGCGGCAGGATCGCCGCCGTCTCGAATGACCTTCGACCTGGCCGTTTTCGTCGTCAGCCTCGCCGCGCTGCTGGCAGCGGCGAGGTTCTTCACCATCGCCGCCGAGCGGATCGGTTTGGCTCTTGGCATGACGCCATTCGCCGTCGGTGTGCTGATCGTGTCCACTGGAACATCTCTGCCGGAGCTTGTCTCGTCGGTCATCGCCGTGGCGGGCGGGACCCCGGAGATCATGGTGGGCAACGTACTGGGGGCGAACCTATCGAACCTGATGCTGGTGCTCGGCGCGGTCGCGCTGTTGGCGCCAAGGCAGGTCCGGCTGGGTGAGCAGTACATCCTGATCGACCTCCATTTCTTGCTCGGCTCCGCCTTTCTACTCGGGTTGTCCCTCAAGGACGGCGTCATCACGCGGCCCGAAGCCGGATTCCTTATTGCCGGCTATGTGGTCTACGTGCTCTATCTGATGAAGGAGGGGCATACTGACGCCGACCTGACCGTGGGCTTGGGCGGGGCCGCGCACCAGATGCCAAGGCGCTTCCTAGCGCTGCAGCTCGCCATTCTGGCCGTGGGCGGCATCGCGATCTACCTCGGCGCCCGATACGTGGTTTCGTCGCTCGAGTCGATCGCGGGAAGGCTCGGCGTGGCGACTTCGATCGTCGCCGTTACCGTGCTTTCTCTGGGAACGACCCTGCCGGAGCTCGTGGTCAGCGCGACTGCCGCCCGTGCCGGCAAGTCTGACGTTGCTGTGGGGAACATCCTGGGCTCGTGCGTATTCAACTCGCTCGCCGTTGCGGGGATCGCATCGCTGGTGGGCCGTGTGCACGCCAGCCAGGATCTTCTCTCCCTGCCACTGCCTGTGTTCGGTGTCGCGGCGCTGCTCTTCTACCTCCTGACCCTGGACAAGCGGATCTCACGCTGGGAGGGCAGCGTCTTTCTGTTGGCCTACGGGCTCTTCATCATGGAGATCGCCCGCCTCGTCTGACCCGGTGGCGACAACCGGTGACACGCATCGTCAGCCATCGCAGCGCTGGTCAGAGGACAGCGTGCGCTACGCCGCGGTCTGCCGCTGAGGGCTACGCGCTGCTCTTCCCGCCGGTGGCTACACCGCCCACCACCGCGATGCCCTCGCCGGACTTCCGGACGGCTTGGAGCAGCCGCACGCTCGCGTTAGGGACACCGGCCCAGATCCGAACCCAGTTCGGGACCAGCGGCGTGCCCAAGGGGTCCCCGAGGAACTCGTCGATGGAGGCGCGCAGCGCCTGGGTGAACACGTGGACCACCGTCTCCTCCTCGTGACGGTCGTAGGCGAGGCCGTTGATGCGCGCGACGGCATAGCTGTCGGCGATGGCATCTTCGGCCTCGCGCTGGTACGCGGCCAACACGCTGCGCATGAGTCCGCCTGAGAGGTTGACGCCGGCGGCGGCCAGGGTTCGGAGCAAGTGCTTCGTGACGTCCTTCGCCATGCGGTGGATGCCCCTGCTCGGGTCGCCCGGGGAGAGCTCCTGATGCTTGTGGTCGTAGCTCTCGGCCAGCTCCACTTGGCAGATGCGGTTGGCGGCTCGGTGCCGCAGGGCCTCGAAGAGCGTGACGATCTCGAGGCCCCAGTCGCACGCCAAGCGCATGCGCTGGGCCAGGTCGCACTTGACCGCGAACTCACCCGAGAGTGCGTAGCGGAAGGAGGCCACATACCGAACGTAGGGATCCGTTCCCATGAGCCGTGTGAAGGCGGCGAGCAGGGGCGCGAGGAGCAGCCGCGTCACGCGACCATGCAGCCGGTCCGAGACCCTGGCGTAATAGCCCTTCACAAAGTCGAAGTCGACGGTGGGGTCGACGGCGGGCAGGACCAGACGCGCCAGCATCTCGCGCGAGAAGTTCACGACGTCGGCGTCCTGGAACGCCACGTACTCGGTGCGCTCCTCGGCGAGCACGAGCCCCAGCGCCAGCCAGCAGGCGCGGCCCTTGCCAGGCTCACCGGTGTAGAGCCCCGCCGTTTCGAGATGCCGCACGAACTCCACGACGGGAGGCGCCTCGTTCCACAGGATCACCTTGCGCCCGGGATAGTTGTTGAAGAAGAACGCGGCCCGGGCGTAGTCGACCGCGTTGGCCTTGTTCAGCGAGACGACCAGCGTGTCCAGGTAGCCGACGTGCTTGAGCTCGCCGAGGATCCGGCTCAGGGCCGGGCGGTCCATCTCGCTCGGCACCATCGGGATCACCAGAGCAACCGGGAAACGCGCGGTGTGGGCCTGGATCTGCGCTTCCAGATCCCCGATGCGCCTCGCCACCAGGCGCGGCAACGCCGTGACGGGTCCGCTCTGGTGGAAATCGCTCATGGCTACCTCCGGGGGATGGACCGGGCCGCAGAGCGTACAGCCCGCAACCGCTTCACAGATGATTCAGGTCGTCCGGCTTCCCCTCCGGAGAAGGGCCACGAACGAGCCGCTCGAGGAAGCCGCGGGCCAGGTCGCGGCCCGCGAGCCCGAAAGCCAGCGAGAGTGCGAGCACCACGCCACCGAAGAGGATCGTGAAGGAGGCGACGATGATCTGGCGTCCCACGCCGAGGTGCTCGAGGGCCATGGCGACGAAGAGGACCATCAGGGCGTAGTAGACGCCGCCGGCGAGGAGCCGCGCCGAGGGCAGCCCCGCGTTGACGGCTGCGATCAGCACGCTGCGACGGAGGAAGGCGCTGAGCAGGGCTCCCAGGGCCAGCAGCGCGACGGCAACCAATACCTGGGGCAGGTAGCTCAAGGTCCGAGACACCAGGTCCATGGCGAACTGGAGGTTCAGCGCACCGATGGCCAGCAGCACGAACACCGCCAGCACCGCCCACGCCAGAACGATGGCCAGGGCCGCCGACGCCGGACGCGTCACGCCCCCCTTCTGAAAGATCAGTGTGAGCCCCAGGCGCTGGGCGAAGTGGTCGAAGCCCAGTCGCGGCAGCAGCACCTTGAGCACGAGGTTCAGCGCTCCCGCGATGAGCACGCCCAGCAACAGGATCAGGAGCATCGCGAGGACGTTCGGGCCGAACGCCGCCAGGCGCTCGCCGAAACCGCTCAGTGTCTTGCGGATCACGTCACTCAGAAACTCCCACATGGCGCGCCTCCAGAGCCTTCAGCCCCAGCGCTGGAGCAGGTAGGCCTTCTGCTTCAGGTATTCGTCCCCGAGACCCTTGACGATCGCTTCGACCTCCTCAAGGCCGCTCTCTGCCGTCTGGAGCACGAAGGACGCCGTGCGACCCAAGTAGAGCGGGACCATCGAGCCCAGGAGCTGGTCCCCAGGAAGGAGGCGCCGGTGGTAGGCCACAGCGAAATCGTAGACGACGCGAACCCAGAGAGGGTCCGGGAAGCGGAAAGGCGCTTCCGCCGGCGCTGCGGCGGATATGACCTCCGACAAGGTCTCGGCGGCGAGCGCCTTCTCCCAGATCTCCCGTAGGTCTCGTGAGGCCTGCCGGAATATTCCGACCATGCGGTCGAGGTTGACGTTGACTGGCTCGAGCCCCACGCCGTGGGGGAAGCCGAAGAGCGGAACGTCCTCCGCCCCCGATACGACCGCCCAGCGCTCCCGGTAGGTGCTCATCAGATCGAAGACCGAAGAAACGACTTGCACGAACATCGCCGAAAGGTCGGCTCCCGGATCCTTGGCATCGTGGATCTTGGCGCCCAGGAAGGACTGGCAGACGCGGAATCCGTCGGCGAGTGCTGTGCTAGTCATCCAGATGTCGATCCCGAAGCGCGCCACGTTCGAGTCCCACACCGGCTTCTTGAGGTAGTGGGAAGCCATGCGTCCCGAAAAACCGAAGTCGCCTCCGATCGGCTGGCGGACATCCTTGCCGTAGAGCGCCCGGGTGAGCGGGTAGACGATCGAGTTTGTGATCGTGCCATCGTATTTGTGGCGCAAATAGAGCGGCGCCACGAAATCGAAGCCCTTCTTGAGGACGGGGCCGCCCAGGAGCTCGATCCACTCGGGCGTGATGCTGCGCAGGTCCGAATCGACGACGACGCAGGCCTTGGCCTGCAAGCGCTCGGCGATCGCGAAGATGGTCCGAAACGCGCTGCCCTTGCCCGGAATGCCGTTGTATGGCGTGACGATCTTGTGCACCGGGCTCAGCGGGTGGGAGACCAGGATCGTCGCGGGCGAGGAGAACTCGGCTGCCGCCACCGCCTCCGGGGTCCCGTCCTTCGATCCGCCGTCGGAGTTCACGATCACGCTGTGGGAGTTCCCGAAGTGCTTCGCCAGCCCCGCGGCTGCCGCGCGCACGACGTGTCCGATCGTGCGCGCGTTGTTGAAGCTCGGAATTCCGACCAGGACCTCAACTGAGCCAATCTCGGAAAGGCGCTGCTCCACGGCGGGCGGCAACTGCACCTGCGCGCTCACAGCGTCGGCTCGCTGGCTTGGTGGAGCGGCCGTTGGGTCGTCTGGGCCTCGCCGGTCCTCATCAGAGCGCGTCGGGTCAGCACGGGGCCGAGCACCTCGAATACGAGTACTCGCCTCGCAAAGCCGGCCCAAGATGGCGCTCGTGGACGCGCCGCGTTGCTCCCTCCCGGAGTTTCAGCGGCGGGCCGCTGACGATTCCGCGTCGCCTGGCACTCCAGCCGACGTCCGACGGCCACGAGCTGACGGAGGCCCCGCTGCCCGCGCTTCGTAAGCTGCGCGGTCGCCCGCTGTCGCAGCGCGACGTAAGGCTGTGCCGCGAGCGGCAAGCCGTCCCGTTGGGAGGCGCAGACGGCCGCAGCTTCGAGCTGCGCCTGCAGTGGCGCCGAGGCGACGCTCGGCGATTCGGCGTAGGGCAAGGTCGGGTCACGAAGGCCACACGGAGATCGGAGTCAACCGTGCGGGCCATATCATGTACGTGAACCGTCGCCGTTCCGGAGTCGTCGACTTCGCCGCGCGGTTTCCGGCGGTTTTCCGCACCCCGCTTCCGGAGGCGGCCGGCGGGTCGGCCTCGAGATCTTCGTCGATCACTCCTCGGTCGAGGTGTTCGCTGCGAGCGAGCGACGTGTGCTGACCGCGCAGATCTACCGGAAGCCTGACAGCCACGCGTGGAGCTGTTTGCCCAGCACGGTGGCGCCACCCTCGAGCAGCTCCGCTTCGACCGGCGTGGACAGCATGGAGCTTGGAGAGGACGCGAGGCGTCATTGCTACACCAAGTATCTTACGCTCGGGTGCGCGACTTGCACACGACTAGAGGCCGTGGGAACTGGAGCGATTCCACGCGCACATAGGGTGCGCGGCATTGGCGTTGGGGTTCGTGGCCAGAATGCATCGAGCAGTTCAGCAGGTTCATTCGGACACCTGGAAGATTTGGTACGCTTGATATTGCACATACCGACGAGGGGTGGTCGACGATGCCGTCGAGGCGATCGAGGCTCCGGACACCGCGTCGGAATCCTCAGCCAGCCGTTTCATCCCTCAAGAGTCGAGACGCAGGGGAGGTCGTCAATAGCCTTCGTCAGCTCTTCCGGGCGATCCAGGAATATTCGAAGGCGATCCTGCGTAGGACGGGCCTGTCCGGTCCCCAGGTTTGGGCGCTTACCATTCTCAACAGCGAGCCCGGACTGTCCCTGGGCGAGCTTTCCGAGCGACTGTTCGCCCACCCATCCACGGTTTCCGGCATCGTCGATCGCCTCGAGGAACGCGGCGCAGTCCGGCGGGCCGTCGATCCCCAGGATCGCCGTGGCCTCAAGCTTGCCCTCACGCCTGTGGGTGGACGCCTCCTCGTCAGGAGCCCACCTCCCGTCCAGATCGGCATCCGCGAGGCGCTAGAGCAGATGCCGGCGTTGCGGTTGCGGCAGCTGCGCCGTGCTTTGGAACAGATCGTGAGCTCGACGACCGCACAACGAATGAAGGCACCGTTCTTCGATGTAGAGGTTGCAGGACGCACCCCAAGACCCCGGAAGCGAAGACCACACCGCGTCCCGCATTAGCGAGCGGTTGCCAGGAGCTGCTTCGAGGTGTCTCAACCCTGCGAGCGTGTTGGACGGGAAAGTGCGGCGCGCCGCGTTGACAGCCAGAACTCCATGCAACTAGCTTCAGGCAGCACATGAGCTTTCGAGCGTGGCCGCCCGCCCGGCGACTTCGCCGCGCTGCACCGGGCAGCGGAGGCGTTGGGCGGCGGGCGCGTGCTGATCGATGCCCTCCAGCAGAAGGCTGAAATGGAGCGGGCCAGCCCCGCTCTCTCGAGGCGAGAGCCACGGCATCCTGTCGGCCCGCGTCTCTCCCAAGTATTGATCTCGAGCAGCCTGCGGATCAGGTGTCCGAACGCCGGGTCGAGCGTGCTCACGTGGAGCTGGCGAGGGAGACGTGGTCGAGGTCGTCGACCTGTAGCTGACCGCAACAGGGTCGTGTCCGCGCGTGCTCCTACCGGTGTCGAACCGAACTGGTTGCCGTCCTTCTTGCCCTGCTCGAATCGTTGGTGTACAAAGGTAATGGGTCGTGCGCGGCCATTAATGAGAGCGACTTTCCCACGGCCTGAAGGGAGGGGCACGATGAATCCTGAGGCGTTGCGCGCCTGGGACGACAGGCACGCGCCCTCGGAGGGCGGGCGCGGCGCCGCTGCCCACACCGGAGGCGACGAAAGGGCACCCGTACTCGCAGTCGTCGCTCAGGAGAGGCGTGCGGTCGAGGACGGAGACGTGAAGGCCTACTTGCAGGTGTTCGCGGAGGACGCGGCGCTGCTCCGACCGAACGCCGAGATCCAGCGAGGCGCGGCGCTGAGAGCGGCTGCCAGCGACTTCCTCGAGCATTTCAAGATCGTGTGGCTGCACTTTGAGACGAGAGACGTCGCCGTCGTTGAGGACCTGGCCTACCACGAGTACGCATACACGTGGAGTGTGACGCCGCGAGCGGGTGGTGAGGCCTCGGTCGAGAGCGGAACGGCGTATCACGTTCTTCGCAGCCGCGCCGACGGATCGTGGAGGATCACGAGGGAAGTGTGGAACGCAGCCCGCCCTGGCGTATGTGAGGAGAGATGCCTCCGGGCGAGATGATCCCGGACGATAGCCGATCCTCTTTGTCGAGGACGTATCGCTGAAGAAGTGCGCCCGCGTTGCTACGGGTGTTCGTTGCGCCGGCCCAATTGCGCGTTCAGATAGACCCGAGTTCCAGAGGACAGACGGGACCAGTCGGCTATCTCATGTCCCCGTCGTGTCGCACCGTCAGGCAGGGCGTAGAGCGTGCCGGGAGAGTCATAGGCGTCGCGGGCGATGCTCCAGGCGCTGCGGTTCGGCGACACCACTCCCGCCACCGGATCGGCAATCTCCACTTGAACTACCGTACCCGAAGGAAGCTTCGTCCACTTCCGGACCTCTGAGCCACGACGAATCGTGGCGTCGGGCAGGACGTACAGCGTGGTCGCGTCGCGGTAGCGGGTCCCAGCGATGCTCCATGCTGAGCGCCCGCGGGTGATGACGCCCAAGCGAACGCGCGACGGAATCCGCCGCGGGGCTGCCACCGCCACGGTCCTCTTGTCCTCGCGTCGAAGTGCGGCCTTGCCCACGCGGCCTGCGACGACGTCGGGGTCGTAAGCGTACTTGTCGCCCAGGCCGGCTCGGCGTCTGTCGAAGTTGTCGCGTCCGGGATCCCGCTTCCTGCCCCTCATGTTTCGTGAATGGAACCGGTTCGGGGACGTGTAGGCCACGCGATAGTGCTCCAGGACGTCGCGGCTGGCGATGTCGAAGCGCCTGCGAAGTACCCCGATCAGCCAACTCAAGGACCGATACTGGGCCGCCGTGAATGCGACGTCGTGAAAACCCTCCAACTCGATCCCCAACGAATGGTCGCTCAGATCCTCGATGCCGTTCCACATGCTGACACCGGCGTGGTCCGCTCGGTACTTGGGATCCAGGATCCGGTAGATCGCCCCGTCGCGCGCCACGAGATAGTGGGCATGTCCTCCTCGAGTCGCGTGCCGCCCTTGGAGGCGTTTGCCTTGAGACAGGGTCCGAAGGGCACTGCTGAGTCCACACTCGGTGGAATGGATGAGGATGAAGCGCGTGTCCTGTCGAGGCCTCTTGGCGAAACGAGTGTTGAGGTGTTCTTGGTAGTCCCGGATGGTCGTGGCGTCAGCCTCCCCTGGAACCGCCAACGCGAGGAGCAGGGTGCGCAGCCGGAAGCCCGGTGTCCGCCGGTCCGTCGAGCGAGATCCTCGGCCCTGGCCACGCCACATGTGTCTGTGTCGCGTTGGCATTGAAACATAAAATACTTCGAGTACAAAGTGATTCCGTCACGACCGTCTCGAATCGTGGAACGCGTAGGGCTCCTTCAGCATCTCGTCCCACTTCCCGAAGCGGGTGAGCGCGTAGTACGGCACCACGCGGAAGGCGGCGAGCAGCGGCAGCCCCTTCAAGGCTTCGTCGCTGACCTTCGACGCGACCTTCCTCGCCGAGTCGATAGCCGTGGCGCTCCGGCCCTCCATCGTGGCGGCGAACCAGAGGAAGTGGACATTGTGGGGGTAGTAGGCCATCGGGTAGATGCCCTGGGCGCGGCACTGGGCGATGTAGTCCTCGTCGGCCAGCGCCGCCTCCTCGTTGGCGGCCAAGGCGTCGGCGTACCGCCCGACACGCTGGTAGATGTGCGAGGGCATGTGGACCATGTGGCCGGCGCCGGGCATGAGGGGCCGTAGCCGGTCGGCGGCGCCCTCCGCGCGCTCCGGATAGTGGGCTTCCATCAGGTGGATCCAGTAGTGCAGAGCGCCTGGGTGGTTCGGGTTGCGATTCAGCACCCCCTGGATGATCGCCTCGGCCTCCTGGGTCTCCGGATACGGCGTGCCGTCGTTCGTCCAGTGGTTCCAGGGCCGCAGGTCCATGAGAGCCTCGGCGAAGATCGCCGCGGCGTCGAGGTCCTCGGGGTAGCGCTTGGTCAGGTCTCGCATGGCCTCGGCGAAGGCCTTGTCGGCGGCGGCTCAGTCTGCGGCCTTCCCCGTGTAGCGCTTGGCCACCGCCTCGATGTACGCGCGCTCCCGAGCCGACGCCTTGCCCTTCATGGAAAGGGCCTTCTGGGCCGCCTCGTATGCTTTGGGCTCGTCGTCGGGGGTCATCGCGACGTTGATGTTCGGGCCCAGCACCAGCGCCTGGCCCCAGTAGGCCATCGCGCAGCTCGGATCCAGGCGCGCGGCCTCCTTGAAGGCGCGGGCCGCCTCTGCGTGGTTGAAGCCGTAGGCGAGGTTCACGCCCTGGTTGATGAAGAGCTGCGCCTGCTTCGACTTGGTCGTGACCGGGAACAGGTGCTTGCCCAGATTCTGCAGGCGCGGCGCGAGCTCGCCCTTGGGGCCGGGCTTGTCGGCCTCAGGGGAGCTCTCGTAGTGCTTGTGGGTGGCCTTCTCGGTGGCCAGGGCCGCCGCCGGAAGGCCCAGGGCGCACGCGAGCGCCGTGCACGACTGCGCGAGGGAGAAGGAGAATCGGTTCATGGTCCACCTCGATTCCTTGCCGAACTTGGTCCTGGCCGGATTCGTCGCAGACCGCATGCCCTGCCGTCTGCCGACCGGTTGCTCGAATTCAGCTCGGGGGCTGGCGAGGGGGACGTGGTCGAAGTCGGGATCTTGAGAAC
>DATFEN010000233.1:0-9821 GCA_035251085.1 Vicinamibacteria bacterium | reverse complement strand
ATGAAGCTGCCCGAGCACGATGACGTCGAGGAGCCGGCGGCGCAGCGGCGCCCTGCATACGAGCCTCCCCGCATCACGACGTTGAACCAGGACGAAGTCCTTGCCGCCTTCCAGGTGACGAACGCGAGCATCACCTGGTGGGTCATGTAGCAGGACGTAGTCGAGACTCGCCGGGAAGTTCGCCCGCTCGACGCACTTTCCCACCCCGGCGGCAGGCCTTCGTTGCACACGCTGGTGTTCATGGTCCTCTCTTTACGCTTCCGTCGCCAAGGCCCCCCGCTCGCATGGGCATGAGCGTTCGGGCACGCGCTGCAGCGATCGCCTCGTTCCGGTTCGTGATGGTCCGGATCATGGAGATGCTCGCACGGTGGGTGCCGAGCACGCCCGAGATGGAAGTGAAGGTGCTGTTCGGCGAGCACATCTGGGAAGCCGCCCAGGCAGCCGATGCGCTCGGTCATCGAGCCTTCGAGCTCCGCTCGCCGCTGCACTTCACCCTGCCCGCTGCCGACGGCTATCAGGGCGTGCTCGACCGCCTGGCGGAGACCAGCGGCACCTCTGAACGTCTGCGCGGCTTCTACGACGTGCTGCTGCCGGGGCTCGAGCGGCACCTCAGGCGATACGTGGAGGCCACCGACGGCTTGCTCGATGCGCCGTCCGTGCGCGTCGTGGAGCAGATCCTCCAGCGCTCCACCCGAATGCGGGACGGGTACCTCGCCCTGTTGCGTGAGATCCCTCGACTCGCCGAGGTCGACCTGGCCTGGCACGAGGAAATCGCGAGAGCCGAAGCCGCGCAACTCGAGCTGATCCGCGTTCCGCCACCCGGGGAGGCGCCCACGCCACCATGAACGCGCCGAACCCGGACACGATCGAGGTCCGTGGCGTCGTGCTGCGAAGAGATCCAGCCCGCGAACCCTGCTTCACGGTCGTGTCTCTCGATTCGGAGATGCACGAGTGGCCAGGGATGTCGGAGCAGGCTCGGCGCGAGAGACTGCATCGCCACATGAACAACGAGATGGGTGGCCTCGAGATCGCCGCGCAGTGCCTGGCCGACTTCCCGGACGCGCCGTGGGAGCTGCGGATGGAGCTGGCGCGCCAGTGCTGGGATGAGACGCGACACGTCCGTCTGCTCTGCCGGCGCCTCGTCGAGCTGGGGGGCCGGAAGGGCGAGTTCCCCGTCTCCAACTTCGAGTGGCGGGTGGCCGGGATGCTCGACTCGTTGGCGGCCAGGCTTGCGGTCCAGAACCGCACCTTCGAGGCGGGGCAGATGGACATCGTCGGCAAGGTCGTCGACGACTGGCGAGCGGCCGGCGACGAGCGCACCGCCGAGATGCTCGAGGGCATCCTGGCCGACGAGATCCAGCACGTTCGCTTCGCCAACAGCTGGCTCCGCCGGCTGGCCCAGGACGATCCACGCCTACTGATGAAGATCGCCGCCGCGATCCGCTTCCTCGCGACGGTGACCGCCGCGCTCGCGCCCGAGCCGGGCGAGCTCAACGCCGTGGGCACTCCGATCGGGGATCCGCGGGAGCGCGTCCCCATGGTCAACGTCGACGACCGCCGGCTGGCCGCCTTCACTGAGGACGAGATCCGCGAGATCCTGAGGCAGGCTGGGTTCCGAGCCCTCCTGCCGCGCTCGGAGAGCGGCCCTCGAGCGTGAGCAGCGCCCTCGACCCGGAGCTGTTCGCCGAGGAACCGGCCCGCGACGCACGCTTCTGCGTCAAGGAGCTCTGGAAGGACTGTGTCAACCTCGACGACGGCCATCCGCTGAAGACGGTGGAGTTCCTGCATCGTCAGATGAACGAGGAGATCAACGGCCTGGAATGCTCGGCGCGCACCCTGGCCGACTTCCCGGAGGCGGACTGGGAGCTGCGTGTGGCCCTCGCGCGCCAGTGCGCCGACGAAGCGCGCCACGTCACGATGTTCCGACGCGCCCTCGAAGCCCGTGGCGGGCGGGTCGGCGCGTGGCCCGTGCTGAACTTCCAGTACAGGATCATAACGCGCATCGACAACCTCGCGGGGCGACTCGCGGTCCAGAACCGCAGCTTCGAGGCCGAGGGCATCGACGCCATCGGATTCGGCATCGGCACGGCGCGAGCCAAGGGGGACGAGGCACTGGCCGAGCTGCTCGACGCACAGCTCGCCGACGAGATCACCCATGTGCGCTTCGCGAATCACTGGATCCGGGAGTTGATACGCCGCGAGCCACGGAGCGCGCTGCGGATCGCGCGCGCGCTGACGGACGCGTCTCGGGCATTTCGACAGGTAAGTGGCCCGGAGGGGTTGAAGGTCGTGAAGTACGGCGTCGACGCGCGCGGCCGCCTCGAGGCGGGGTTCCTCATCGACGAAGTCAAGGCCACCGCGGAGCGCGTCGCAGCGGAGCGCGGCCTGCCGGCGCCCGAGCTGCCTGCGGCACCGCGTCGGGAAGCCTGACGGCCACAGCGTAGTGGCCGGGCGCAATCCATCGGCGGGTCGTGATGAGGAGACGGACCGACTGCTCGCCTATGCGGCATTGCTGCGCCGCGAGAAGCGCGAGCTGGAGTGTCGCGTCGAGGGCGACAGCATGGCCGCGACGCTTCCGGCCTCGGCCCTGGTCCGGATCTGCCTGATCGCCGAGCCCGCCACCAGTGTGGGGCGGGTGCTGGCCTTCGTCGCACGAGCGCGAGTGGTGGCGCACCGCGCGCTCTGGATCGGCAGGAGCCCGGCCGCGCGCGGCTATCTCCTGACGGCCGGCGACGGGAACGTGTTGCCCGACCCGCCCGTGAAGGCGGCGTCGATCCTCGGGCCCGTCACGGCCGTGCTCGTCGAGGGCACGTGGGCCCCACCGGGACCCATCCCGGCCCTGCCCGCCTGGCGCCGAATCGCGCGGTCGCTGACGGCGGTCCTCGTAGCCGGCGTCATGGAGCTGAGCGTTCCGGCCGCAGAGGCCCTGGTGCTTGCGCTCATCCGCGCCCGCCGGCTGCTTGGAACGCGGCGGAGCGGCTGACCCGCCTAGGTGGTCGCCTTGGCGCCGGGAGGCGCCGGGGCCGAAAACGCTGGGGACGCCAAGCCACCGACGACGAAGGCGAAGAACAGGTAGTGTCCCGTCGCCGAGAGGAAGTAGTCGACGCAGGCATGGACGATCACGGCCGCCAGCAACGAGACGAGCAGTGCAGCCCAGCCGGGCTCCGCACTGCGAGCAGCCAGCGCGCGGACGCCCGCGATGATCGACGCTCCGAACGTGGCCACGAACGCAACGAGACCCATGAGGCCCGTCGTGGCAGCCACCTCGAGAAACGCGTTGCCCGCGGAGGAGCGGAAGTCCAGGTGGCGACCTGCGTAGCGCGCATGCAGCCGTCTGAAGTTGTCCGGGCCCACGCCGACGAGGGGCCGATCGCTCCACATGGCCAGCGCGAGACGCATGAACTCAGCCCGAGTCGGATTCCAGTAACCGCCGGGAATGTCGGCTGGCGGCCCTTCGGGCACCGAGTGCTCCGCCTCCTCGGGGCTCTCGGTGACCGTGACCGTTGCGACCCCAGGCGCGACGCCCCACTCGCTGAACCAGCGCCCTCGCTTCAGTCTCGAGTCGAAGAAGACGCGATAGCGTCCAACGCGCTGGGGCGCGTGCAGCATCACGACGATCGCCGCTCGTTGGCCGGGCCCGACCTGGTGGGGCAAGGCCGTCGGAGGCCCGTCGCGCAGACGCAGCGTGTCGAGATCGAGCCAGCGCTGCTCCAGGTGGACGTCCTCGATGCGCCAGGTCGCACGGCCGATGTTCTCCACATCCAACGCCAACGGATGCTCCGCGCCGGGCGCGAGCCTCAACGCTGCCATGTCTGGGCTGTAACGCGCGAGGAACCAGTCGTCCGGGCTGGGGTCCCCGATGCGAAGCCGGAACGTCTCCGAGAGCCCCGCGAACGCCGCCGACGCCAGGAGCAACAGGACGAGCGCCGTCGCCGCCGGTCGCGTGCGGCGGCCCCACCGCGCTCGCCCGCCGAACATGACGATCAGTCCCACGATCGTCGCCAGCAGTCCTCCACGAGAGTAGGTGAGCAGCAGCCCCACGACGAGCACCGTCACTGGCGGGATCAGGCGCGCGGCGCCGGGCGCCAGACCCGACCAGATCAGCACGCCGCTGCCGATGAAGGCCGCGGCCAGGTTGGGATGCTCGGATCCCGCCGAGGCTCGTCGCGTACCGCCGACGAATACGGGCGCCGTTCGGAACGCGTCCAGGAGCGGATCCACGGCCAGCACGCCGGCGCCTTCGAGGACCGCCAGGAGCGCCACCAGGAGCGAGCTCCACGCCAGGGCCTGAAGCGCTCTCTGCTGCAGGCGCTGGCCGCAGACAGCCACGAGAAAGGCGAACACGGCACACGCCGTCATTCGCACGCTGAACTTCAGCGCCGGCAGCCGCGGCGCCTCGGCGAGGGCCGCCGACAGCCAGTTGGCCGCCACGAAGCCCGCCAGTCCGAGGAGCGGGCCGGGCGGCCGCCGCAAGAGGCCCGCGAGCTCGCTCCGTCGCTCCCAGGCGATCACCGCCGTCACAGCGGCCGCGACGCCCTCGAGGATCGTGAGCTGCATCCCGGGCAACGGCAACGCGGCCTCCCGAGGCTCGAAAGGCAGCATGGCCGCGAGGGCCAACAGCAGCCATCCATGGCGCACGGCTTCGCCAGGCGGTAGCGGGGAGCGTGGGGCGGCACCTACCAAGGCGGGGTTAGCGCAGGTAGCCGAGCGCCCGCAGCTGGCGCAGGCGTTCGCCCTCCGCCTCGTAGCCAGGACCCTCCGCTACCGGCAAGGCGAGACGCGCCGCGGCCACCTCTCGGAGGCGTTGATAGAGCTGGGGGTGACGCGCCGCACTGTCGCTCGCCTCGTTCGCATCAGCGGCGAGGTCGATCATGCGCTCCACGCGTTTCCCACCGCTACGCCAGGTCACGTACTTGTACGCACCCGAGCGCACGGCGACGGCGTCACGCGCGTAACGGCGACTGAACCCCGCCTCGACCACCGTGAGCTCCCCGGCCGGTCCGGCGGTCGGCGGGTCGACGCCACCGAGGCCCCACAGGAACGCCAGCGCGCGCGTCGTGGACGAAGGACCCTGCTGCGGCAGCCAGCTCGGCTCGACGCCACAGGCGACGAACGGCACGTCCAGCTCTTCGCGAAACAAGGACGCCCCGTGGCCCCAGGCATCATGCTCGCCGAGCATCTCCCCATGGTCCGCGGTGACGACCAGCACGCGTGGGCGATTCGGCCTCTGCCTGCCGAGCCCCTCGACGAGCTGGCGAATCGCCTCGTCGAGGTCGGCGAGCGATGCATCGTAGGCTCGGCGCAGCCGCTCCCGGGTCTCGGCCCCCACGCCCGCATTGAACGTTCCCGCCCAGGGCACTTCGATGAGGTACCGCGCCGGGTCGGCCGGCGGTGCACGCCAGAGGCCGGCGCCTTCGTCCCTCGGTGCACGGTAGGGATGGTGCGCGTCCATGAAATGGAGGTAGAGGAACATGGGCCGCGCCGGCGAAACCCGTGAGGCGAGGCCGAGAGCCTCCTGCGTCACGAATGCGCCGCGGACGTTGGGACCCGTGAAGCCGGGGACGAGGGTGGACCCGAAGAGCCGGGAGAGCAGACGGGCTGGGGTGCGTCGATGGACCTTCCAGTAGCGGTACTGCACGAGGCGCCCCTCGTGGAAGCCGCGGCCCAGGCCGGTCTCCGCAGTGATCCATGCATTCGCCGTCACGGCCAGCGTCGCGTAACCGCTCCGCGAGAGGGCTGCCGCCAGCGTCCGATGAGCCGTGTCCAGCCGGCCCGCCTCGACGACGCCGAGCTCGAAGGGAGTTCGTCCCGTGAACATGCTGCCGACGCTCGGCAGCGTCCAGTTGCTCGGAGACTCGATCCCGTCGATGCTCACGCATGTCGGACTACGGGCCAGTCCAGCAAGGAACGGCAGGCCGACGGCCATGCGGTCCCGACGCAGCGAGTCCGCGACGACGAGCACGATGTCGGGGCTCGGCGCGGACGTGGGCGTCGGCTCCGGCTCGGACCAGGCCAGCGCCTCGACTGGCGCGGCGCGCGTCGCTAGCCAGCTCGGGCCGAGCAGCGCGAGGACGACGACCACGCTCACACGGACCGCCATCCTCGCCCGATCAGTCCAGCGTCGCATCCCCAGGAGGAACACGAGCGCCAGCAGGAGCGCGGCCACCACCCGCCTCGCACTCGTGGCCCGCAGCGGTTCGGGCTCCAGCATCAACGCGAGGGCCACGAGCGCGAATGAGGCCGCGATCGGCCCGAGGAGCGCCCATCCCGGTGTCACACGCGTCTCGACACGACGCACCGTCCAAGCGATCGCGCTGGCAACCGCGAGCGCCGCGAGTCCCAGTGCCGCACCTTGCCACGTGAGCAGGATGCACGGATCGAGGGAGCCCTCGCGCGGATGGAAGGCCGCCAGCCCGCCGAGGGCGAGCAGGGCCGAAAGCGACTCGACCGTCCCGGCAACCCGCAGGCGTCCGAGAGCGGCGCCGACGAGAGTGGCTGCTGTCGTGAGCAGGACGAGCCAGGCGACCAGCGCGAGGAGGAGCAGCCATTCCTTCGCGCCCCAGTGCTGCCACTCGAAACGCCAGAGGAGCAGGTCGGCGACGGTCAGGCAGGACACGACGGCCAGCGAGGAATCGAAGCTGCGCCGCATCACGACCATCAGGGCGGGGACCTCCGGCCAGAGTCTATCGCGGCGGGATAGACTGCCCGACGTGTGGGAGAGGCGTCCATGTGCGGCGTGAGCGGGCTTCTCGATCGCGCCGGCAGCGCCGATGCGCCTGAGGCGCTGCTCGCCATGCACGCGACGATCAGGCATCGCGGCCCCGATGGCGAAGGCCTGCTCCTCCTCGATCGCGATGGCGGCGTCGAAGTCGCGCCTCCCGGGCCCGACCACTCGTCCCGCACTCTCGCGGGGCTGGCCTTCCGCTGGCTGAAGGTGCTCGATCCCAGCGACGCGGCTCGACAGCCGATGCTCTCCCCCGACAAGCGCCACGCGCTCGTCTTCAACGGCGAGATCTACAACTTCCGCGACCTGCGACACACGCTCGAGGCGAAGGGACGCGTGTTCCGCACGCGAGGTGACGCAGAGGTCGTGCTGGCGGCGTACGAAGTCTGGGGGGGCGACTGCTTCGCTCGCCTCGACGGCATGTGGGCGATCGTGCTCCTCGATCTCGCCCGCCGACGGCTGATCCTCTCGCGGGACCGCTTCGGGATCAAGCCGCTCCATTTCGCGCGGCGTGGATCGCGTCTGCTCCTCGGCTCGGAGATCAAGCAGGTCCTGGCCGCTTTGGGCGAGCGCCCTCGACCGCATCCGCGGACGCTGGCGCGATTCCTGCGCGGCAGCCTGTTCCCGTATGTCGACGACACCTTCTTCGAGGAAGTGCGGGCCGTCCCGCCCGCGACATGGTGCGAGGTCCCGCTCGACGGCGGGCCGATCGAGCCGCTCGAGTTCAGGCCGTACTGGAACCTGTCCGACTTCAATTGCCCCGCGCCCGAGTCGCCATCGCTGTCGTATGGCGATGCCGTGGCTCGGTTGCGCGCGACGCTGGCAGCGACGATCGAGACGCATCGCGTGGCCGACGTGACCGTCGGCAGCCTGCTCTCCGGAGGCCTCGATTCCTCGCTGCTCACGAGCCTCGGCGCAGCCGCGGCTCGCGCCGACGGCCGACCCTGGCCGACGTTCTCAGTGGGGCTGGGGAACGGCGGACCGCTGGACGAGCTGAGGTTCGCTCACGTCCTGGTCGAGAGGGACGGGCTCGAGAATCACACCGCGATCCTGGAGCCCGCCTGGTTCGCCTCGAACGCCACGGCCGTGATCCGTGCCCTGGAGGAGCCGCCCCTCGGAATGGCCGCGCTCGCACAGTACCGGGCCTTCGAGCTGGCACGCAACGCGGGCGCGACCGTGGTGCTCGACGGCCAGGGCGCCGACGAGGTGTTCGGAGGGTATGCGGGACACCAGCGCATGCTCGTGGGCCAGCGGCTTCGGGAAGGCCGCGTGGTGGCGGCTCTTCGAGAGCTCGGTGCCATGGCGACGTGGCAGGAGCGAGGGTTCCTGCCGTTCACGGCGGAATACGCCTGGAAGGGGCTCGCGCGCCGCGCCGGACGCGACTTCATCTACCTCGATCCCGACTTCTGCGGCAGTGCCGCGCCTGCCGAACGGGAGGCCGCCGGCGATTTCGGCCGCGACCCCTCCGCCGTCAACAGAGCGCTGTATCACTCCGTGCGCCGGGGGAACGTCAGGGTCGTGCTCCCCTATTCCGACAAGAGCGCGATGGCTCACTCGGTGGAAGCCCGCGTGCCGTACTTCGACCGTGCGGTCGTGGAGCTGGCCTTCTCGCTGCCCGACAGCTACAAGGTGGGTGGGGGCGAGGTCAAGCGCTTGCTGCGCGACGTGGGGCGGCTGCACCTTCCACGGGCGATCACCGAACGGAAGGACAGGGGCGGATTCACCTTCGACGAGCAGGCCTGGCTGCGACGGGAGCTGTGGCCGGTCGTCCGCGAGACGACGGGGTCGGGCATCCTGCGGAGCGCGCCTTTCCGCACCAGCGTGGCCGAGCGCTACCTGGACGACTTCGGGGCGGCTCGCCACGACGACTTCCGTGCGGTGTGGCGGCTGTATGCGCTGGCTGTGTGGGCCGATGCGTTCTTCGTCCGGATGCCCTGAACTTCGTACGAAACGTCCTCTCAACCCGTCACGAGATACGGCGCCAGCCGGGCGCGCACGGGTGGCTCGCGGAAGGCCCAGAACAGCGCGTCCAGGTAGAAGTGGTTGAAGACGAGCACCTGAAATGCGACCTGGAACAGGTTGCCGAAGCCCAGGCGTAAGCACAACAGGTAGCCGCCGATGACCGCACCCGCGGCACACAGGCCCGCGGCGACAAGCATGCGCAGATCTGAGCTCAGCCGGAACAGCACGCGCTGTCCGATCGAGCCGGTGTCCTCGCGAAAGCGGCGGCGATGCAGCAGCCACACGAGGCCGAGGTATTGAAGGAAGTGCCCGAGCAGCATCCCGAGGGTCGCCCGGGCCGAGTCCTCGATCCAGAGGTAAGGATGGAACAGGGCGAGCCCGGAGACCAGCGCGAGGGCCTCCGGAGCGGCCATCGACCTGCCCTCGGCGGTACGTCGCCAGCTGTCGGCACCCAGGCGGAGGAGCGCAGCCAGCGCGGCACCGCCCAACGCCAGGCGCACCCACGCCAGGAAGCGCGGGTGCACGGCTGCGAGCAGCGGAAACGCTTGGGCGTGGCTTTCGATATTGGCGAAGCACATCCAGAGGCTCGCCAGCACGATGGCGGCATTCGCGGCGGCCTTGGCCTCAGGGTCGGCGATGCCGGCGCGGTGTCGATAGATGGACAGGACGCCGCAGCTCTGGCGGGCGACGTGGACCGCATTCCACAAGAGAAGGATCGTGGGAAGGAGCAGGGGCGGCTGGTCGGCGAGCAGGAGGATGACGAAAGCAACGAAGATGAGGGTGGGACCGACGAAGTAGGCACCCCAGCGCTCCCGGTGGTAGGCGCGGCTCTCGTCCCAGAAGTAGAACGTGAAGGTCGAGAGGTAATGCGGGAAACCCAGCAGCCCGCAGAGGACCAGGGCCAGTCGGCTGCCGGACTCCGCCGGCGCGAGCAGGAACGGGAGCCCGACGATCGGAGCCAGGAGCAGCAACGAGACGTCGTACGCCGGGGACTGGATCCAGCCGCGGAAGGGGCGCGGGACGGACGGAGCGGCGAGCAGTTGCGGCGCGGCGGTGCTCGAACCCGGCATGCTGGACGTCGTCAACGGATACCGCGCCCGCATGCTAGGGAAGCCTGGACGGCACGTCAAATCCC
>DATFEN010000222.1:0-32010 GCA_035251085.1 Vicinamibacteria bacterium | reverse complement strand
TCCCTATCCGCTGAGCAGTCTGCGTCCCTGGACCGGCGGAACCCCCGAGAAAGATCGCCCTCGTGTCAGGGTGCCGACCGCGCCTGCGCGGACCGGACGCCTACGGCAGATACTTCGACAACCAGCCCGGCCAGGTCATCTTGCTGATGTCGGAGTAGAGCACCAGGCCGATGAGAAGGAACAGCGCCATCGCGCCGGCGTTCATGATCCAGGTCTTCACCTCGACGCTGAAGTCGCGGCGGAGAACGCCCTCCCCCAGCAGGATGGCGAGGTGCCCGCCGTCGAGGGGCGGCAGCGGGAACAGGTTGAGGATGCCGACGGAGAGGCTGATCATCGTGATCACGTAAATCACCGCGGCCGGGCTCGTCCGCACGGCTTCGCCGGAGAGCTTCGCGATCCCGATCGGTCCGGTCAGGCTCGCTCTCGGCGACACCCTCGCCGTCACGAGTTCCCAGAGCATCGCCAGCGTCTGCGTCGTCGAATGCCAGGTCTGGCGGAACGCGCGCTCCACGGCCGGGAGGAAGGCCAGGGGCGGCGCGGGCCCACCCGAACTGGCTACGCCGATGCGTCCGCCCCGGGGGGTGATCACGAAGTCGAGCTGGCTCCGATCGCGCAGGACCCGCACCTGCAGCGGCCGCTCTCCGCCTCCCCTGACCGCGCTCACCACGTCCTCGAACGAGCGTAGCGGCTGGCCGTCGATGGAGAGCAGCCCGTCGCCCGTCTTCAATCCCGCCGCCTCCGCGGGTTGTCCTGCTGCGAGCGCGCCGACTCGCACCAGGGGGGTCACGCCGATCGAGCCGACCTTGTCGGGCCCCTCGGTCCGCGGCCGCAGGCGCACCTCACGCGTGCCCTCGCTGTTCCGGATGGTCAGCGTCACGTCGCGGTCGGGGCGCAGGAGGATCCCGATCTGCGCCTCCTCCCAGGTTCCCTTCGCCTGGCCGTCGATCGCGACGATCTCGTCCGCGGGCTGCAGCCCCGCGCCGTGCGCGGGCGACCCCGGCTCGACCCAGCCGATGACCGGCTTGTCCTTCAGGGGCCCGTCCGGGCTCCAGCCCTGCATGAACAACGTCGTGAAGCCCGCCACGGTCAGGGCGCCGTTCATGATCGGACCGGCCAGGTACACGGCGAAGCGCTGCCAGCGCGGGCGCGCGGTGAAGTCGCGGCCATCGCCCCTCCTGCTCGTGTCCTCCGACATGACGTCGTCGGCCTCGCCCTCGAGCTTGACGTAGCCTCCCAGTGGGATGGCGGAGAGGCGACAGTCCGTGTCACCCCACTTGAAGCCGGCGAGGCGCTTCCCGAAGCCGAACGAGAAGATGAACACCCGCATCCCGAATGCCTTGGCCGTGATGAAGTGCCCGAACTCGTGCACGAAGATGATGACGGCGAGAACGACGAGCAGACCGACGACGCTGGACATTCGATGAGCTCCGATTACGAAACGGCCCGCGCGGCCGCGTGGCGTTCGAGGACGGTTCGGCTGAAGGTACGCGCCCAGGCGTCCGCCTCGAGGACTCGATCCAGGGAAGCGAGCGGCGCCGCCTCATGGGCGTCCATCACCTCGGCGATCGTCTCGGGGATGGCGGGGAAGGGGATGCGGCCGTCGAGGAACACTGCGACGGCCTCCTCGTTCGCCGCGTTGAGCACCGCCGGCAGCGTGCCGCCGCGCTCCAGGGCGCGGTAGGCGAGGCGCACGCACGGAAAGCGCTCGTGGTCGGGCGCTTCGAACTCGAGGCGCAGCGTCTTCGTGAAGTCCATGCCAGGGATCGCGGCCTCCCAGCGCTCGGGGTGGGAGAGCGCGTACTGGATCGGCAGCCGCATGTCGGTCACGCCGAGCTGCGCGAGCACGGTCCCGTCGACGAACTCCACCATCGAGTGGACGACCGACTGCGGGTGCACGAGCACCTCGACGCGCTCCGGCGGCACGCCGAACAGCCAGTGCGCCTCGATCACCTCGAGGCCCTTGTTCATCAAGGTGGCCGAGTCGATCGTGATCTTCCGGCCCATGTTCCAGGTCGGATGGTTGAGCGCTTCGCCCGGTGTGATCTGGGCGAAGCTGGCCTTCGGACGGCTGCGGAACGGCCCGCCCGACGCGGTGAGCACGAGCCGCCGAACCTCGTGGGCGCCGCGCCCGTCGAGGCACTGGTGCAGCGCGCAGTGCTCGCTGTCGATGGGCAGGACCCGAGCGCCCTTCGCCCGCGCCATCGACACGATCAGCGCGCCGGCCATGACCAGCGTCTCCTTGTTCGCGAGTGCCACGTCCTTCCCAGCTTCGACGGCGCGGTATGTGGGCACGAGGCCCACCGCGCCCACGGCCGCGGCCACCACGAGTCGCGCATCGGGGTGCGTCGCCACGTCGACCATTCCGGCCTCCCCGACGCCTGCGCGGATGCCCCGGAGATCCGCCTCGGCCCGCAGCCTCTCCAGCGCGGCGGACGTCGCGACCGACACGACGGCCGGCCGGTGGCGGGCGATCTGCTTCGCCAGCTCCGGGACGTTCGCGCCGGCGGCGAGGCCGACGACGCGGAATCGATCTGGAAAGGCTTCCACGACCCGCAGGACGTTCGTCCCGACCGAGCCGGTGGAGCCCAGGATAGCGAGGTCTTTCAATGCTCCAAGCGAGAACGGCCCCGTCTTGGCGGGGCCGTTCAGCACACCAGTAAGAAGTAATAGTACAGAATCGGTCCGCCGAACAGCAAGCTATCGAGACGGTCGAGGGCGCCACCGTGGCCGGGAAACAAGGTCCCGGAGTCCTTCACCCCGGCCCAGCGCTTCAGGAGGCTCTCGTCCAGATCGCCCACGATGCCCATTCCGGCGACGCTGGCACCCACCGCCAGCGCGTGCAGCAGCGGCATGTCGGGCAGGCCGTACCGGCTGATGACGAGCGCGCCCAGCACACCACCCACGACGCCGGCCAATGCGCCCTCCACGGTCTTTCCCGGCGACACCGAGGGCGCCAGCCGGTGACGGCCGACGGCATGCCCGACGAAGAACGCGAGCGTGTCCGCGGCCATGATGATGCCGAGGAGGAGCAGCATACGCCAAGGGCCCTGCGACGCCGGAGGCAGGATGAGAAGGGCGGCGATGGTTCCGCCCAGGGCGCCGAGGTAGGCCGCTCCGAGGAACGTCAGCGCCGCGGCGGGGATGGTGTCCTCCAGCGCCCGCCCGGCCCGCAGGGTCACGCTGAGCAGCAGCAGGGTTGCGAACGGCCACAGCGGGACGCCCTGCCAGCCCGGAACGGCGACGTCCACGAACATCGCCACCGCGAGGACGAAGCCCGTCCGGCGCATCGGCGGAAGCCCGCGCGCCGCCTGGAGGCCGAAGAACTCCACGAGTCCCGCGAGGAGCGCCACCGCGACGATCGCGACGCCCAGCCACCTCGGGCCGAGGAAGAGCGCAGCGACGAGCAGCGGCAGGGCGACCAGGGCCGTCGCCACGCGGAACGCAAGGTTCCTCCCGAAGCCCGGGGGATAGCTCAAGCGGAGCTGATGCCGCCGTAGCGCCGCTCGCGCTTCTGGTAGTCCAGGATCGCCTGGAGCAGATGGCGGCGGCGGAAGTCGGGCCACAGCACGTCGGTGACCCAGATCTCCGAGTAGGCGATCTGCCAGAGCAGGAAGTTCGAGACGCGCAGCTCGCCGCTGGTACGGATCAGGAGGTCCGGGTCGGGCTGCCCGGCCGTGTAGAGGTACGACGCGAGGGTGGCCTCGTCGATCGGCGCGTGGCTGCGGCCGTTGCGAAGCACGTCGGCGACGAGGCGCCGTACGGCATCGGTGATCTCCGCGCGTCCGCTGTAGTTGAGGGCGATGTTGAAGAGCAGGCCGGTGCAGCCGCGCGTCCTCTCCGCGCCCCGCTCCAGCTCACGGCGGACGTCCTCGGGCAGCTCCGGCTCGCGGCCGATGACCTGGAAGCGAATGTTGTTCTTGAGCAGCGTGTCGAGCTCGGCGCGCAGGTAGTGCTTGAGCAACGCCATCAGCGTCCGCACCTCGGCCTTCGGGCGCTTCCAGTTCTCGACCGAGAACGCGTAGAGGGTCAGCACCTCGAGGCCGAGGCGGGCCGAGGTCTCCACGACGTCGCGGACCGAGGCGATCCCGGCGCGGTGACCCTCGACGCGCCGCTTGTGGCGCAGCTTCGCCCAGCGCCCGTTGCCGTCCATGATGATCGCGACGTGGCGGGGCAGCCGCCCGAAGTCGATCGAGCGGACGAGCTGTTGCTCCTCGGAGCCGGTGGGCACGACCTCGAGCAGGTCTTGCAATGACATCGTCCTGGGGGCCGAACGGTTATCGTATCACCGCGTCGTACTCGACGCGGACGAGCGTGAGTCCGCGCGCCGCCGCCGGTGGGGGCCAGGCGCTGCGATCGCGAGCATCCAGGGCGCGACGCAGCTCGGCGACGGTCATGGCGCCGCGCCCCGCGGCGACGAGGCCCCCGACCATGCTGCGCACCATCTTGCGCAGGAAGCCGTCGGCCTCGGCCTCGAAGACGAGCGTCTCGGTGCCCGGGGCCGGCTGCTCCCAGCGCGCATCGGCGCGGAACACCGTGCGGATCGTCGTCTTCGCCGAGCCACCGCTCGACGCGAGGGACGCGAAGTCGTGGCGTCCTACATAGAGCGCTGCGGTCTCGGCCACGGCTCGATGGTCCAGGGGGAAGGGAGTGTGCCCGGCGAACAGGCGCCGCGTCGGCAGCTGGATCGGCCCGCTGTCGAGCACGTACCGGTACAGCTTGGAGCTGGCGCTCTTGCGCGCGTGGAACCCCGCCGGCGTCTCGGCGGCCTCCAGGACGCGGAGGTCCGCCGGCAGCATCGCGTTCAGCGCGCGGGCCAGCTCCCCGGGATCCATCGCACGCGGGAGATCGAAGCAGGCCACCTGACCGACGGCGTGCGCGCCGGCGTCGGTGCGCCCCGCCGCATGGACGGCCACGCGTCCTCCCTTCGCGAGCCGGGCGAGAGCCGCTTCCAGCTCGCCCTGGACCGTGCGCGCGCCCGCGCTCTGGCTCTGGAAGCCCTGGAAGCCCGTGCCGTCGTAGGCCAGGGTGGCGCGGAAGTGCACGGCGTCACTTCGCGGCGCGCGAGCCGGGCTTCTCGGGTGTGCCGCCCTGGGCGCACAGCGGGCACAGCGCCGCCTCCCACGTCGGCACCTCGAGGGTCAGCAGGCTGCGCCGCGGAACGCCCAGATCGGTCCTGCCGCCGCTCCGATCCACGAGGCTCCCCACCGCCACCACCCGTGCGCCGCGCGCGGCGACCGCATCGATCACCTCGCGAGTCGAGCCCCCGGTGGTGATCACGTCCTCCACCACCACGACCGGCTCGCCAGGCTCGAGGGCGAAGCCGCGTCTCAGCGTCATGCCGCCGTCCTGGCGCTCCATGAAGAGCCCGCGGCAGCCGAGAGCGCGGGCCACCTCGTGGGCCACCAGCACCCCGCCCAGCGCCGGCGCCACCACGGCGCCCGGCGCACCGGAGAGGTCGGGGCGAAGCATCTCCGCGAGCTGGGCACCCAGGCGCGTGGCAACGGGGGGATCCATCAGCACGCGCGCGCACTGGAGATAGCGCTGCGAGTGCAGACCGGAGGACAGCAGGAAGTGCCCTTCGAGGAGCGCTTCGCGCTCGCGGAAGAGCCCCAGCAGGTCATCGGTCATGAGGGGGTGACACTATACTGCCTTCCGTGACGCCGCTCTCCGCTGTGATCATCGCCCAGGACGAGGAGGAGAACTTGGGCGCGGCCCTGCAGAGCGCCCGCTTCTGCGACGAGGTCCTCGTGGTGGACTCGGGCTCGTGTGACCGCACGCTCGAGATCGCGGCGTCCGCGGGAGCGCGCGTGCTGGTCAACGAGCCATGGCCGGGCTTCGTCACGCAGCGCAACTTCGCGATCGCCGCCGCCCGACACGACTGGGTGCTCTCCCTCGATGCCGACGAACGAGTCAGCCCGGCGCTGCGCGCCGAGGTCGAGGCGTTGCGCGAGCACGGGCTCGAGCACGCCGGATACCGCATCCCGCGCGTGGCGGTCTACCTCGGGCGTGAGATCCGCGCGACCGACTGGTACCCCGATCCGCAGCTCCGCCTGTTCGACCGGCGGCGCGGACGCTGGCAGGGTGCGCTCGTCCACGAATCAGTGTCGGTGGAGGGGAGCGTGGGCCGCCTGCGAGGCGAGCTCGTCCATCGGCCGTATCGCGATGTCTCGGCCCATCTGCGCAAGATCGACGCCTACACCACGCTGTGGGCGCGCCAGAGCCTCGATGCCGGGCGACGGGCCGGCGTCCTCGAGCTCGTGGGCTCGCCGGTCTGGGCCTTCGTCCGGAACTACCTCTTGCGCGGCGGCCTGCGCCTGGGCACGGCCGGGTTCGCGGTCTCGAGCCTCAACGCGTACTACACGCTCGTCAAGTTGCTGAAACTCAGAGTGCTCCAGAACGGCGCGGCGTGAAAGTGCTCCACGTGGACTCCGCGGCCTCCTGGCGCGGGGGGCAGAACCAGGTCCTGCTCACAGCCCTCGGCATGGCCGCGCGCGGCCACGACGTGTCGATCGCCTGTCGCCGGGGCGGCGTGCTCGAAACACGGGCGCGAGCCGCGGCGCTCACCGTGCACGCCTTGCCGTTCCGGGGCGACCTCTCTCCCTCCGCAGCGCTGGGGCTGCGCCGAGTGCTGCGGAGGCTGCGTCCCGACACCGTGATGCTTCACGATCCGCATGCGCTCTCGGCTGGCGTCCTGGCGGGCCGCTGCGGCGCGTGCCGCATAGGCGTCAGGCGCGTCGACTTCGCGCTCCGCGGCCCGCTGTCGAGGCTCAAGTACCGCGCCTGCGACGTCGTGGTGGCCGTCAGCGGAGCGATCGCCGCGGTGCTGGAGCGCGAGGGGCTGCCCGCGGAGCGCATCCGGGTCGTCTACGAAGGCGTCCCGGCGCGGCCACCGATGCCGGGTGGCGTCGAGGCGCTCCGCGCACTCGGCCTGCCGGAGACCGCCGCGGTCGTCGGCAACGTCGCCGCGCTGACCGACCACAAGGACCACGCGACGCTGCTCGAGGCCGGCGCGCTGGTCGTGCGGCGCCGGCCCGAGGCGCGCTTCGTGATCCTGGGCGAAGGCGAGCGGCGCGCGGAGCTCGAGACGCGAACGCGGGCGCTCGGCCTCGCCGATCGCGTGGTCTTCGCGGGCTTCCGGGACGACGTCGACCGGCTGCTGCCCGCCTTCGACGTGTTCTGCCTGTCCTCCCGGCTCGAAGGCCTGGGCACGAGCCTCCTCGATGCCATGTGCTTCGCGCGCCCCGTCGTGGCCACGGCGGCGGGAGGCATCCCCGAGGCCGTCGTCGACGGAGTCACGGGACGCGTGGTGCCGGTGCGCGACGCGCGCGCGCTGGCCGACGCCATCGTCGACGTGCTCTCCGATGCGGAGCGACGCAACGCGATGGGCCGCGCGGGCCGCGAACGGTTCCTCGAGCGCTTCACCGCCGACCGCATGGTGGAGGGGACGCTGCGCGTCCTGCACGCGCCGTGAAGGTCCGCGCGATCCTCAACCCTCGAGCCGGCCTCGCGGCCGGGCGTGCGCGCGAGGCGCTCCTGGCCGGGCCCTGGCCGGACCTCGATCTGATCGAGACCCGCGCGCCAGGCCACGCGCGCGAGCTGTCCAGCGAAGCGGTCGCGGCCGGCTGCGACCTGGTGCTGGCCGCGGGCGGTGACGGCACCGCGAACGAGGTGGCTTGGGGCCTCCTGGGGTCGCCGACCGTCTTCGGCCTCGTGCCGCTCGGATCCGGGAACGGCCTCGCGCGCTCGCTGCGCATCCCGCTCGACGCGCGGCGCGCCGTGGGCACGCTCGCTTCGGGCGTGGTGCGCACGGTCGACGTCGGGCTCGCCAACGGGCGGCCGTTCCTCAACGTGGCCGGCGCGGGCCTCGATGCCATCATCGGCGCCGATTTCCAGGCGCACGGCAATGCTGGTGGGCGACGAGGCGTGCTGACGTACGTGCGGCTCAGCCTTCGACGGGCCCTTCGCTACCAGGCGCCCCACTGGTGCCTCACGGCGGGCGGTGAGCGGTTCGAAGGACGTGCGTTGATCGTGGGCTTCGTGAACGGCCGCCAGTACGGAGGTGGCGCCGTCATCGCCCCCCGCGCGCGGCTCGACGACGGGTTGCTCGACCTCGTGGTGTTCGAGAACGCGGGAGCGTTCGAGATCCTGGCGAATGCTCCGCGGCTGTTCCTGGGAACGATCGAGCGCTTCCGCCGCTATCGTTGGCTCAGGGCCGCCGCGGCGGTGCTGGAGAGCTCGTCGGCGTTCCTCCATCACCGCGACGGCGAGCCCGAGCCGGAGTCGGCCCGCCTCGAGGTCCGTGTCGAGCCGCGCGCCCTCCGCGTGCTCGTCCCCAAGCAGACGGCCGAGGATCCCGAGGGTCCTCTTCTACCTGCCGCGCCGTGAAGCGGCTCGAGCGGTTGCTCGGCATCGCGCTGCAGCTCTCGTCGCGGCGCCGGCTGCGCGCGAAGGACCTGGCGCGGCGCTTCGGCATCAGCCTGCGTACCGTGTACCGCGACGTGCGTGCGCTTCAGGAAGCCGGGTTCCCGATCGCTGGGGCGGCCGGCGACGGCTACCTGCTCCCGTCCGGCAGCCAGTTGCGGCCACTGACGCTGGAGCCCGACGAGGCCGAGGCGCTGGTGATGGGCGCGCGCCTCCTCGGGACCCTGGGCGACGCAGCGTTGCGCGAGAGGCTCGAGCGCGCCGCTCCGAAGCTCGAGGCCGTGCTGTCCCCGTCGGCGGTGCGACGGCTGCGGGAGCACGAGGAGACCGTGGTCATGCCGGCTGGCTTCCGCTCCAAGGCGCCCGGCCCGCTCTCGCTCCTGCTGGAGGCGCTCAAGGAGAAGAAGGTCGTCGAGATCCTCTACCGCGGCCTCGCCCGGGGCGAGTCGACCCGTCGCGAGATCGAGCCCCTGGGCCTCGTGCGCTTCAGCGAGGGCTGGTTGGCCGCCGCCTACTGCCGGCTCCGTCAAGACCTGCGCGTGTTTCGAACCGACCTCATGCTCGAGGCACGCTTCTCCGGCGAGGTGTTCGAGCCTCGCGCCGGCTACACGCTCGAGGACCTGCTGCGGCGGGAGAGCGGCCCCTCGGGCTCCTGACACAGGGCTGTCACCAGCGGCGGCGATGCTCGCCACGTGCGCGGCACGCGTCGCGCGCGAGAGGAGGATGAAACGATGTCCGCAAGCCTGAACCCAGACCTGATCGTGAGCGATCTCGAGCGCTCGGTGAAGTTCTACGAGGGCGCGCTGGGCATGAAGCCCGTCGACCGCATGACCTTCTTCGCGCTCCTGGAGCGGCCCGGCGTCAAGCTCATGATGGAGACGACCGAGAGCCCGGACCCCACCACGAAAGGCCTGCTCGAGCGCCAGGGCAAGAGCCCGCGCGCGACCGTGAACTTCTGGGTGATCGTCGACGACGTGGCCTCGGAGCAGAGCCGCCTGAAGGGCGCAGCCGTCGCGTTCCGCGGGCCCGTGGACAAGCCCTACGGCTACCGCGAGGTTTCGTTCCAGGACCCGGACGGGTACACCTGGACGCTCGCGCAGAAGCTGGCCTAGAGCCGCGAACCTCGGCCTCCCGCCGGATGTGATCGAGCACCCGCACCGCCGTCGGCCAGATCCGGTGGCGGTACCACGTCGTCCCCTCGAGACGTGTGCCGCCACCGGGCAAACTCGGAGTGCGGTCGGAGTGCTCAGCCCGGTAGTGTCCCCCCGTCCACGGCCGCCTCCGCCTGCTCGAGCAGCTGGTGCAGGTCCCCGCGAAGGGCCGCTTCGAGCGGCAGCAGCGGCAGTCGCGGGAACCCGCCGCGGAAGCCGGCCACCTCCATCGCGGCCTTGAGGCCGGGGACGCCGTGCGTGGACGTGACCGAGGCGGCGAGCGGCGTCAGCGCTTGCTGGATGCGCCGCGCGGAGCGATGATCACCACGCTCGAAGGCACGGAAGAGCGCCGCGGCCGGCCGCGGCGCACAGCAGGCCACGGCGAGCACGCCGCCTGCGGCGCCAGCGCACAGGGACGGATAGAAGACCGGCGCGGACCCGCACAGCACCGCGAAGGACTCGGGCACCGAGGCGACGATGCGTCCGAGCAGCGCCACGTCGCCGCTCGAGTCCTTGATGCCCTCGACGCGGGGGTGGCCGCTGAGCGCCGCCGGCAGCGACGGAGGACACGGCACACCGGTGAACTGGGGCACGGTGTACAGCAGCACCGGGATCGGCGAGGCCTCGGCCACGGCCTCGAAGTGCCGGCGCAGCGCGTCCTGCGTCATCTGGGACCGAAAATAGTGGGGCGTGAGCACCAGAGCCGCGTCGGCGCCGGCGTCCGCGGCCCGGCGCGTCAGCTCGAGCGTGGCGCGCGTCGATTCGAGGCCGGTTCCGGCGAGGACCTGGCGGCCCCCGGCCCGCCGGCGCGTCGCGCGCAGCAGACGGAGCTTCTCGTCCTCGTCGAGGCTCTGGGCCTCGCCGTTCGAGCCGAGGACCAGGTAGCCGGCGAGGTCGAACGCCGCGTAGCGCTCGAGGTTCGCCTCGAAGGCCTCCTCGTCGACTGCGCCGTCCTCGCGAAACGGCGTGACCAGGGGCGGGAAGACCCCGCGGAGCGGCACCCCGTCAGGCCGACGGCGTCTTCTTTGCGAGGGCCGCGGCGAGGCGCTCCACGAGCCGCTGGTCCTGCGGCGTGAAGGCGTCGCGGAAGTCGCTCCACACCTCGACCAGCGCCCACAGGCCCGCCTCGGTGCGCACCGGCGCTACTAGCACGCTGCCAGTGGTCAGGCCCACCTGCGCCCAGGGCCCGGTTGGCAGCAGGTCCGACACCATGGTGGGGCCGTGGGCATGTGCCGCATCGGCGATGGGACCCGAGTCGCTGCCGACGCGCTCCGGGCCGGTTGGACGCTCCAGCGCCATGTGCACCGCGAGGCCCTCGCCGTCGGCCACCCACGCGGTCACCGACGAGTAGCGCGCGAACTTCCGCTTCATGGTCTCGACCGCGAGGCGCAGCGCCTCCTCGAAGGACGGCGCCTTCTTGACGGCTTCCTCGATCTCTTGGAGCACCTGCTCTCGACGTTGCGCGGACTTCCGCGCCAGGTCGGTCTTCCAGGGCTTGTCTTCGTCCTGCATCACAGCCATGTTCACTCGGCTCGACTCCTTCCTTCCCGGATCAGAAATGCTCCCGTCCGCCGTCCACCGCCAGGACCGCGCCGGTGCTGTAGGTCGCGCCGGCGAGGAGGAACAGCACCGCCTCGACGGCCTCCGCCACGCGCCCGAAACGCTTCATCGGCACCCGCTCCCGTACCGCCTCGCCGGCGCCGGGCGGGTCCAGGATCCCCGGCGCGACGGCGTTCACCCGGATCTCGGGGCCGAGCGCCAGCGCCAGGCACCGCGTCGCCATGATCAGAGCGGACTTGGTGGCGCAGTAGGGCAGGTAGCTCCGCCACGGCCGAAGCCCGCCCAGGCTCGCCACGTTCACGATCGACCCACCGCCGCGGCGCCGCATGTGCGGCGTCGCCGCCTTGCTCGCCATGACAGCTGCCTTGACGTTCACCGCGAACGCCTCGTCCAGCGCCTCTTCCTCCAGGGACTCGAGCGGCGTCTTCCTGAAGACGCCGACGCTGTTCACGAGGAGATCGATGCCGCCGAGGGCCGAAGCCGCGCGGTCGACGAAGGCGGCCAGCTCGCCGGGCCGGCGGGCGTCGGCGCGCGCGGTGAAGGCGCGCCGTCCTCGTGCCTCGACGGCCTTCGCGGCATCGCTCGCGCCGTCCTGGCTCTGGCGGTGGCTGAAGGCGACATCGGCGCCCGCGGCAGCCAGCGCCTCGACGAGGGCCTTCCCCAGCCCGCGCCCGCCGCCCGTGACCACGGCGAGACGGCCGTGGAGCCGCGGGTCTTGGGAACGGTCGGGAGACGTCAAAACCCGCGGATTATAGCACCGCGTCTCTAAGCTTTGCCGGCCCTCTGCCGGAGCACATCCTGCAGGCGTGGCTCGTCGGGGGCGATCAGCGCCAGCTCAGCGAGAGCGCGCCGGGCGTCCTCGTCGGACTGGCCGGGTGATGCGCGGGCCAGAAGCTGCTCCACACGCGCCGCGCTGGCCGGATCGGGTTGACGGCCCTCCGTCAGTCCCCGGAGCCCCTTGTCGGCGCGCCAGTGCAGCTCGGCCGCTTCCTGGCTCTCAGGCTCGAGTGCGAGGGCCATGCGGGCCTCGCGGCGCGCCTGGCCGAAGCGCTTTCCCTCGAAGTGGCTCCGGCCTCGCTGGAGAGCCTCCTTGAATCGCGCGCGCTGTTCCTCCGGAGGGATCGGCGCCGCCGGGCCTAGGCTGCGGCGCAGCGAGAGCGCGAGCCCCCGCAGCTCCTTCTCCACGTCGTCCATGGAAGAGGGCCGCCGGGCGGGATCCTTGCGCAGCATGCGGTGCACGAGGAGCGCGAGGCGCGCGGGCACCTCGGGGTTCAGCGTGAGCACCGCGTCGGGATCCTCCGAGATGATCTGGTAGAGCACCGAGTGGAGTGTCTTGCCCTTGAACGGCTTCTGCAGCGTCAGGAACTCGTAGAACACCGCGCCGCTCGAGAAGACGTCCGAGCGCGTGTCGACCGCCTTGCCCATGGCCTGCTCGGGCGACATGTAGTCCGGCGTGCCGAGGATCACGCCCTGGCGCGTGATCGTCTCCATCGTGGCGAGGCGCGCCAGCCCGAAGTCGAGGATCTTCACGTGTCCCGTCGAGGTGAGCAGGATGTTGGCGGGCTTCAGGTCGCGGTGCACGACGCCCCGCGAGTGGGCGTAGGCGACTCCGGCGGCGATCTCGCCAAGGACCCGTACGCGCTCCGCCGTGGCGAGCGGGGCCTGCTTCTCGATCAAGCTGCGCAGGTCCTCGCCCTCGAGCAGCTCCATCGCCATGTACAGCCGGCCCTGGTGCTCCCCCATGTCGTAGACGGAGACGATGTTCGGATGGTTGAGGCGGCCGACGGCCTCGGCCTCGCGCTGGAAGCGCAGGCGCAGCTCGTCCTCGGTGCCCATCTCGGGCGAGAGCATCTTGAGGGCTACAACGCGGCCGAGGTTCCGGTCGCGGGCGCGGTAGACGATCCCCATCGCGCCTTCGCCGAGCTTGCCCTCGAGCTCGTAGCGGGCGAAGGTCGTCACGACGACGGCGCTACTCGCTATACCGGATCAGCACGACCGAGACGTTGTCCTTGCCGCCGGCGGCGTTGGCGGCGTCGATGAGCTTCGCCGCGGCCTCCTCGAGGCTGGGCGGGAAGGGGGTGACGGCTGCGAGGATCTGCTCGTCGCTGATCATCGAGTGGAGCCCGTCGGAGCAGATCAGGGCGACCTCGCCCGGCTTCAGCTTGTGCTCGACCACGTTGATGTCGATGTCTTCCTTGGCCCCGATCGCCTTGGTGATGACGTTCTTCAAGGGGTGGCGCTCGATCTCGTCGGCGCTGAGGATGCCCTCGGCCCAGGCGGCCGAGACCCACGAGTCGTCGCGGGTGATCTGGGACAGCTTGCCGTCGGCGAAGACGTAGCAGCGGCTGTCGCCGGCCGAGCCCACGGTGAGCACGTCGTCGCTGATGATGCCGGCCACTGCGGTGGTGCCCATGCCGGTGTAGTCCTCACGGTTGTCGGCCGCCTTGAAGACCTTCTTGTTCGCGAGCTTGAGCGCCGTCTTCAGGCGGTTGCCGTCGAAGGAGAGGTTGACGTCCAGGCCGTACGGCCAGGTGATCTCCTTCTCCTTGTGGCTCTTGCCGATGAAGGCCCCCAGCGTCTCGATGGCCATCTTGGAGGCCACCTCTCCGGCATTGTGCCCGCCCATCCCATCGCACACCGCGTACAGGTGGATGTCGGTGTCGACGAGGAAGTTGTCTTCATTGAGCTTGCGGCGCCGCCCGACGTCGGTCTGACCGAAGGCCTCGATCATGGCGTCTCTCCGAGCAGGCTTGAGGTGTTTGCGACCAAAGGATACTACCGGGCTCCCATCGCGTCCAACATCTCGCGCACCGCCCGCTCCATCCCCACCAGCACCGCGCGCGCGACGATGCTGTGGCCGATGTTCAGCTCCGACAGCTCGGTCTGCTGCGCGACGGCGCGCACGTTCCCGTAGGTGAGGCCGTGGCCGGCGTGGACCTCGAGGCCCAGCCGACGCCCGAACCGCGCCGCGTCCACCAGCTTGCGGAGGGCAGCCTCCCGGGTCCTCTCGTCGAGCGCCTCGGCGTACGAGGCCGTGTTGATCTCGACCGCCTGGGCGTCGACCTTGTGGGACTCCTTGACCTGCTCGAGATCGGGGTCGACGAACAGGCTCACCCGGATCCCTCCTTCGTGAAGGGTCTTCACCACGGGCTTGAGCTGCACGCTGTTCAGGACCACGTCCAGCCCGCCCTCGGTGGTCAGCTCCTCGCGCCGCTCGGGCACGAGGGTGACCTGGTCGGGCTTCACGGTCAGCGCGATGCGGACCATCTCCTGTGTCCCCGACATCTCCAGGTTGAGGCGCGTCCGCACGCTCTGGCGCAGTACCTCCACGTCACGGTCCTGGATGTGGCGCCGGTCGGCGCGCAGATGGACGGTGATGCCGTGGGCCCCCGCGAGCTCGGCCAGCACCGCCGCGTGGACTGGATCCGGCTCGGGAGCCCGACGCGCCTGCCGCACCGTGGCGACATGGTCGATGTTGACACCCAGGCGCGCCATTCCGCGACGGAGTATACCGGCTCCGGCGCCGAGGGCGCCGGCTACGCTGCGACCCTGGACATCCCTGCAGCTCGGATCTGAGACCTAGGCCCCGACCGGCACATCCTTGCGCGCGGCCGCGGCCAGCTCTTGTGCGAAGGCGCGGATCTTCGTCTCCTCTGGGCCCTCGATCATGATGCGCAGCTTCGGCTCGGTCCCGCTCCAGCGCACCAGCACGCGGCCGTCGCCGCCCAGCACCTTCTCGATCTTCTGCTGCGATCTCCGCAGCTCCTCCATCTCGTCGAGCGGCCGGCGCGATGGCAGCGTGACGTTCTCCAGCACCTGCGGCACGCGTTCCATCGCGGCCCGGGCGAGCTCGGAAAGCGGCTTGCCGGTGCGCATCATGAGGGCCAGCACCTGCAGCGCGCCGATCACGCCGTCGCCCGTCGAGGCGTGATCGAGGAAGATCAGGTGCCCCGACTGCTCGCCGCCGAGGTTGAAGCCGCCCCGGCGCATCGCCTCCACCACGTACCGGTCGCCGACCGGCGTGCGAAGCAGCCGAGCGCCGTGGGCAGCGAGGGCGCGCTCCAGGCCGAGGTTGCTCATCACCGTGGCCACAACCGTGGCCTCGCGCAGCTCGCCGTCGCGGATCATGCGCGAGGCGCACATCGCCATCACCGCGTCGCCGTCCACCACCGCGCCCAGCTCGTCGATCACGATCACCCGGTCCGCATCGCCGTCGAGGGCGATGCCCATCGCAGCGCCGCGCTTCACCACCTCGCCGCGCGCGTACTCGGGGTGAAGCGCGCCGCACCCGCGGTTGATGTTCGAACCGTTGGGGCGCACACCGACCGGCGTCACGACGGCGCCGAGCTCCTGGAACACGGCCGGCGCGACCCGGTAGGCGGCCCCGTGCGCCGCGTCGACCACGACCTTGACGCCCTCGAGGGTCAGGTCGCGGGGGAACGTGGACTTGGCGAACGCCACGTAGCGCCCCCGCGCGTCCTCGAGCCGCTCGGCGATGCCGATGCTGCGGCCGGTCTTGCGCACGGGCAGGGCACCCTCTTCGAGCAAGCCCTCGATCTGCGACTCGGTCGCGTCGGGCAGCTTGAAGCCGTCCGGGCCGAAGATCTTGATGCCGTTGTCGGCGTACGGGTTGTGGCTGGCGCTGATGACGATGCCGGCGTCGGCGCGCATGCTGACGGTGAGGTGCGCGACTGCCGGGGTCGGGATCGGGCCGCACAGCAGCACCCGTCCGCCCATCGAGCAGATCCCCGAGGCCAGTGCGGTCTCGAGCATGTAGCCCGACAATCGCGTGTCCTTGCCGACGACGATCCGCGACGACGCGCGCCGGCTGCGCCCCGCGACCCAGGCCACAGCCCTCCCGAGCGTGAGGGCGAGCTCCGGCGTCATCGGCGGCTCGTTGGCCACGCCGCGGATGCCATCGGTCCCGAACAGCTTTCTCATCCCTTCCTCCGCGCCTCCTGGATCGCGACCTCGGCCGGGCGAGCCTCCTGCAGCGACACGCCGGCGAAGCCCGGAGGGATCTCGACGGCCACCGGGCGGAGCGCTCCTGCCGCGGGCGCGGCGAGATCGACGTAGGCCTTGACGTCCTGCGGCGCGAGGCGTCGCAGTGCCGCGGCGGGCCCCTGAAGGATCAGTTGCACGGCGCCGGGCCGGAAGCGGGCGGCTCCGCCGCGCGCCTCGACGACCACGCCGCTCAGGGTCCTCTTCTCGTGGACCTCGCGGATGCGCGCCGTGACCCGCACCTCGGAGCTGCCCTGGATTCGGAGCAGGGGGTCCTGGAGCCCGATCCTCACAATATCGGACACGCTGTCCCGTGCCGCGTCGAGCGCCAGCGGCTCGGTGAAGGCGCTGTCGATCTCGTCCACACGGCTCTTCGGCCCGGAGACGCGTACCTCCGGCGGCTCGCTCGTGATCTCGGCGACCTCGAAGCCGGACGCCGGCCGGCCCACGAGGCGCGGCCGCACCGGCACTACCTTCTGGAGCGTGCGATCGAGGCGGAGCGTGAGCATGCCGGGGCTGATCTTCACGACCTTGACTCCGAACGGGACCCGTATCGAGTCCGCGGTCAGGTGGACGATGCGCTCGCCCTCGACGGCGCCAGCGAGGTCGATCTGCGCTGCCACTTCGCCCGGATTCAGAGCGTGGAGGATGCCGGCTGTGGCGCGCACGCGTACCTCGACCGCGTCCACCGCGTCGCCCATGAGCTCGAGATCACGCGGCACGTTCTGAAGCTCGAGAGGGACGCGGAGCCCCATCTCCGAGGCGGTCTCACCCGCGATCGCAAACCAGACGAGCACTGCCAGCACCAGGCTCAGGAGCTTGAGGCCCAGGTTCTCCGTGAAAAACGCGCGCACTACTTCTCCTTCGCCGCGAGCGGCTCGGCCGCCCGCGTCTCGGGCGGCTCCTCGGCCCTGATCTCGAGGGCGTCGAGCAACGCCTGCTTCAGGACCTTTCCATCCAGGCCGCGCTGGATGTGTCCTCCCACCACCAGTGAGATCGCGCCAGTCTCCTCGGAGACGACCACGGCCAGGGCGTCGGTGTCCTCGGTGACGCCGATCGCCGCGCGATGCCGGCTGCCCAGCTGACGCGACAGCTCCGGGTTCACGGTGAGGGGCAGGAAGCACGCGCCCGCGGCGATGCGGTTGCCCTGGACGATCACGGCGCCGTCGTGGAGCGGCGTGCCCGGGTTGAAGATGCTGATCAACAGGTCGTAGGTGACGTAGGCGTCGAGGGCGATGCCGGTCTCGATGAAGCTGCGCAGGCCCATCTCGCGCTCGATCACGATCAGGGCGCCGGTGCGCTGGGAGGCGAGCGCGGTGGCTGCGAGCACCATCTCCTCGATCACCTCCTCGCCGCGCTCGGCCGTGAACAAGCCCGGGAACGGTGTCTTGCCGAGGTGGGCGAGCACCTTCCGGATCTCCGCCTGGAATACCACGATCACGCCGAACACCAGGTAGGGCATGAACGTGCGCAGCAGCCAATTCACCGTCTCGAGGTCCGCCATCTTCGAGACCCAGTACAGGACCACCAGGACCAGCGCGCCCAGGGCCATCTGCACCGCGTGCGTGCCGCGGATGAACTGCAGCAGCTCGTAGATGATGAAGGCCACGATCAGGATGTCGAGCACATCCCACCAGTTGAACTCGGTGGCGACCAGGAACGCGTGCAGGCGGTCGAGGATCACGCCGCGCTCCCCAGGATCGCGTCGCACACCCGCACGACCTGCAGCATCTCCGGGACGTCGTGGACGCGGACGACGTGGGCACCCGCCAGCACGGCTGCCGCCACTGCGGCCGCCGTTCCGAAGCGCCGCTCTCCAGCCGGCAGCTCCAGCACCTTGCCGATGAAGCTCTTGCGCGACGGGCCCACGAGGATGGGACGGCCGAGGGCGTGAAGCTCGGGAAGGCGTCGCAGCGCCTCGAGGCTGTGGTCGGCGTCCTTGGCGAAGCCGATGCCGGGATCGACACAGACGCGCTCGGCGGGCACGCCCGCGCGCGCGGCGATCGCGAGCGACTCGCGCAGCTCGGCCAGGATCTCGCCCATCACGTCGCGGTAGCTGGGGGTGCGATGCATGCTGCCGAAGTCGCCGCGCAGGTGCATCAGAATCGCGGGCACGCCGCGCTCGGCCACGAGCGGCGCCAGGGTCGGGTCGAAGCGGAAGCCGCTGATGTCGTTGACCAGGTCCGCGCCGGCGTCCAGCGCGGCTCTCGCCACGGACGCCTTCCATGTGTCGACCGAGACGATGCCGTCGCTGCGCCTTCGCAGGCCTTCGATCACCGGGACGACCCGGCGGATCTCGTCCTCGGCGCGCACCTCGGCGCCGCCAGGCCGCGTGGACTCGCCGCCCACGTCCACGACGTCCGCGCCCTCCTCGAACAGCCGCAGACCGCGGGCGACCGCCTGCTCGGCGTCGGCGAAGAGCCCGCCGTCTGAGAAAGAGTCGGGCGTGGCGTTGAGCACCCCCATCAAGAAGGTGCGTGTCCCCAGGGCGAACTCCCGCCCCCGCAGCTCGAAGCGGAACGTGGAGCGCGCGATCGCCTGGGCCGTGCTCGCCATCGCCCTAGTATCCCCGATGCGGCGCGCGCGGCCGAGGTCGAGGCCCGGGCTCCCGGGCGCTCTAGGTCGTCGGCTTGGGCGCCGCGAAAGGCGGCGGCAGGATGCCGCCTGCCTTCTCGCCCTCCTCGACCTTCACCTCGCGCGGCGCGGGAGTCGGAGCCGGTGTCGTCCGCGGCCGTCGCGCTTCGAGGGGCTCCCCGTTCAGGATCTGCCGGAGCTGCTGCGCGTCGAGCACCTCGTGCTCGAGGAGCGCGTCGGCCACCTTCGTCAGGATCTCCTTCTTCTCGGTGAGCAGGACGCGAGCCCGCTCGTACTGCTGCTCCACGATGCGTTTGATCTCGGCGTCGATCTTGAGGGCGGTGGCCTCGCTGTAATCCTGGTGGCGGTTGAACTCGCGGCCGAGGAAGATCGCCTCCTCCTTCTTGCCGTAGGTGAGCGGCCCCAGGGTGTTGCTCATGCCCCACTCGCAGACCATCTTGCGGGCCATCTCGGTGGCCTGCTCGATGTCGTTGGCGGCGCCGGTGGAGATCTGGCCGAAGGTCAGCTCCTCGGCGATGCGGCCCCCCATGCACACCGCGATGCGGTCGTCGAGCTGCTCAAGGGTCCAGTTGTGCTTCTCCTCGGTGGGGAGCTGCTGGGTCACGCCCAGGGCCAGGCCGCGCGGGATGATCGTGACCTTGTGGAGTGGGTCGGCATGGGGCAGCAGCGCGGCGAGCAGCGCGTGGCCGCCCTCGTGGAACGCGGTCACCTTCTTCTCCGCGTCGGTGATGATCATGCTCTTCCGCTCGGCCCCCATCAGGACCTTGTCCTTCGAGGACTCGAAGTCGTGCATGGTGACGAACTTCTGCCCCTTCCGCGCGGCCATCAACGCGGCCTCGTTCACGAGGTTCGCGAGGTCCGCGCCGGAGAAGCCCGGCGTCGAGCGCGCCAGCACCTGGATGTCGACGTCGTCCGAGAGCGGGATCTTGCGAGTGTGGACCTGCAGGATGCCCTCGCGCCCACGCACATCGGGGCGCGAGACGACCACGCGGCGGTCGAAGCGGCCCGGCCGCAAGAGAGCCGGGTCGAGCACGTCCGGCCGGTTGGTGGCGGCGATCAGGATCACGCCGTCGTTGCTCTCGAAGCCGTCCATCTCGACGAGGAGCTGGTTCAGGGTCTGCTCGCGCTCGTCGTGGCCGCCGCCCAGGCCCGCGCCGCGGTGACGACCCACCGCGTCGATCTCGTCGATGAAGATGATGCAGGGGGCGTTCTTCTTGCCCTGCTCGAACAGGTCACGCACGCGGCTCGCGCCGACGCCCACGAACATCTCGACGAAGTCGGACCCCGAGATCGAGAAGAACGGCACGTTGGCCTCGCCGGCGATGGCGCGGGCCAGCAGCGTCTTGCCCGTGCCCGGGGGACCCATCAGCAGCACGCCCTTCGGGATGCGGCCGCCCAGCTTCTGGAACTTCTGGGGCTCCTTCAGGAACTCGATGATCTCCTGCAGCTCCTCCTTGGCCTCGTCGACGCCGGCGACGTCCTTGAAGGTGACCTTCTTCTGCTGGGAGGCGAGCAGCTTGGCCTTGGACTTGCCGAAAGACAGCGCCTTGTTGCCGCCGCTCTGCATCTGGCGCATGAAGAAGATCCAGAAGCCGATCAGCAGCACGAAGGGGGCCGAGTTGATGAGGATCGTGGCCCACGCCGAGCTCTGGTCGGACTGGTAGTTCACCGAGACGCGGCGCGCGAGGAGCGAGTCCACCAGCTTGTCGTAGCCCAGCGGAGCGACGCTGCGGAACGACTCGTGAGCACTGGTCTTGCCCTTGATCTCGTTCCCGGTGATCGTCACCTCGGCGATCTGGCCCGCTTCGACCTGCTGCATGAACTCGCTGAACTTCAGCAGGGTTTCCTTCTTCTGGATCTGGGCGAAGTGCCAGGCGAGGAAGATCACCGCCAGCAGCGACATCCACAGCATGACCGTCTTGAACGTCGAGTTCACTTTTAGTCACTCCCGGATTGGTGCTGCGACGCGTCCGCCCGCGCCGGGCGCGGAATCGTGCCGATGAAGGGCAGGCCGCGATAACGCTCGGCGTAGTCGAGGCCGTAGCCGACGAGGAATCGGTCCGTCACCGGCTCGGCGATCGTGAACGCCGCCCAGTCGGGGTGGATGTCGGTCTTGCGGTCGCCCGGCCTGTCCACGAGGGCGCAGACCTTGAGGCTGCTCGGCTTGTGCTCCCGGATCTGCTCGAGGAGGAACGCCAGGGTGATCCCGGTGTCCACGATGTCGTCCAGGATCAGGACGTGGCGTCCCCCGTAGCGGATCTCGGTCGAGTACACGATGTCGGTGCGCACAGCGCCCTCGTCGCGGGTCGAGTTGACCCGCAGGAAGTGGCACGTCGTGTCGAGCGGGATCTGGCGGATCAGGTCCGCCATGAACACCACGCCGCTCTTCAGCAGCGTCACGACGCTGAGGTCGTGCCCATCGAAGGCGTCGGTGATCTCGGCGCCCAGCTCGGCGACGCGTCGCCGGATTTGCTCGGCGCTGAACAGGGTGTCGGCGTGCGGGAAGCTCAAGGGCACGCCTCCTTGGTGTCGGTCCGCGCGCCGATCCGCACCTGGCCGAAGCGGAACACCGCCTCACGGCCGCCCGGCAGGGGCAGGCGGCGCCCGGGTCGGCCAGCACGCCCCGACACGTCGAGGATCTTCTCCACGTGGGTGGCCTTGACCTGCGCGAGCCCTCCGGCGTCGCGCAGCGCGGCACGGACCAGCTGGCGCGCCAGCGGGCGCGGCGTCCGGCGCAGCGTGTCGCCGTCAAGCAGCACGCCTCCGCCCGAACGACGGGCCGCCTGCCGATAGAGATCCGCGGCGCCCTCGGCCAGTCGCTCGTGATCCTCCGCGAGCAGCGCGGCCGAGCGTGCCAGGGTCGCGCGGATCCCGGGGTTGAAGTGCTTCTCGAGGTAGGGCAGGAGCTCGTGACGCACCCGATTGCGGGCGAAACGCAGCTCGGAGTTCGTCCCGTCCTCGCGCCACTCCAGGCCGCGGGCGCGCAGGTGCTCGAGCACTTCCCGCCGTCCGACGCCCAGGAGCGGCCGGATCAGGCTCCCGCTGCGGGTGCGCATGGCCCCGAGGCCCGCGCTGCCCGCGCCGCGGAGCAGGCGCAGAAGGAACGTCTCGGCCTGGTCGTCGCGGGTGTGGGCCACGGCGATGGCTCCAGCGGCCGTGCTCTCTTCCACCCGTCGCAGGAAGGCGTAACGCTCCTCGCGAGCAGCCGCCTCGAGCCCCGCCCCGTCCCGCACTTTACGTGCCCGCACGTCAGCCGTGCCCACATGAAGTGGGACGCCGAGACGCGTGCAGAGGTTCCGGCAGAACTCCACGTCCCGCGCGGAATCCGGCCTCAGGCCGTGGTCGAGGTGGGCGGCGACCACGCCGAATCCCTGCCGGCGCCCGGCCTCCACGAGAGCGTCGAGGAGCGCCACCGAGTCCGCCCCTCCGGAGAGCGCGACGACGACCGTCTCGCCCGCGCGCGGCTTTCCGAGATCCCGGAGGGACCCGACTACCGCGATCGCCAGCGACGTCATCTTCTTCTTCATGAGCTGCCCGAGTGCGCCTCCGATGCGGCCGGATGGTGGCGGTGCAGGGACTCGAACCCCGGACGCCGCGGATATGAGCCGCGTGCTCTAACCAACTGAGCTACACCGCCTTCGACGAATGGCAAACCGCTCCCTTGCGTGGCAGAGCACGCCCCGAACGAGTGTACTACGGATGCTATACTCGCACCACACACGCCAAATGGAATGCGTCGTCTGCCACACCAGCGACCAGGATATACGGCTCAACAAGTGCCCCATCTGCTTCCAGTGGGCCTGCGACAACTGCGGGTTCAAGGCCTTCGGCCGCATTTTCTGCACGAGGCGCTGCTCGGACCAGTTCTTCTTCGGCGACGACGAAGAGTGATCGGAGCGCATGCCGTTTCCGTCTGAGCGCCCGCGGCGACTGCGCCGGACGGATCGCCTCCGGACCATGGTCCGGGAGACGCGGCTCGCCCCCCCTCAACTGATCTACCCGCTGTTCGTGGCTCCGGGCCGCGGCCTGCGGCGCGAGATCCCGTCGCTTCCCGGTTGCTTCCATCTGTCCGCCGAAGAGGCGGCCCGGGAAGCGCGCGAGGTCGAGGCGCTCGGCATCGGCGGCGTCATCCTCTTCGGCCTCCCCGAAGGCAAGGATCCCCTCGGCACCCAGGGCTATGCCGACGAGGGCGTGGTCCAGGAAGCGATCCGGGCCATTCGCGCCGCGTGTCGGGACCTGCTCGTCGTGACGGACGTGTGCCTGTGCGAATACACCTCCCACGGCCACTGCGGCGTGGTGGCGGACCAGGAGGTGAAGAACGACCCCACCCTCGAGCTGCTCGCGCGGATGGCCGTCAGCCACGCCCGCGCGGGAGCCCATGTCGTCGCCCCCTCGGACATGATGGACGGCCGCGTGGGGGCCATCCGGCGCGCCCTCGACGCCGTCTCGATGACGGACGTGCCGATCCTCTCCTACGCCGCGAAGTACGCCTCGGCCTTCTACGGTCCGTTCCGCGAGGCGGCCGACTCCGCGCCGCAGTTCGGGGACCGGCGCGGGTATCAGATGGACCCGGCCAACGTGCGCGAGGCCTTGAAGGAGGTGCGACTGGACGTGGAGGAGGGCGCCGACATCGTGATGGTCAAGCCGGCGCTCCCCTATCTCGACGTGATCCGCGCCGTGCGAGAGAGCGTCGACCTGCCGGTGGCGGCCTATAACGTGTCGGGGGAGTACGCGATGGTGAAGGCGGCGGCTCAGCGCGGCTGGATCGACGAGAAACGCATCGTGATCGAGACGCTCACCGCCATCCGGCGCGCGGGCGCCGACGTCATCCTCACGTATCATGCGAAGGACTTCGCGCGATGGGCGACGTAGGCTCGATGAGCCAGTCGCAGGAGCTGTTCGCGCGCGCCCAGCGTTCGATCCCCGGCGGCGTGAATTCCCCAGTTCGGGCCTTCAAGGCCGTGGGCGGCACGCCGCTCTTCATCCGGAAGGCGGAGGGCTGTCGCCTCTGGGACGCCGACGGCAAGAGCTACATCGACTACGTCGGCTCGTGGGGTCCGATGATCCTCGGCCACGCCTACCCGCCGATCGTGGAGGCCGTGCAGCAAGCCGCGGCGCGAGGCACTTCGTACGGAGCGCCTTGCGCCGGCGAGGTCGAGCTGGCCGAGCGCGTGGTGCGCTCGATGCCCGCCGTGGAGCGGGTGCGCTTCGTGAATTCCGGGACCGAGGCCGCGATGAGCGCGCTGCGCCTGGCCCGCGGCTTCACGGGACGCCGCAAGATCCTCAAGTTCGAGGGCTGCTATCACGGCCACGCCGACAGCCTGCTCGTGGCTGCGGGCTCGGGCGTCGCGACGCTCGGCATCCCCGGCTCACCCGGAGTGACCGAAGCCACCGCGGCCGACACCTTGACCGCGCCCTTCAACGACATCGGCGACGTCGCGCGCATCGTCGAGGAGCACGGCGCGGACCTCGCGGCTGTGATCGTGGAGCCCGTGGCCGGAAACATGGGCTGCGTCGCGCCGCACGACGGCTTCCTGCAGGGCCTGCGCCGCCTGACGCGCGAGTGCGGGGCGTTGCTCATCCTCGACGAGGTCATGACCGGCTTCCGAATCGCGCGGGGCGGCGCCCAGCAGGCCTACGGCGTGAAGCCCGACCTGACGTGTCTCGGCAAGATCATCGGCGGCGGGCTGCCCTGCGCGGCCTACGGCGGGCGCGCCGACATCATGGAGCACGTCGCGCCGCTGGGCCCCGTGTACCAGGCGGGCACGCTCTCGGGCAATCCGCTAGCGATGGCGGCGGGCTGCGCCGCGCTCGACGCGCTGCAGCGGCCGGGCACCTACGAGCGCCTCGAAGCGCTGACCACGCGCTTGCAAGTCGGTCTGAGCCGCGCTGCTCAGGCGGCCGAAGCCCAGGTCACCGTGAACCGCGTCGGCTCCATGCTCACCGCGTTCTTCTGCCGCGGCCCGGTCACCGACTTCACCTCCGCCAAGACTTCGGACACGGCGCTGTTCGGCCGCTTCTTCCACGGCATGCTCGAGCGCGGCGTGTACCTGCCGCCGGCGCAGTTCGAGGCCGCCTTCGTGTCGCTCGCCCATTCCGAGAGCGACCTCGACGCGACCGTCGACGCGGCCGAGGCGTCCCTGCGCGCCCTGAAGAACTAGGGGAACCCGGCGCGGACCACTGAGCAGTTGAAGCAACCTGGACCCGCATTGTGGATGTGCAGGTAGCCGACGCTCTCATTGGCAAAGAGATGCCGGATCGTCGCCTCGAGATCGGTGCCGGTCACGACCTTCGCGTCGACCATCATCGCCGCTTCGTCATAGGCGCGAATCGAAAGCTGGCGATGCTTGAACATGATCGGAACTTCGTCCACCGCCGGATTCGCCGTCCTTGCGTGACTGCGAATGAAGATCGGCCCGGACGCCCGATAGGGAGTTGACACGTCGTGATGGGTGAAGGGAACGAGCAGGACGGTCTCGCCAACCTCAGCGTCGACGAGGCTCACCCGACATGGGAAACCCGGCTTCTCGTCGACGACCATCCGCCGAGCGCCCAACGCCTGCAAGGCCGCCTCGCTCCGACCGAAGAGCGGCACGAACCGCTCGAACGGCAGTGCGACGAATCGAAATGAGCCAATCATTCGTGACGCCTTCAGCGGTACGGCTTCAGCTGCTCGTCGATCGCGTTCAGATCGCCCACGACCACGATAGTCATGCGAGCAGGATCGATCTGCGCGCGCGCCGTCTCCTTCACGTCGTCGGGGGTGACGGACTGGATGCGCGGCACCAGGTCCCGAAGGTAGTTCTCGGGCAGGCCGTTCAGGTCGACGAGCTCGAGCTGGTCGATGATCCCGTTTCGAGTCGAGTTCTGGAGCACGAAGGTGCCCGACAGGTAGTTCTTGACCGCCTCGAGCTCCTCCGACGGCGGCGCCTCGGAACGGAGCCGGTCGATCTCGAAGAAGATCTCCTTGAGCGACGCGCCGGTCACCGCGGTCGTGACGTCCGCCTGCTCCACCCAGTAGGCGTCTCGGCGGCGCCGCGAGAGCTGCGCCTGCGGCGAGTAGGTGTAGCCTTTCTGCTCGCGAATGTTGGAGGTGATGCGCGACGAGAAGTAGCCGCCGAGCAGGGTGTGGGTGACCAGCAGCGGGACGTAGCTCGGATCGGAGGCGTCGATCACCGGCAGGCCCATGTAGATTGTGGACTGCACGGCGCCTGGACGGTCGACGGCGTGGAGCGCCCGCGCCGTCATCGGAGCCGGGCGTCTCGGCGCGGCGGGTGTGCCGCGCTTCCAGGAGCCGAAGGATGTACGCACGGCTCCCTCGACCGCCGCGGCGTCGAATCTCCCGGCCACGTAGAGATGGGCGCGCCCCGCGCCGAAGCCCGCCTCGTGGAACGCCCTCACCTGCTTCAACGACAGCGCCTTCAGCGACTCGTCGGTCGGGAACACGCGCCCGTAGGGATGATCGCCGTAGACGACTTCCCGGAACCTGGCGAGCGCCTGCTGCCCGGGCTGCGTCCGCGCCACGGAGAGCTCGCGCAGCAGGTCGGTCTTCAGGCGCCCGAGCTCCGACTCCGGGAAGCGCGGCCGTTGCGCGAGCTCGGCCACGAGCGCCACCATCTCCGGGCCGAACTCGGAGAGCGCGTCGCCGGTGATCTCGGTCGTGTCCGCGCCGGCGGCGACGGCCACCTCTCCTCCCATGCGGGCGGCTTCCTCCGACACTTGGGCGCCGGTCCGGGTCGACGTGCCCTCGCGCAGCAGGCGTCCGGTGAGCTGGGACAGCCACACCTGCACTGCGGGCTCGTCGATGCTCCCGGCCTCGACCATCAGCTCGACGCGCGTCTTCGGCACCGAGCCCCAGGGCACGAGAGTGACCCGCAAGCCGTTGTCGAGGGCGAAGCGCTTCGGGGCGGGCAGAGCGAAGGCGCGCGTCGGGCCCGAGGCCGGCGGCTTCTCCTGCGCGGAGGCGGCGCCGTAGCTGGCGGCGATGCCGAGGAGCGCGAAGAGGGATGCCGTCTTCATCCTCAATCCTGCTCGCTCGCCGCGGGCGCCGCGGCGCCCTTGGGCTCGAGGACCAGGACGGTCCGGTTGGTCGGCCGCAGATAATCCTGGGCCGTCCGCTGGATCAGCTCGGGCGTGACCTTGCCGAACTCCTGCTCCAGGCGGTTGATCAGGCCGGGGTCGTCATCGAAGAGCGCGAAGCAGGCGAGCAGGTTGGCGCGTCCGAAGCCGAACAGCCGCTCGAGGTCGTCGTAGAGCGCCGAGCGCGCCTTCACCCGCGCGCGCTCGAGGCTGCCAACGTCGATGGGCCGAGCGCGCAAGGCCTCGATCTCGACGTCCGCCGCCTTCAGGACGTCGTCGGCCTTCCGCTCCGCGTCATGAACCAGGGAGAACGTCCAGAGCGTGGGGCCGTTGACGTCGAACATGTTCCCGAGCGGCGCATTGATGCCGCCCTCGACATCGCCCGTGTATCCGCCCTCCACGAGGGCCCCGTACAGCCGGCTGTCGCGCCCCTGAAGCAGGATCTGGTCGATGACCCCGAGGGCGAAGTACTCGGGGGTCATGCGCTTCGGCGCCTTGTAGCCGACGGCCAGCGCCGGCTTCGTGGCGAGCGAGTCGGTCTTCGAAGCGCGCTTCTCGATGGCCTGACGCGGCTCGGAGATGTCGGGCTTCTCGGCGAGCTTCGCGGCGGGAATGCCGCCGAAGTAACGGCGGATCCAGGCCTGCGTCTGCTGGCGGTCGACATCCCCGACCACCACGAGCGCGGCGTTGTTGGGAGCGTAGAACTGGCTAAAGAATGTCTTCACGTCCTCCAGCGTGGCTGCATCGAGGTCGCCGAGGTCGCCGTAGAAGTTGTGGGCGTTGTGCCAGTTCTCGTTGGCGTGCTGCGGCAGGTCGAGCCAGGGGAAGCCTCCGTAGGGTCGGTTCAGCACGTTGACCTTGACTTCGTTCTTCACCACGGCTTGCTGGTTCCTCAGGTTCTCCTGGGTGATCGCCAAGCCCTTCATGCGGTCCGCCTCCGCCCACAACATCGTCTCCAGCGCGTTCGCGGGCACGACCTGGAAGTAGTTGGTGAAGTCGAAGCGCGTGGAGCCGTTGAGGAAGCCGCCCCTCGCGCTGACGAGTCGGCCCAGCTCCATCTTTCCGAGGTTCTGCGAGCCCTGGAACATCATGTGCTCGAAGAGGTGTGCGAAGCCGGTGCGGTCCCGAGGCTCGATGCGGAAGCCGATGTTGTAGTAGACGCCGACGATCGCCGTGGGCGCGGTGCGGTCCTCGGACAGCACCACGCGCAGCCCGTTTTCGAGCTTCAGGTACTCCACCGGAACCGTGAAGCGCTCTGCCGCCGTGACGGGCGGCGACGCGAGCGCGGCGGCCACCGCCAGGACGGTCCCGAAGCACAGCTTCATGAGCTCCCTCCTCGCGAGCCTAGCACGCGGCGACGAGGCGCGCGGGCAGCCCCGGCTCACTTCGCGTCGTGGAAGATGATGCCCAAGGTGGCGCGGTGGCCGGAGCGCAGCCGGCTGACGCCATGGCGCATCCGGACACGGTGGCTGCCGCGCCTTCCCTGCACGGGCCGCTCGTTCACGGCGAAGACCACGGCGTCGCCGCGACGCAACGGCACCACCTCGGCCCGTGACTGCATCCTGGGCCGCTGTTCCGTCAGCACGAACTCGCCGCCGCTGAAGTCCACCCCCGGCTCCGAAAGCAGGATGGCGACCTGCAACGGAAAGACGTGCTCGCCGTACTGGTCCTGGTGGAGGCAGTTGTAGTCGTCGACCGCATAGCGAAGCAGCAGGGGCGTGGGAAGGCTCTGGCCCGCGCGGTGGCACCGCGCCAGGAACTCCGCGTGCGTGCCCGGATACCGGACGTCCTTTCGCATCGCCTCGTTCCAGCGATTCGCAGTCGGGACCAGAAGCGGATAGAGCGCGATGCGAAGCTCGGCCACGAGGTCCGGTAGCGGGTAGGCGAAGTAGCTGTACTCGCCGCGTCCGAATCCGTGACGCGCCATGACCACGCGGCTTCGGAAGCGGCTCGCGTCGTCATACAGCCCGGCGACGCTGCTGCACTCACCGGGCGTGAGGAGCTTTTCGAGCAGCGACCAGCCGTGGCGGTCCAGATCGCTTGCGGCGCTCGGCCAATCGAACGACGCCAGACGGGCCACGATGCCTGCTTCGCTCTCCACCTGTCCCGCCCTCCATAGAGCGTACCTGTCGGGAAGACGCGCTGCGCAGGGCCGATAGCCCGAGGCGGTGGCGGCTTCCTCGTCGGCGAAGAACACTCGGTCATGGACGTACCCGCCGCGCGCGATCGCCCGGAGCGCCGCCGGACAGTCGAGCCTGCCGTACACGCGGCTTCGCCTGTGGCCCCCGAGCGTGCCTCGAATCGGGCTGCGGTAGGGCTGGCCGTCCGGCCCCGTCAACACGCACGTCCGGGCATCGGGCTGGATCACGCCGCAGCCTCGAGCGCGAGCAGGGCCCGCTTGGCTTCGACGCCACCGACGTACTCGCCGATGCTTCCATCGCTGCGCACGACGCGGTGGCAGGGCACGACCACGGGCAGCGGGTTGGTCGCGCACGCGGAGCCCACGGCGCGCACCGCCTTGGCGTTGCCGGACGCCCTCGCGACCGCGGCGTAGCTGGCGGTCTTTCCGTAGCCGATCCCGGGCAGGTGCGAGAGCACCGTGCGCCGAAAACCGTGGGCGAGACGCAGGTCCAGCGGGACGCCGAAGGCGCTGCGCCGCTTGGCGAAGTACTCCTCGATCTCCCGTGCCGCGCCATCGAGACGTCCGGGGGCGAGCAGGAGGCGCGGGCTCACGGCGCGGGCGAGGCTCTCCAGCACCCGGTCGTGGCCCTCGCTCGCGTACGCGACCCGCACCAGGCCCTTCGGCGTGGCGGCCAGCAGCAACGTGCCGACCGGCGTGTCGAGGGTCCGGTACGCGACTTCGAGCAGTCCCGCAGCGTCCGCGGCGTCCGTCAGGCGCTGGTGCAGGCGACGATTGGCTTCAACGTCGAGCGTCGGCAAAGCGTCGAACAGGTTCGTCATCGCGACTCTCCTCCCTTGAATGTCCTACGCAGCATGGCGATCCCGTCGGCGGCTGCTCGCCTCGCGCCGGCCTCGGTGCCGCCCACGATACGGGCGACTTCGCGGTACGAAAGGCCTACGAGGTGGTGGTAGGCGATCGCCTGGCGTTGCCTGGCGGGCAACGCCTTCAGTGCCGGCCACAGGCCGATCTCCCAGCCCGCGAGGCTGCGGTCGTTCTGGGCGCGCTCCGGCAACGGATCGCGGGGGGTCGGACGACGCGACGCCGCCCGCAAGTGATCGAGCGCCTTGCGGTGCGCGATCGTGACGAGCCAGGCCTCGACGTTGCTGTCCGCCCGAAGGCGGGGGTACGCCGCGAGCGCGGCGAGGAAGGTCTCCGACCACGCGTCCTCGGCGTCCGTCGGGCCCAACAGCGCGCGGCACACCCGCAGCACGGTCGGCCCGTGCGCCGCCACGATCTGCTCGAAGGGCTTCTGGCTCACACCTGGTAAACGTCCCTGCCCACGCGTTCGTGAGGTCGACTCGAAAAAACCCGGAGGGCCTACCGACGCTCGTGCGCCGTCGAGCGCCGGCCCGTCGCGGCCATCAGCCTGGCACGCGCTGACCGCCGCCTGCCTTCGTTGGTGAGAAGGAAGAGACGACCGGGCCGGACGCTGCCGGCCGCCTCGAGCCCCAGCGCCGTCGCCGGCAGATAGCGGTACCGGCCGCGCACGCGCAGCCGTGCTGGACGCAGGCTCTTCGACTCCTCCCCGCGAACCAGCAGGATCGCCGGAGCGCGGCCGCTCGCGACGGCCCACAGGTCGCAGCGCTCTTCCACGGCGGTGCGTGCCTCGAAGAGGATGTCGCGCTGGACTCGAGTCGGGTCCTGGCAGACAACGACACGCGCGGATGGCCGTCGCTCCAGCGCCCGCTCGACGTCGCGCACGATCCGCCGGTTCGGTTGATCGTCGAGGAAGCCCGGCACGACGACCACCGTGAACACGACCGCGATGCCGGCGCTGGCCGCGGCCAGCGTGCCGAGAACCACGCGGGGCCGCGCAAGCCAGGCCGCGACCAGCAACGCGAGGGCCGCCGCCACCGCCGCGGCAACGGCGAGGCGGCGCCTCTCGGGATCGATCCAACCGGGATCGACGCGCGCGAGCAGGAACGGCGCCGAGGCGAGGGCGCCGGCCAGGAGCACGAGCGCGGCGCGGACCATGCCACGATCGCCTTTCGTCCAGCCACCCAGTGCGAAGTACCGCCCGCAGACCAGCGACAGGGCGGGCAGGAGCGGCAGCAGGTAGTAGTCGAGCTTGCCCCTCGCCAGGCCCAACGGCACCAGCATGAGCGCCGCCCACATGAGCAGGAAGCGCGCCCCGCCGCTGTCGGGGTCCGCAGGCCGGGGCCTGAACGCGCGCCAGCCGGCGATGGCCAGGAGCAGCGACCACGGCGCGCCGACGCTGACGTAGGCGCCGAGGTAGAAGAGCGGGCCGCGGCCCGTGTCGTAGGTCTGCGCTGCGAAGCGCTCGAGGTTCTCGCGGAGGAAGAAGTGGGCCAGGGGCCCTGCGCCGAGACGCACGTAGACGAGCGCGAACCAGCCGAGGCCGACGAGGACGGCGAGCAGAGCCCCGAGGCCCAGGCTCACCGGCGTCACGGGCCATGCGGAGCGGCGCCTCGGCCAGGAATACAGCGCGACGCCCAGGCCCGGCAGCAGCAGCGCGATCGGGCCCTTCGTCAGGAAACCGAGGCCGAGCACGAGGCCAAGCAAGGGCAGGACCCATGCCGCGGGGGCCTGCCATGCCCGCACGGCAAGGCCGACCGCGAGCGTCGAGAAGAGCGCCAGCAGCATGTCGGACATGGCGATCCGCCCGAAGCCCATGAAAGCGACGCTCGTGGCCAGCGCGATCGTGCCGGCGAGAGCCGCATCGCGACCGAGCAGCCGCGAGCCGAGCCACGCCGTGGCTGCGAGCAGGCAGAGCGCCGCGACGCTGGAGACCGCGCGCCCCGCTGCCGCCGTCGGTCCGAGCCACTCCATGGCCACGGCGATCAGCCAGTAGGTGAGAGCAGGCTTGTCGAAGAAGGGCTCGCCGCGATAACGCGGCACCAGCCAATCGCCGCTCTCGACCATCCCCCGGGCCGCGTCGAGGAAGTAGATCTCCGCGCGCTCGAGCCCCGCTCGACCGAGGGCCGGGAAGAGCACGCCGGCCGCCCCGAGCATGACGAGGCCTACGCGCGCGGCGAAGGGCAGACGCAGGGTCAGCGGACT
>DATFEN010000221.1:0-5941 GCA_035251085.1 Vicinamibacteria bacterium | reverse complement strand
GTCAGGGGTCTTGTAGTGCTTCGCCGAGATGTCCTTGCTCTTCGCGTCCCGCTCCGCATCGTAGTCGAGCGCCTTGCCGAAGCTCGCATGGAGCGTGCAGATCAAGACGTCGGGATCGCTCGGGGTCGCCGGCACGTGCAGATAGACCTTGGTGTCGAGCGTGAGGCCCGCCTTCTTGCTCTCCTGCGACGTCGGGACGAAATTCTCGCGCAGATACTTCATGTAGTCGTCGAAGTGCCCGTCCTTGGTCCGATAGGCGCCGCACGCCCACACGGGCCCCTCCGAGAAATGCTCCTGGGCGAAGACGCCCGGTGCGAGCAGACACGACACCACGACGGCGAGGTTGAACCGCTTCATTGGGATCCTCCTGTCTCTTCTGGGAAACCGGGCCCACTCTGACGCCAGCGCGATCCGCAGTCAACCGGGCCAGGAAGCGGGTGAGATACTGGAAGCGTGGGGCGCGCTCTGCTTCTCTCATTGACGCTCTGCGCCCCATTGGCCCTGGCCCAGCACAGCCATCACGCCGCGGACGACGGCGAGCCCTGGGCCTCCGGGACCAGCTGGCAGCCGGCGGCGGCAGGAATGGAGGGCCGGCACTTCACGCCGGGAGGCTGGCGCCTCATGGTCCACGGCAAGCTGGATCTCGCGTGGACGAAGCAGAGCGGGCCCCGCGGCACGAGCGAAGGGTTCTTTGCGTCCATGTTGATGGCCTCCGGCGAGCGGGACGTGGGCCCGGGGAGCCTGTTGCTGCGGGCGATGGCGAGCGCGGAGCCGCTGCTCGGACCGGAAGGCTATCCGCTGCTCCTCCAGACGGGCGAGATCGACGACGAGAACGAGCCGCTGGTCGACCGCCAACACCCCCACGACCTCGTGATGGAGCTGGCTGCCGCCTACCGCCTCCCTATCGGCCCTCGCGCCCGCACCTTCGTGTATGGCGGGCTTCCTGGGGAGCCGGCCCTGGGACCCGCCGCTTTCATGCATCGGCCCTCCGCGATGCCGAACCCCGTGGCCCCGATCTCGCACCATTGGTTCGACTCGACCCACATCAGCTTCGGCGTCGTGAGCCTCGGCGCGAGCTTCGCCGGACTCAAACTCGACGCCTCGCTGTTCAACGGCCGCGAGCCCGACGCCGCGCGCTGGGGGTTCGAGACCGGCGCGCTCGATTCGCGCTCCGCGAGGCTGACCTGGAATCCGTCGGCCGCGTGGTCACTGCAAGCCAGCTACGGGCGGCTGCGCGCGCCCGAGTCGCTGCACCCCGACGTCGACGTCGACCGCACGACGCTCTCGGCGCAGTGGAGCGAGCAGCTCGGCAAGCTGCGCCTCGACGCCCTCCTCGCGGTCGGGCGCAACCGCCGGAGCGCTCCGCTCTCGCGATCGCCGTTCTCGATCTACGGCCCGCAGCAGACGCTCGAAGCCGCCCTCTTCGAGTGGGCTCTCGGTTGGGGCGGGCCGGAACGCGCGTTCCTGCGAGCCGAGTGGGTCGAGAAGGACGAGCTGTTCTCGAGAAGGGATCCGTTCCACGCGCGCGTGTTCCCGGTCTCGAAGCTCGATGTGGGCCTGAAGCGCGAGCTTCCGGGCGGCCTGCCCGGCGCTCCCGCGCTGGGTGCGGCGTTCAGCCTGCATCGCCTTCCGGAGTTCCTCGAGCCGGACTACGGCCGCCACCCGAAGGGGTTCACGGCCTTCCTGAGCCTCAGCCTGCGCTGAAGGCCGCGCCAGCCGGGTGTCGCCGGCCAAAACGTGATCGCGCTCACGGCGTGTGGCATTGGCGGCGAATAGCTTCGAAGGATGAGTATTATCCCTCCATCTTTCCGTTGGCTGGCCGCGGCCAGCCTGGCATTCGTCGCACTGATCTCTGCGGGCTGCGGTTCGAACGCGGCCTCCCTCGCTGGTCCGTCCGGCGCAGCACACACTGCCACCATCGTCGGACGCGTCAACGGCGCCTCCGCTTCCGCCGCATCCGTCCAGACGTCGTCGAGCAAGGGCGGCATCCGCGTCACGGTGGTGGGTACCTCGATCACCGCCACCACCGACGCCTCGGGCCACTTCACTCTCTCGGACGTCCCCACCGGCACCGGAAGCGTCGCGCTCCGCTTCGAGGGCCGCGGGATCGACGCGACTCTCCAGATCTCGGGTCTGACCCCCGGCCAGACGGTCGAGATCAGCGTGCAGCTCTCGGGCAACAACGCCACCCTCGACGATGACGACGACCAGGACGAGGACGAGACCCAGTTCACGGGCACCATCGAGTCGATCGGGGCGTCCAGCCTCATCGTGAGCGGCCGAACCGTCGTCGTCGACAGCTCGACCGAGATCAAGGACGGCGGCAACACCACGACGCTCGCGGCGCTCGTCGTCGGGACGACGGTCGAGGTCGAGGGCGTCCCCCAGTCCGACGGATCGATCCTCGCTCGGAAGATCCGGGTGGAGAACAACGGCGGGGGCGGCGACGACGGTGAGGATGAGGATGATGACGGCGATGGCGGGGGCGACGACGACGAGGATGCCGTTTGACAGGCCGCCGGCCCGGAGTTAACTTGTTTTCGATGACGATGCGGACCTGCCTGTGCGCCTGTTGTCTCACAGGTGGGCCCGTGTACGCGGGGCCCGGGTAGAGTCAGCCCAGGCCCGCGTTCTCGAACGGCCCATCGGAGCCCCGATGGGCCGTTTTTCTTTGGAGGTTGCGGGCGTCGACATGAGCGTCCTGACGCGTCCTCGTCCGGAGTACGAGCGACTCGCGCATCCGCTGCTCCGGCGGGTGGGCGCGACGCCGCTCGTGGAGCTGCGGCGGATCCCGCCGCCGGGCATGCGGGTGCTCGCGAAGCTGGAGGCGGCCAACCGCGGCGGCAGCGTGAAGGATCGGGCTGCTCGCGCCATCGTCGAGGCAGCGCTCATCGAAGGCGCGCTGCCCGGTCGGCGCCTCCTCGACGCCTCTTCGGGCAATACCGGCATCGCCTACGCCATGCTGGGCGCCGCGCTCGGGTTCGGGGTGACGCTGTGCCTGCCTGGATCCGCGAGCGCCGAGCGCCGAAAGATCCTTCGCGCGTTCGGCGCCGAGATCATCGAGACCGACCCCCTCGAGGGGTCCGACGGCGCAATACGCCGGGCCCGAGAGCTGGCCCGTGACGGCCATCGGTTCTTCTACGCCGACCAGTACTCGAACCCAGCGAACCCGCGCGCCCACGAGACGACGACGGGCCCGGAGATCCTGAACCAGCTCGGTCGCGAGCGGCTCGATCTCTTCGTGGCGGGCCTCGGGACCGGCGGCACGTTCGTCGGCGTCTCGCGCCACCTCGCGCACGCCAGTCCCGCGACGCAGCGCGCCTCCGTGGAGCCCGATCGGCCGTTCCACGGGCTCGAAGGCCTGAAGCACATGGCCAGCGCCATCGTCCCCGCGATCTTCGATCCGTCTCTCGCCCACCTGCGCCTCGGAGTCGCCACGGAGGACGCGCAGGAGATGGCGCGCCGCCTCGCCCGCGAGGAAGGCCACCTGGCCGGCGTGTCCTCGGGTGCGGCGCTGGTCGGTGCGCTCCGCGCGGCGCGCGAGACCGGCGCGCGGACGGTCGTCACCGTATTTCCAGACGGCGGAGAGCGCTACCTGTCCGAGCGCTTCTGGGAGTCCGAGTGAGCGATTTGGTCCGTTTCTCCACTTCGGCGCTCGACGAGATCCGACGCGAGGCGGCGCGCGCCTACCCGCTCGAGGGCTGTGGCGCGTTGCTCGGCCACCAGGACGGCCACGTCCTCGAAGCCAGCGTGCTCCCCAACGCCGAGGGCGAGCGCCCAGGCACGCGCTTCGTGGTCTCGCCCGCGGACTATCTCTCGGTCGAGGAGGCCGCCGAGGCGCGTGGCCTGCGCCTCCTCGGCTTCTGGCACAGTCACCCGGACCATCCGGCGCGACCGTCTGCGACGGATCGGCAGTTCGCCTGGCCGGGCCTGCTGACCGTGGTCGTCGCGGTCGCCGCAGGCCGGCCGCAGGAGATCACGGCCTGGCAGGTGCGGGACGGCGATCCGTTCGAGCCGGTCGCGATCGCTATGGGCTCTTGAAAGGAGAAGGGATGTCCGTCATCGTCAAGCTCCCCACGCCGTTGCGCCGTTTCGCCGGCGAGCGAGCGGAGGTCGGCATCGACGCCGACTCACTGGGCGACGCCCTCGAGCGGCTCGCGTCGGAATGCCCAGGCCTGGCGGCGCAACTGTTCACGGAAGAGCGCGGGCTCCGCAACTTCGTCAACGTCTTCGTGAACGGGGAGGACGCGCGGACCCTGGGCGGGCTCTCCGCCGCGCTGAAGGACGGCGATCGCGTGACCATCGTTCCCGCGATCGCAGGCGGGGCCGCCGCGACCGCCCCCCGCGTCGAGGCGCCCGACCTGAGCCGCGAGGAGGTGGCCCGCTACGCCCGCCACTTGATCATGCCCGAGGTGACCATCGAAGGGCAGCGCCGCCTCAAGGCCGGCAGCGTGCTGCTCGTGGGCGCCGGCGGGCTGGGCTCGCCGGCGGCGCTCTACCTCGCGGCCGCCGGCGTCGGCCGGCTCGGCATCGTCGACTTCGACGTCGTGGACGAAAGCAACCTCCAGCGCCAGATCCTCCACGACACGAGCTGGGTGGGCCGTCCGAAGCTCGAGAGCGCCAAAGCCCGCCTCGGCGCCTTGAACCCCTATATCGCGATCGAGACCGTCTCGGCGCCGCTGACGTCGGACAACGCGCTCGAGGTGATGGCCGGCTACGACGTCGTCGTGGACGGCACCGACAACTTCGAGACCCGCTACCTCACCAACGACGCCTGCTACCTGCTCCGCAAGCCCAACGTGTACGGCTCGATCTTCCGCTTCGAGGGCCAGGCCAGCGTGTTCTGGCCGGAGCGCGGCCCGTGCTACCGCTGCCTGTATCCCGAGCCACCGCCGCCGGGCCTCGTCCCGAGCTGCGCCGAGGGCGACGTCCTGGGGATTCTGCCGGGAGTCATTGGCGCCATCCAGGCGACCGAGGCGATCAAGATCCTGCTCGGCATCGGCGAGCCACTCGTGGGTCGCCTGTTGCTATACGACGCGCTGTCGATGGGCTTCACCGAGCTGCGGCTCCGGAGGAACCCGGCCTGCCCGCTCTGCGGCGAGAAGCCCACGATCACCGCGCTGCAGGACTATCTCGCCTTCTGCGGCATCGGGCGCGGCGAGGCTCCGGCTGAAGCAGTCGAGGAGATCGGCGCTTCCGAGTTGAAGCGGCGCCTCGACGCGGGGGAGGATCTCGAGGTGATCGACGTGCGCGATCCCCACGAGTGGGCGATCTGCCACATCGAGGGCGCGCGCTTGATCCCGCTCGGCTCGCTCGGCGACCGGTTGCACGAGCTGGACACGGCGAAGAGCTACGTGCTCCATTGCAAGTCCGGCGCGCGCTCGGCCAAGGCGATCGGCCAGCTGCGGAAGGCGGGCTTCCGCAAGCTGCAGAACCTCAGGGGCGGGATCCTGGCCTGGGCGAAGGAGGTCGACCCGAGGCTGCCGACGTACTGACCTCACTGGCGCCCGGCTCGTCGCTCCCGTTGACGGGATGCGCGCCGTCGTCCAGCATGGCCGCGGTGGCCAAGCTGCAAGAGGTGCTGCAAGCCGCGGCGGCGGGCGACGCGCTCGCCTCGTCCCTGCAGGCGGCCCTGAGCCTGCCTGCGGGCCTGTCGAGCGCCGGCCATCCCTACCTGCAGCAGGCGGCCTGGGAGACCTTCCGCGATCGCGTCCCCCACCTGCTGGGGATGGGCCAGCGGGCACTCGATCGGCTGGCCCACCTGCAGCACGCGGTCGAGGCGTCGGGCGCGGGCGCCGAGGAGAAGCGCGGTGTGGCGCAGTCCTGCGCGGTCATCCGCCAGGTGGTCCTGACGGCGGCGATCACGGCGCCGCCGGATCTCTGGCTCATGCGCCACGTCCTGGGCGCGTTCTACGGCCTCGGCCTGCTCGCTCGCCTGCTC
>DATFEN010000218.1:0-6977 GCA_035251085.1 Vicinamibacteria bacterium | reverse complement strand
CCGACGACCTCGCTCGGGTCAAGGCCTCCGGTCGGATCGGCATCCTGCTGGGTCTCCAGAACGCGGAGCACTTCCGTCGCCTGGACGACGTGAACGCCTTTCACGGCCTGGGCCAGCGCGTCGCCCAGCTTACCTATAACGCCCGCAACCTGATCGGCAACGGCGCGACCGAGCGCCGCGACGAGGGCCTCTCCGACTTCGGAGTCGGCATCGTCGAGCGCATGAACCAGGTGGGAATGGCCGTGGACGTCTCCCACTGCGGGGACCGCACCACCCTCGACGCCTTCGAGGCCTCGAAGCGCCCAGTGCTCATCACCCACTCCAACTGCCGGGCCCTCGTGCAAGGGCACCCGCGCTGCAAGACCGACGAGGCGATCCGCAAGATGGCGGCGGGCGGGGGCGTCATGGGCATCACGGGCGTGCGGATGTTCGTCCGGGCAGAGGAGCCCACCACCATCGAGCATGTGCTCGACCACTTCGACCACGTGGCCCGCTTGACCTCCGTCGAGCACGTGGGGGTGGGCAGCGACGTCGACCTCTACGGCTACGACGACATGCCCCCCGAGCTCAACAAGAAGCTGCGGGAGGGTTACAAGGGTAGCTACGCCTTCCGGGAGAAGATCGACGTCGAGGGCCTCGACCACCCGCGCCGGATTTACGACCTGGCCGAGGGGCTGATCCGGCGCGGCTACTCCGATCGTGACATCGAGCTGATCCTGGGCGGCAACTTCGCCCGCGTGCTGGGGGAGCTGTGGAAGGCGTCGCCGCCAGCGGCGGCGGCAAAGACCTGACTGCCGCGCGCGGCGCGCTAACCGACCTTGTAGCCGATGAGGTTCCAGTAGCTCAAGAACCATCCAAAGCTGATCGCCGCCGCCACTGCCGTCGAGTGCAGGAGACGGGAGCCGCGTGTCCAGTACCGATCCTTCCACACCCGAACGGCCAGGACCACGGCGACGAGGGTGAGCGCCAGCCCAAGCAGTGGCAAGGCCAGGACGGCGTACAGGCCCTTGGGCAGAGCAAAGATGAGATCGTCCAGCCCCGCGGCGAAGATCGAAGCGAACCCCACGAGGAACGCCAGGTTGAGGGCGCCGAGCACGGCGAGGTTGAGGCGCGCCCAGCGGGCGGCGCCGGGCCCCGCCTTGTCCGTCTTCCAATTTCGCAGAGCCGAGACCACGGCGATGACGAAGAACAAGATGCAAACCCCGAGGAGCGTGAAGTGGAACGGCGCGCTCTCGAACCAGCGCAGCTTGTAGAAAGGGATGAAAGCGAAGGGGCCGACCATGCCCCGCACCCGACCGGCTTCGTCTTCGACGAACGCGACCGTGGTGTCCTTCCCGATCTGACGGAACACCGCAGGCGCCACCTCGACGTACTGTGCGCTGTCCCCCAGCAGACCCGGGATGAGCAGCGTGTTGTCCTTCGTGGCGGTGACGGAGGCCTCGCCGAACAGGGCCAGCACCTTCTCGAACCGCGTGTAGGAGTGGCGGAGCGGGCGGTAGCGCCCGGCGTACTTCGCGGCCCGCGCTGCGAAGTCGGCGGGCGGCTTGAGCGCGGGCAGCCGCGCCGGGAAGTAGTGGTTCATGAAGGCGCGGACGAAGTGCCGAGGCACGAGCGCCGCCGTGCCGCCGGTGTTGACGGAGAGGAAGAAGCCGACGCCCTCCTCTTCGAGCAGGGCGAGCTCGCTGTGGAAGTAGTTCGTGTCCCCGCCGTGGCCAATGGTCCGCCGGCCGTTCAGGTAGTCCTCGTAGAAGCCCAGGCCGGAGCCGTTCACGCTGGCGTGGGGGCTGAATGCGCGCCCGTGCATCTCGCGCGCCGTCTCCGGCTTGAGCAAGCGCGCGGCTCCGGAGCCTCCCTCCTGGAGGTGGGCGATCATGAAGCGGGCCATGTCGGTGGCGGTGGCGGCCAGCGAGCCGGCGGGGCCGAAGTTCTTGATGTACTCGTAGTCCTTCGCCTTCAGCGCGCCGTTCTCGAACGTGTAGCCGATCGACATCCGCTTCGCGAGGGCCTCCGGCAGCGGCTCCTCGAACGTGCTGCTCTCCATCCCGAGGGGCCGCAGGATGTTCGCGTCCACGTAGTCTTCGAAGGACTGGCCCGACACGTTGGCCACGATCAAGCCGGCCAGCGCGGTGGCCCAGTTGGAGTACGACGAGCTCAGCCCCTCGCCGCTCGAGCCCACGGGCCGGACCCGGGCGGGCAGATGCACGGCCAGGGAGCGGGCCAAGGGCACGAGCTCCTTCGGGCTCTTGACCATGAGGTATCCGAGGCCCCCGTCCTCCAGACCCACGGTGTGGGTGAGGGCGTGCCTCAGGGTGATGGGCGCCGGGTAGGTGGCGGGAAGCTTGAACTGGGTCAGATAGGTGTTGACGTCGGCGTCGAGATCGAGTTTTCCTTGCTCGACCAGCTGCATCACCGCCGTCCAGGTGAAGAGCTTGGACACCGAGCCCGGCCGAAAGAGAGTCTTCTCCGCGTCGACGGGGACCTGGCGCTCCACGTCCGCATACCCGTAGCCCTTGGCGAAGAAGAGCTGTCCATCCTTGACCACCGCCACGGTCAGGCCGGCCACGTGGTACGCCTCGACCTCTCCGCTCACGAAGCCATCCACGAAGGCCTCCAGCTCCTCGCGGCTCTTGAGCCCGCCCGTGGACAGGGGCTGGGGTGAAGCGGCCTCGACCGTTCTGTAGGTCGTGTCGCCTTCCCGGAAGCCGCGCCCGGGCTGGCCCGCCGCCGCCGTGCCGAGCATCGCCGAGAGCACGACAGCTGAAGTCGGGATCCACCGGCCGCACGTCGTTCCGATGCGTGACCACCAGGGCATGGCGCTCGCTCCTCGCGTTGAGGGCCTCGTGTCCCTCGATTCACGGCTGCAACACTTGATGCTTCCGCTTTTTATCCCATCCTCTGAGAGGCCGTCAACAGGCGGCACCAGTCGCCCGCGGACTCGAGGCGGCTAGCGCACGCCCAGAGGTCATTTTCGAATCGCGCGGACACTTGACAACGTGCAACACTTGATGCTTTCATCGTCGCACGCAGCAAGTGCACGGGTAACCCCTGGAGGTGTTTATGCGTCGTTCGACAGCGCGCGCCTTTCTGGGGCTCGCGTTCTGCGCCCCGCTGGCCTGGGCTCAGCAGACGCCGCAGCCCGCAGGGCCCGAGCAAGAGCCGCAGTCCGCAGAGGATAAGGCCGCGCCGCAGTCCGCAGACGATGCGTCGAAGCCCCTCGCCTTTCGCGAGGAGGTCGTCGTCACCGCCCAGAAGCGCACGGAGGCGATCGCGGACATTCCAGCGTCCGTGACGGTCATCGGCGGCCAACTGCTGGAGCAGCAGCGGGCCGATGACCTCCAGGACCTGGTGCCGCTGGTGCCGGGCATGAGCGTGACGACCGCCAGGCCCGGTGAGAGCCGCGTCACCTTGCGGGGCATCAACACCGGCGGCGTGGCATCGACGATCGGTGTCTACTTCGACGACGTGCCGTTCGGATCGAGCAGCGGTCTCGCGAACGCCGCGATCCTTTCCGGCGACTTCGATACGTTCGACCTCGCGAGGATCGAAGTGCTGCGGGGCCCGCAGGGCACCCTGTACGGAGCGAGCTCGCTCGCTGGCGTCATGAAGTACGTTCCGAACCGACCGAATTCCGAGAGGTTCGAGGCGCGACTCCTGGGAAGCGCCGAGACCGTCGATAACGGCGACCCGGCGTACTCCCTGACGGGCATGGTCAACGTGCCTGTCAGCGAGACGTTCGCGATTCGGGGCACCGGAGTCTACCGGTTCGACAGCGGCTTCATCGACTCGCTCGGAAACAACCCGATCCCCAGCCTCACGAATCCGGCGGTCAACGTCGTCGACGGCACGCGAATCGTGAACGGCCTCAACTCGGTCGACCGGTTCGGAGGGCGCATCGCCGCGCTCTTCAAGCCCTCCGACAAGCTCTCGGTCACCCTGGCGGCACAACTCCAAGACATCCGAAGCGACGGCACCAGCTTCGTCGAGGCCGACCCGACCAGCCTCGAGCCGCTGAACAACGCTCCGGTGCAGTCCCGATACCAGTCGGAGTTCAACGACACGAAGTATCGCGTCTACAGCGGCACGCTCGACTGGGACCTCGGCGCCGCCAGCATCGAGTCCATCACGAGCTACGGCACCTTCGAGGCGGATTTTCACACCGACGTCGCCCTCGCGACCGGCCTGACCGGCGGCCCGCCCCTGGCGTCGCTCGTGACGCTCATCTTCGGTGACGCCGAAACGCGCCCCCTGAGCGCGATCCTCCCGCAGACGACCAGCACCGACAAGTTCACGCAGGAGCTGCGCCTCGTCTCACGCAAGAGCGAATCCTTCGACTGGCTGCTGGGCGCGTACTACACGGACGAAGACTCGGCCATCAAGCAGAAGATACTCGCCGTCGAGGCCGGCACGGACACCATCGCCACGGGCGTCCCTGCGCTGGCCGACATTTCGCTGGACTCGACGTACGAGGAGCTCGCAGGATTCGCAAATGCCACCTGGCACGCCACGCCGCGCCTGGATCTCTCGTTAGGCGGCCGCGCCAGCCACAACAAGCAGGTCGCGTCACAGCTCACCGACGGCCCTCTGATCGGGGGGCTCACCCGGTTCGACGACGTCGAGTCTTCGGAAAGTCCGTTCACCTGGTCGTTCGCGCCACGTTTCGAGCTCCAGCCGAACTCGTCGATCTATGGCCGCATTGCCACCGGTTTCCGGCCCGGTGGACCCAACGTGCTTCCGCCAGGAGCTCCGGCGGAGATTCCGAGGACCTACGACTCGGACCGCTTGACGAGCTACGAGCTCGGTCTGAAAGCCGGGGGCGGGCCAGCCGACAAGTTCGCGCTCGATCTCAGCGGCTACTACCTCGATTGGCAATCCATTCAACTGCTCCTGGTGGTGAACAACTTCGGGATCAACGGCAATGGCGGCACCGCCGAGAGCAAGGGCTTCGAGCTCGCAGCCAGCGTCTTTCCGACGAGCGGGCTGGCGCTCTCGCTGAACGGAACGTATACGGACGCCAAGCTCACGCAGGACACCGATCCCGTCGTCGGCGGGAAGGACGGCGATCCGCTGCCATACGTGCCGGAGTGGAGCCTCGGGCTCAACGCAGACTACGAATGGACCGTGAAGGGCAGTTCGCGCGCCTATGTCGGCGGCAGCCTGGGTTACACCGGCGAGCGAACGGCCGATTTCGGCAGCAGAAGGGCCGACGGCAGCCTTCGCCAGGCCGCCAGCTTCACGACCCTGAACCTTCGAGCGGGTGTCTACTTCGGTCGCTGGTCCGTAGAGCTCTACGGAAAGAACGTGACGAACGAGATGGGCGTCACCTCGATCGGTGACCCCGGCTTCCTTCCCAATGGCGCGCTCGGCCTGGGCCTGATCCGGCCGAGGACGGTTGGAGTGTCCGTATCGACGAGGATCTGGGGCTCGTAGCGGCCGCTCGGTGCGTCGAGAGCGGATGTCGAGAGCCGTCACGTTCGCCGTCGCGGCCGCGACCTATTGTCTCGCCGGCGCGGCGCTGGCCGACCCGCCCGGGGGCTTCGACGAGCGAGTCGAGCAGATCCGCGCGGCGGTCGGCGTGCCTGGTATCGCCGTCACGATCGTGGAGGACGGCAGGGTGACGCTGGCGCGCGGCTACGGCATTCGGAGGCTGGGCGATGACGCGCCCGTCGACGCGGATACGATCTTCCAGCTGGGCTCAGTCGGGAAGGCGTTCACGACGGCGGCGCTTGCCGTGCTCGTGGATCGCGGCGAGATCGCGTGGGACGACCCGGTGACCAAGCACGTCCGGTGGTTCCAGATGTACGACCCCTGGGTCACGCGCGAGATGACGGTGCTGGATCTCCTGGTGCATCGCAGCGGGCTGGGCCTCGGCGCGGGCGACCTGATGTTCGTGCCGCGCTCCACGCTGAGCCGCGCCGAGACCGTGCAGCGCCTTCGCTACATCCGTCCCGCGACGAGCTTCCGCAGCGGCTATGCCTACGACAACGTGCTCTACGTCGTCGCCGGCCAGCTCATCGAGGAAGTCAGCGGCAAGAGCTGGGAGCGCTTCGTGCGCGAGGACGTCCTGATCCCCGCCGGCATGCGCACGGCGACCTCGGACCGTGTCGCGCGCCGCCAGACGGGCAACCGTGCGTGGCCCCACGCGCGCCGCGACGGCCCGATGCACGGCATGGGCACGCAGCAAGTGCTCGACGACAGCGGGCAGGCCGAGTTCGATCCGGAGCTGGGGAAGAACGCGGCGCCGGCCGGGGGCGTCGCGACCAGCGCCAACGACATGGGCCGCTGGATCGCGATCCAGCTCGCGCGCGGCGCGCTGCCCGAGGGCTCGGGCCGCCTTTTCAGCGAAGCGGCGTCGCGCCAGATGTGGACGCCGCGGGTGCACCTGCCCATCGCTCCCTCGCCGGGCCCGACCGCGGCGGCGACCCCGCAGTTCAACGGCTACGCTCTCGGCTGGGTGGAGCGGGACTACCGCGGCCGCCGGCTACTCACGCACAGTGGCGCCGTGTTCGGCGCGCAGGCGATCATCGTGCTGATCCCCGACCGCAACGTGGGCTTCTCGGTGATGATCAACTGCGAAGACGGCGAAGCCGCACAGGGCATCGCCTACGAGCTGCTCGATCACTACCTGGAGCAGCCGCGCTACGACTGGGCAGCCGCCTGGCAGGAAGTGGTGCGGCAGCGCGACGAGCGAGCCGTGGCGCACCTGAAGCAGCAGACGAGCACGCCAGCGGGCGTCGGCCCGTCGCTGCCGCTCGAGCGCTACGCCGGCGAGTTCGCCGATGCCTGGTATGGGCCGATGGCGATCGCGCACCGCGACGGCCGGCTGACCATGGATTTCAGGCAGACGCCCGGCATGTCGGGCGCGCTGACGCACTGGCAGTACGACACGTTCCGCGTCGACTGGCGCGACCCGCTGATCGAACCGGCCTACGTGACGTTCGCGCTCGAGGCGGATGGCGGCATCGACCGGATCCGCATGC
>DATFEN010000214.1:0-20905 GCA_035251085.1 Vicinamibacteria bacterium | reverse complement strand
TTCAGGTCGCGTCGACGAAGAACACGTCTCGCCGCTCTAGACGGTTTCCATTCACGCGGTCCTCCACCGTCAGCAGCAACTCGTACTCGCCGGGCGAGACGCCAGTCAGGGGCAACACGAGGCGGTGCGACGACGAGCCGTCCTCCCCGCCCGCCACCGTGCGATCCCCCGACTCGGCCAGGACGGATCCGTCCTTGCGTCGTACGACGTATCCGATCGCGACCTCGCTGGTGCCGCGGCTGCCCCGCGTCGCGCCGTACACGTCGAACACGTAGAACACGCGGGAGCCGCTCGTGAATCTGCGGTGGGCGAGCGGCATCGGCACTTCCGCGCCGCCCGCTCCGGAGGTCAGGGTGTCGCTGAGGATCGGTGTCGAGATGTGGAAGCCATCGGCGGACGGCACTTCGAAGGTGTGGCGCACAGTCCCCACGGCTCCGCCCCGCGCGTCGCGCACCAGCAATCGAGCCTGGTATCGGCCACTGGCCAGCTCGAAATCACGCAGGATGGGCAGGCCGGCCTTCAGCACGCGCGCGTGCAGGTCGGGTGGCAAGGAGAGGTCGATCCGCTTCTCGACGATCTCGCTCCCACCCCCCGTCAGGGGCGAGACGAGCGCGAAGCTCTCGAGCGCGCCGACCTGGCGGCCGCCCTTGCCCTCGAAGGACACGCCGCGCAGGTCCAGATCGGCCACGAGCAGCACGCTGGCCTTGCCCGACGCAGCCCTGCCGAGCACGTAGGAGGCCATCCGCATCGGGATCGTGTCGCTGTCGAACGGCGAGTCGAGACCGGCGCGCACCTGCGGGTCGAGTGCATCGGCGGGACGCGGCTTGTTCTCGTCCTTGTCCCGCGGCGCGTAGTAGCCCTTTCGCGCCCGAACCTCCAGATCCGGTCGCGCGACGCTCACCTCGATCTTGCGGAACTTGCCGTCACGCTTCGGGTTGCTCGAGACGTAGCCGAGCAGGTAGTAGGTGCGGGACTCGCTCACGACCTGCAGCATGGCGCTCGCGAGGTCGTCCGTGCCCTTGACCACGCGGCCGCCGGTGTCGTAGGCCGCAGACTCGGTGCCCTCCGCGTCGCGGGCGAAGTTGGCCGCCGTGAGAGCGCGATCGCGTTCCTCCAGGATGCGCCAGTTCTCCGCCTGGCTGTCGGGCGCGTTGGGCCCGGAACGGCCGCGCGCGTCGAAGAAGTAAAGGACTGCGTTCGCCTGCCGCGCCGCAGTCACGAGCTCCCGCAGCTCGGTCCGCGTCGTGTCGTGGAAGAACCCCTCCGACAGCACCAGCACGGCCTTGCGCCCACGCTGCGTGCCCAGCGCGGCCACGGCCCGCTTGATCACCTCGAGGGAGGCCACGGCGGCCCGGGCGGCTTCGTCGTAGACCTGGGTCGCCTTGGCGCGGATCAGGGGCAGCCCGTACGCGACGTCCGTCTCGCGGCGCGACTGGCGCTCGTTGGGGGGGGGCGGCATCTCGGCGATCAGGCCGTTCTCGAAGTAGCGCCGGGCCACCATTCCGAGGATCGAAGGATCCCGGCCGTAGTAGATCTGCATCGCCTCCCAGTCGCTGATGCGGCCGGCCGTCGTGTCCATCGGCTTCAGGCCCTTGATCCCCCGCGCCCAGTTCAACAGCTCGTCGCGTCCCTCGGGCAGGCGCGCCGTCCACCAGCTCTTGCTGGACGTCGCCAGCGCGCTCACCACGTCACCGGGAGCCAGGCCGTCCACCAGCTTCGCGAACTCGCTCTCCGCGAGGCGTGCCCCCAGCGTCGTGAGGTGCGTGTCGTCGTAGATCACGAGGAAGGCCCGCTCCGGTCGGACTCTCTCGACCGTATTGTTCGAAACGAATCGCTCGCGTTCCGCCTCACTCGCCTCCGACTCCTCGAAGCGGATCGCCTCGAAGCTGGTGATGGTCTGGACGACCCCGTCCTCCTTCACGGTGAACTCCGGTTGAGTCAACCCGCTGGCCGGATTGCCGAGCTGGTTGAGGACGAGCACGTCGACGGAGACCACCTCGACCTTCTCTCGAAAGGTCAGGGGCGGGGTCTGCTGCGCGGGTCCGCCAGTGGCCGCCGAAGCCGCGCACAGCGACAACGCAGCTCCCCATGACAGAAGCGCACCAGAAGTCGACGCAGCGCATGAGCGTGGGATCGCCATAGGCCTCCATTGTAGCGGCGGCACGTCCTCGGCCGCTGCGCTTGCGTGGGGGCGAGCCAAGAGATCGCTCAGCGAAAACGTCCGCGAAGTTCAAATCTCTGTAACTCGTTCACTTGTATGAACTTATATCCATCAGTCTGTAAAGTTGATGCATACACTTGGAGTGTGCAGCGGACGCCACTGCAACTTCAACCAACCGAGCCGTTTGTCGGGGCTGGCGCCGCGTCTCTCGACGTCCGGCGCTCGACTTGTCATCCAACCTGTTGTTGCCTGCTTTGGATGCTCTGCGTTTAAGTGATTGATCCCTGAAGACATTGGTATTGGGCTCGGAAGTTGCCAACTCGTCATAGGCAAAACCAAAGATCCGCTCTGTCCCTTCGGGCGGATGGAAAGAATCAGGAGGCAACGTCTTGCAGCTCATACGAAGCTGTTTCCGCTTGAGTGCCTTCGTCGGCATCCTGTCATGCGTGGGCGCGGCCTATGCGCAGGAAACCACCTCGGGCTCCATCGCCGGCACGGCCGTGGACACGCAGGGCGCAGCGATGCCCGGCGCGACGGTGACCGTCACCTCCCCGCAGGGCACGAAGACGTACCACACCGACGCGAATGGCCGGTTCTTCGCGCCCTACCTCACGCCCGGCGATTACTCTGTGAGGGTCGAGCTCAGCGGCTTCTCGCCGGTCGAGCAGAAGAACATTGCAGTGCGCCTCGGCCAGCGCGTGAGCCTGGACTTCACCATGAAGGTGGGCCAGATCTCCGAAACGATCGAGGTGGTGGGCGCGGCGCCCACCGTCGATACCAGCACGACGACCATCGGGGGCATCCTGGACTCGGACACGATCGGCAAGCTGCCCGTCGGCCGCGCTTTCACGGAGAGCCTGTACATTCTGCCGGGCGTCAGCGACTCCAGCTACGCCGGCAAGGCGAACCCGTCGATCGGCGGCGCCAGCGGCCTCGAGAACAACTTCATCATCGACGGCGTCAACGCGTCGAACGCGGGCTTCGGCGCGATCGGCTCGTTCTCCCGCAACTACGGCTCGCTCGGCACGGGCGTCACCGCGGACTTCATCAAGGAGACGCAGGTGAAGACCGGCGGGTACGAAGCCGAATACGGCCAGGCGTCCGGCGGCGTGGTCAACGTGGTCACCCGCAGCGGCGGCAACGAATTCCATGGCGCCGTCTTCGGCTACATCCAGCCCCCGGGCCTGGAGGCCAGCTACGAGCAACTGGACACGACGAACGGCACCGTGAACACGTCCGCCCGCAAGGTCGGCGACCTCGGCGTCTCACTCGGCGGTCCGCTCATGAAGGACCAGCTGTTCTTCTTCGGAACCTTCAACCCGAGCTGGGACACGCTCACTCGCACCGCGCCGACGGGCTTCCCGCTCGCGAGCCTTGGAGACGTCGATCGCGTACGGAAGACCTACTCCTACGCCGGCAAGCTGACCTGGCAGGCGGGCTCGAACCACCGCTTCGACGCCAGCTTCTTCGGGGATCCGTCCAAGGCCGACAACGGCCCCCAGACGGCCGACGCACTGGCCACGGCACAAGCCACTCGCTTCTCCGCGATCGACTACGGTGGACACAGCCAGTCGCTCCGGTACGACGGCATCATGTCGCCGAGCTGGCTCGTTGAGGCGAGCGTCGGCCACATCACCAACAAGTTCAACGAAAGCCCGCAGATCGACGAGTGGAGCGTCTCCGACCGTAGAGTGGTGCCCAATGTCCTCACGGGCGGGATCGGCTTCTACGAGAAGGACGAGGGCCGCAACAACCAGTTCTCGATCAAGTCCACGAACATCTTCAACGCGGGTGGGAGCCACCAGTTGCGCTACGGCGTCTCCTACGAGGACATCTACTACCTGCAGGGCACGGGCCGCACGGGCCCCACGTTCACGCTCTCGGACGGCGTCCAGACCACGACCGGCGGTTCGATCCAGATCCGGCCCGACGCCACGTACGGCTCGATCTGGCGTGTCACGCGAGCGAACACCGGCCCTGGGCGCGAGACGACGCAACGGTATTACTCCGCGTTCCTGCAGGACACCTGGCAGATCGGCAAGCGCTTGACGCTGCGGCCCGGCGTCCGCCTCGACAACCAGAAGCTGAGGGGCAGCGAGCAGTTCCCGGTCTGCCTGTCCAACCAGGGTTTCGTCGGTGACGTCAGCGGCGGCGGCACGCCCATCGCGTGCGAGTACACGTTCGGTCCATTGTGGGCGCCGCGCATCGGTGCGACCTACGACATCACTGGCAATGGCAAGGCCAAGCTGTTCGGCTCGTGGGGTCGGTTCTTCGTCAAGATCCCGAACGACCTGGCTGCCCGCGCGCTTTCGGCCGACGCCGGCATCACGGTCGCGGACTACTTCGACGCCGGCCTGACCCGCCCCGTTCCGGAAGGCACGCTCGCGCTCGGCACCACGAACCACCTGACTTACGCCGGTCTCCATCCCGCCACGATCGCGAACGGCGTGGACAGCACGTACTCCGACGAGTTCGTCGGTGGCTTCGAGTGGGAGGCGGCCCCGCGCCTGAACGTCGGCGTGCGGTACGTCCACCGGAAGATCCCCGTCGTCATGGAGGACTTCGCTCCCGCGCAGGTGATCCTGTACACCTATGGCATCCCGCCCAGCATCGAGTACATCATCGACAACATCAACACGCAGACGCCCACCACCAATCCGGCGGACTTCGGGCTGCCCTTCGAGCAGGCGCGCTTCGAGGACCCGACCCACAAGTACCAGGCGATCGAGGTCACGTTCAACAAGACCTTCTCCGACAACTGGTCGTTGATCGCTTCGTACCGCTGGTCGGATCTGACGGGCAACTTCGAGGGTTTCTACCGCTCCGACAACGGTCAGGCGGACCCCGGCATCACGTCGCTGTTCGACTTCCCGACCAACGATCCGAGCTACACCGCGAACGGAGCCGCCCTGGGCTTCCGCGGCGACATCCGCTACCAAGGCACGACGCTGGGTGAGGGCGTGCTTCCCAACCACCGGCCGCACCAGTTCAAGCTGTACACCAACCGGCAGTTCGGCAACCTCAACGCTGGCCTCGCGGTCAACGTCGGATCGGGCAAGTCTCTGACGGCCCTGGCGGCCAATCCGGGGTATCAGAACTCGGGCGAGATCCCGGAGACGCTCCGCGGCGGCGGGTTCCAGACGGTGGACGGCTTCAAGACGATCACGGACACCGAGACCTACGTCGACTTCCACCTCGACTACACGATGAAGTTCGGCTCGCAGCGGGTGATCCTGCTGGCGGACGCCTTCAACTTGTTCAACACGCAGAAGCCGCTGGACTACGCCAACTACACCGAGAGAACCTTCGGAGAACCCAACCCGGACTTCGGGACGGCGCAACAGAGCGGAGGCGTCGACGGGAACTTCGTGCCGTCGTACCACGTTCCCTTCCAGCTGAGGCTCGGCGCGCGGTTCGAGTGGTAGACGTCTAGTCGTTCGGCCCGTCAGGCCGCAGTCGATGGGGGCGGGAGCGATCCCGCCCCCTCTTTCCGTCTGCCCGGCAATCCCAGCTCATCGCCTTCCCGGAACGCCCAGGGCCGTGGGTGGGTCGACGCCCGCCGCCCGCATGTAGGCGACGACGTTCCCGTAGTGCTGGCCGCTGTGGTAGACGGCGAGGGTGAGAGCCGTCGCCCGAGTTCCGAACGTCGCCTCGATCGGCGCGGCGAGGCCTGCATCCGTCAGATCGCCGAAGGCGTCGCGACAGAACTGGAACGAGGCCTCCAGGGCCTCGACGATCTCGGGCTTGGCGCGCAGGCGGCGCTCGAGCGCGTCCTGGGGCACCGCCTCCACGGGCAGCTTGAGGTCCTTGTGCATCGGGTCCGGCGTTCCTGCGGCCGCGGAACAGAACAGGTAGTTCGCGTCGGCGACATGGGCGAGGATCTCGCCGAAGCTGCGCACCGGGGCGGGCGCCGGCCGGTAGTCGAACTTCTCGGGCGGCATGCGCCGGGCCGCCTCGATCAGGTTCTGCTGATTGAACTCGTGCAGGAACTGCAGCGGGGCAGCCATGGCTTTCCCATCGCCTTGCTCGCTCGTGGCGCGGGCGGTGTCGCCGTCCCACGCGAGCAGTGCGAAGACGAACAGCACACGTCGCATCTTCCACCTCCCGAGGACGACTCTCGATCCGGCAACCGCCCTCTCTGACTTGAACATGTCGGCTGGCGTCGGATCTCGCGGAGCGGACAAGACGAGGTGGACGACGTGTCGATGCGCTAGAATGAAATTCCGCTTTCCCGCCCATGTCCAAGCGCAGGCCCGTCGACGACGACCGCTTCCACGACAAGTGCGGGCTGTTCGGGATCTACGGCCATCCCGAGGCGCCCCACCTGACCTATCTCGGCCTGTACGCCCTCCAGCACCGCGGCCAGGAGTCGGTCGGGATCGTGTCGAGCGACGGCAGTCTGCTGCGCCTCGAGAAGGGCATGGGCCTGGTCAACGACATCTTCGTGGATGGACGGCTCGAGCGGCTCTCGGGCGACCGGGCCATGGGCCACGTCCGCTACTCGACTTCGGGGGATACGGTGACCGAGAACGCCCAGCCGATCCTGATCGACTGCCACCGCGGTCCGATCGCCCTCGGCCACAACGGGAACATCGTCAACGCGAGCGTGCTGCGCCAGGAGCTGGAAGCGGCGGGCTCGATCTTCCAGTCCACCTCGGACACCGAGGTGATCCTGCATCTCTACGCGCGCAGCCACCGCGAGCGCTTGGAGGACGCCATCGCCGCGAGCCTCACCAAGGTCATGGGTGCGTTCTCGCTGCTGTTCTTGACACCGGACGCGCTCGTCGCGGCCCGCGACCCGTGGGGTTTCCGACCGCTCGTCCTGGGTCGGCTGGAGGGCGCCTGGATCGTCTGCTCCGAGACCTGTGCGCTCGACTTGATCGACGCGGAGTACGTGCGCGAAGTCGAGGCCGGTGAGCTCCTGCTGATCGACCGCAGCGGCCTGCGGAGCTTCCGGCCCTTCCCACCCGAGCCGGTGCGCCAGTGCATCTTCGAGCACGTATATTTCGCCCGCCCCGACAGCCAGGTCTTCGGGCGCAACGTGCTGGCCTCGCGCCTCCTCCTCGGCCGCCAGCTCGCTCGCGAACAGCCCGCCGACGCCGACATCGTCGTGCCCGTCCCGGACAGCGGCATGGGGGCCGCACTCGGCTACGCGCAGGAGAGCGGGCTGCCCTTCCAGTGGGGGCTCATCCGCAATCACTACGTCGGCCGCACCTTCATCGAGCCGCGCCAGTCGATCCGGAGCTTCGGCGTGAAGATCAAGCTGAACCCGGTGCGAGAGATCCTCGAGGACAAGCGCGTGGTGCTGGTCGACGACTCGATCGTGCGCGGCACCACCTCGCGCAAGATCGTGCGGATGGTGAAGGCCGCGGGGGCACGCGAAGTCCACTTGCGCATCTCGAGCCCGCCGACGACCGGCCCCTGCCACTACGGCATCGACACGCCGCTCAAGAGCGAGCTGATCGCCTCGAACCACTCGCTCGAGGAGATCCGCCAGTACATCGAGGCGACCAGCCTGGGCTATCTCTCTCACGAGGGGCTGCTGCGGGCCGTGGACGACGCGGCGGGGCAGCGCCACTGCACGGCCTGCTTCTCGGGACGCTACCCGGTCGCGGTGCCGCAGCCCGACGACTGGCAGCTCAAGCTGATGTTCGACGCCCGCGTGGGAGCGAGGGGATAGCCCCCCGCTTCCTGGCCATCGGCCACGTCACGTGGGACAAGCGCGGCGACAGCCATGTCCTGGGAGGAACAGCCACCTACGCGGCCCTGTGCGCAGCGAAGCTGGGCTTCGAAGCCGGCGTCCTGACCGCGGCCGGGCCTGACTTCGAGCCGTCCCGCGACCTGCCGGGCACGGAGGTGTTCGTCGAGCCCAGCTCCGCGACCACGCGCTTCGTCAACCTGTACGACGCCGAGGGCCGGCGGTCGCAGGCCCTGGCCGGACGCGCGTCCCCCATCGAGCTGCAGCCGCTTCCCGATGGCTGGCGAGCCCCCGATGTCCTGCTGCTCGGCCCGGTCGCGGGGGAGATCGGCGTCGGGTTCACCAGCGCGATCCACGGCGGAGTGGTCGGAGCGACGGCGCAGGGCTGGCTCCGCGCCTTCGACAGCGACGGCTCGGTGACGCCGCGCGAGTGGAGCTCGCCGGGCCGCGACCTGGAGGGCGTGCATGCCCTGTTCCTTTCGGAGAGCGACGTCCCCGAGGCGGAGCGGGCGGCCAGAAGCCTCCTCGCGCTGGTGCCGATCGTCGCGCTGACGCGCGGCTGGCGCGGCCTGACGCTCTTCACGCGGGACGGCGCAGACGACGTGCCGGGCCTTCCGCGCGAGGAGGTCGATCCCACCGGCGCCGGAGACGTCTTCGCCGCGGCCTTCCTGGTGCGCTACCATGAGACCCACGATCCCCTGGAGGCCGCGGCCTTCGGCGCGTGCGCCGCGTCGTGCGCCGTGGAGGCGATCGGAACTGCCGGGCTCGGGGATCGAGCCGAGGTCGAGAGGCGGCTCGCGCTGCGCGCACGGCTCATCGAGGAGGGGGAGTGGGATGAGTAGCGCCGTGGTGTTGTCGCTGCTGCTCTCGGCGCCGCAGGCTGCTGTCGAACCCGGCCCGCCTCAGCCGCAGGTCGTGGTGACGACGAGCGCGGGCGCCTTCGTGATCCGCCTGCTGCCCGAGCGCGCCCCGAAGCACGTCGCGCACTTCTTGAAGGTCGTGAAAGCCGGTGGCTTCGACGGCACCACCTTCCACCGCATCATCCCCCGCGGCATCATCCAGGGCGGCGATCCGCTTTCCAAGGACCCCCAACAGACAAGCCAGTACGGGACGGGTGGCCTGGGGCTGCTCAAGGCGGAGTTCTCGGATCGGCCGATGGCGCGGGGCGCGGTCGCCGCCGTGCGGCGCCCCAAGGACCCGAACAGCGCCGGGCAGCAGTTCTTCGTCGTGCTCACCGACCAGCCGAGCCTCACCGGCCAGTTCACCATCTTCGGCGAGGTCGTGGAGGGAATGGAGGTCGCCGACCGCCTCGGAGAGACTCCCGTGGACGGCGACCGCGCCACGTCGCGCATCGAGATGAAGGTCGCCCTCGCGCCCGGGACGCCCGTCCCAGCCCCGTGATAGCGTTGCCCGACCGATGAGCGAGGTGGCCGAGCCCAAGCGCATCCTGGTCGTCGACGATGAAGAGGATGTCCAGATCCTCGTGAGCCGCATCCTGCGCGACGCCGGCTACGAGGTGGACCGCGCCTCGGACGGCAAGCAGGCCATCGATAGGCTCGACGCCTCCATGCCCGATCTCATCGTCCTGGATTTGATGATGCCCGTCGTCGACGGCTGGGGCGTCCTGCAGCACCTCCAGACGAAGAAGGACTCGCCACCCGTCGTGATCGTGACCGCCCGCACCGACTATGCGACGTTCGCCCGCGGCATCCGGGAAGGCGGCACGGCCTTCGTCTGCAAGCCGTTCCGTTTTCATGAGTTAGTGGCGACGTGCCAGCGGCTGCTGCTGCCCGGAACGAAGGGCGGAGCCTTCCCAGGAGACCGCCGTGGGAACGCGCGCCGGATGCTCATGGTGGAGGTCAAGGTGCTGTCCCGCGACCGCGCGCCCATCGCGCTCGGCGAGCTCGTGAACCTCGGGCCGGGCGGGGCCCAGGTGGAACTGGGCGTGCCCCTCGAGGTCGGCGACCTGGTGCGAGTCGCATTCCACATCCCGGGTGGCGAGACTCCGCTCAGCCTTGGCGGCCAGGTGCGCTGGCGCTCGCCAGCGCCTCGCGGCTTCTCACTCGGCGTGGGCTTCCAGGACCTTTCTCCGCTCGAAGAACGGCAGCTCGCGGAGCTGCTGAAGAATCCCCGGTAGCCGTGACGGACGGGCCGCGCGCGCCGGACGGCCTCCGGCCGCCGCCACTTCCCGCGGGCCTGCGCCTCCTGATGGACGCTCTGCTCGTCGCCGGGGGACGGCCCTATCTCGTCGGCGGCGTGGTCCGGGACATGCTGCTGGACCTTCCGGTCCACGACTACGACATCGAAGTCTACGGGCTGGCGGGGGCCGAGCTACGCCCCGTGCTCGGAGGATTGGGTCGCGTCGACGAGGTCGGCCAGGCCTTCACCGTGTTCAAGCTGTCGGGTCTGGACGGCGTCTCGGGCTCGGTGGACGTCGCGCTGCCGCGCCGCGACTCGAAGATCGGGCCGGGGCATCGGGGAATCGCGGTCACAGGGGATCCGGCACTCCAGCTCGCCGAGGCTGCGCGCCGGCGCGACTTCACGATCAACGCCATGCTCCTCGACCCCTTCACGGGCCGTCTGGAGGATCCCTGGAACGGGCGGAGGGACCTGGAGGACCGCGTTCTGCGGGCGGTTGATCCGGCCACGTTCGGGGAGGACCCACTGCGCGCGCTGCGCGCCGTCCAGATGGCCGCGCGCTTCGAGCTGGAGGTCGACGCCGTCACAGCGCGCCTGTGCGCTACGATGCCGCTGAGCGAGCTGCCGGCCGAGCGCGTCTTCGGCGAGCTCGAAAAGCTGCTCCTGAAGGCCCACCAGCCTTCGAGAGGCCTGGGCCTCCTCGCAGAGTGGGGGCTGCTCGAGAGGGTCGCCCCCGAGCTTCTACCACTGCGGGATACTCCGCAGGACCCGGAGTGGCACCCCGAGGGCGACTGCTGGGTCCACACCCTGCAGGTCGTGGACCGGGCCGCGCTGCTGATCCCAGACCTGGAACGGCCCCGCGCCCTCGCGGTCATGCTTGCGGCGCTCTGCCACGATCTCGGCAAGCCGTCGACCACGCGCCGGGACGAGGAGGGCCGCGTCCGTTCACCGGGCCACGAGGATGCCGGCGTCGCGCCGACCCTCGCCCTCCTCGATCGCTGGAACGTCCACACGCTGCTGGGCTATGACGTGCGCGGGCAAGTTGCCTCTCTCGTGGCCCACCATCTCAAGCCCGGCCAGCTCTACAAGGATCGCGAGCGTGTCTCGGACGGCGCGCTCCGTCGTCTCGCGCGCAAGTGCGAGCCGGAGCTCCTCTATCGCGTCGCCCGGGCCGACTGCCTCGGGCGCGAGCCGGGCGCCTTCCAGCCGGTGGCCATGGAATGGTTCCGAGCGAAGGTGCAGGAGCTGAACGTTGCGGAGCGCCCGCCCGACCCGCTCCTGCGCGGCCGCGACGTGCTGGCGCTCGGCATCCCGCCGGGCCCCGAGGTCGGGCGCATCGTGCGAGCCGTCTACGAGCGCCAGCTCGACGGCGCGGTGAAGACCCACGACGAGGCCGTCGCCGAGGCGCGCCGGCTGTGCAAGGATCGGGGCTGCGGACGCTGATCGGTGTCTAACGATTCGATCCTGCGTGGCCTGTTGTTCATCGCATCGGTGACGCTCGTTTCCTGCAGCTGGGATCGCGCCCGGCCCGTGGCCGCGCCGGCGCCCCGACCGTCGCTGACTCTCGTCAGCATCGACACGCTGCGGGCGGACCACATTGGCGCGTACCGTGCCACCGGTGTGGAAACGCCTAACCTCGATGCGCTCGCCAGTGAGGGCGTGCTGTTCGAGCGCGTGCTGACGCCGGTGCCGATCACGTTGGCGTCCCACGCGACGTTGTTCACGGGGTTGTTCCCTCATCGTCATGGCGTCCGCGACAACGGGATCTACCGGCTTCCGCCGGATCCACCGACGCTCGCCGGGTTGCTCCAGGCTGCCGGCTACGACACCGCCGCAGTGGTGGCTGCCGCAGTCCTGGACCGGCAGTACGGGCTCGACCGTGGCTTCGCCGCCTACGACGATGCCGTTGGAGTCGGAGGCGGCCTGGTGATCGCCGAACGGCCGGCCTCAGCGGTCACCGACGCCGCCATCAGAGCCGTCTCGCGCCTTCGACGCCCCTTCTTCCTGTTCGTCCACTATTACGACCCGCACGCTTCCTACCGGCCGCCGGCGCCCTGGGCCGAGCGCTTCCGCGAGCGGCCCTACGACGGGGAGATCGCCTATGCCGACGCCGAGCTGGGCCGACTTCTCCGTGAGCTGAAGTCGCGCGTGTCGAATCCCGTGGTGGCTGTGACCTCGGATCACGGCGAAGGGCTTGGCGAGCACGGCGAGGCCACCCACGGTCCGTTCGTCTACCAGGCAACGTTGCGAGTGCCCCTCATCATCGCCGCTCCGGGCCTGTGGCCGGCCGCTCGTCGCGTGGCCGATTTGGTCTCCACGGCCGATGTCCTGCCGACGTTGTTGGACGTCGCCGGCGTCGCGGTGCCGGCGTCCCTGGACGGCCGATCGCTCACGGGTGTTCTCGAGGGGTCGCCGCCGCCCTCTCGAGCCCTTCCAATCGAGTCGGAGTTCGGATTCAACTCGTACGGCTGGGCTCCTCTCCGGGGCATCACGGACGGCGCGTTGAAGTGGATCGACGCCCCCGAGGAGGAGCTGTACGACCTGGACACCGATCCAGTCGAGGCGCACAACCTCGCCCCGCAGCGGCGCGACGAGGCCAGACGCCTCGCGGGGCTGTGGCGCAAGGCAGTCACAGAGGATCGCCGCGCAGCCCCTGTGGCACAGGCGTCGAAGGCCGAGGATGCGGACCGCATGGCGCGGCTCCGCTCACTCGGATACGTGGCCGGCTCTCGTGGAGCCGATGCGGGAGCGCGGGAGCTGGCGGACCCGAAGCGAGCGATCGGGAGCCTCGAGCTCGTGAACGAAGCCCGCAGGCTCATCGGCGAAGGCAGCTTCGACGCCGCGATCCAGAAGCTGGAGGCCGCGCTCCGGGCGTCGCCGCGCAACGTCTCCGCTCTCATCCTGACGGGCGCAGCCCAGCTCCGTGCGGGCCGTCCGCGGCTCGCGCTCCAGCCGCTACGGCGGGCCGAGGCGATCGCACCGCTCAACGCCGACGCGCCGTTCAACCTCGGCCTGGCGTGCATCGGGGTCGACGACGCCGACTGCGCCGAGCAGGGCTTCCGTCGCGCTCTCGAGCTGATGCCCCGCTTCCACGATGCCGCGGTGAATCTCGTCGACCTCTTGCTCCAGACGGGCCGCGCCACTGACGCGCAGGCCGTCTTCGACGCGGCTCGCCGCGCCGAGCTTCAGAGCCCGCTGCTCGACTTCCTCGAAGGAAAGCTCGCGCTGCAGCGTGGAGAACGCGTCGCGGCGCAGGACGCTCTCAGCCGCGCCCTTCGCTCTGGCGCGCTCCCCGCAGCCGCGGCAGCCGAGGCGCGACGGCTGCTTGGGGGCCCGCCGGGCTGATCCCGAGCCCGGAAGCGTTCGCGAAACGGCGTCGGTCGATCCTGTAGTCGATGGCCGAGCGGCCACCAACCGTGAAACGCCCCGCAGGTTGGAATCCCAGCCGTCGCATGAGGCGGAACGAGGTGCGGTTGGGCGCGTCGGCGCCGGCCCAGATTGTCCGCAAGCCGCGAGCGAAGGCGAGCCGCAGCACCGCCACGGAGGCCTCTGTCGCATAGCCCTTGGCCCAGTGCGCGGGCCTCAGCGCATAGAGCAGCTCGATCCGCTTCCGGCGACCGAACGGACGAAGGCCGCCGAAGCCGATCGTCCGGGTCCGCCGGCGAACTGTGAAGAAACCGAAGCCGCGTTCGCGGAACAGCCTGCGGCTCGCCGCGATCTGCTCGCGCACCTGCGAGCGTGGGACAGGCCTGTCGTCGAAGAGGAATCGCCGTATCTCGTGGTCGTTCCACTGACGATGGAGCGCAGGGCCGTCCCTGACTGAGAACGGGTGGAGGGTCAGCCGAGGCGTCCGCAGGATCATGGGAGAGAGCGTCACGCCCCTCAGCAGGCTGTCAGCCGACGAGCGCTTCGACGCACTCCTCGAACACACGCGTGTGGAGGTCGATGTCGGCCTCCGTCACGTCCGGGGCGACGAGGGCCATCATGTGAAAGGGGGTCAGCAGGATGCCGCGGTTCAACGACGCGAGGTGCATGTAGCGGTCGAGGTCGGCATCGGTGGCGGCGGCCGCCTCGGAGCCGTTGCGCGCTGGGGTGTCGCGGAACCAGTACTCCGCGCGACAGCCGAGGCGCGTGACGTTCCAGGGCAGCTCGTAGCGGCGGATCACTTCCTCGACGCCTGCCGTGAAGCGTTCGGCCAGCGGGATCGTGCGCGCGTAGGCTTCGGCGGTCAGCACGCGCTCCAGGGTCGCGCGCATCGCTGCGACCGACAGCGCGTTGGCGGCCAGCGTCCCGCCGAGACCGTTCGTGTCGGAGTTCAGGATCGAGGTTCTCGCCAGCACCCGCTCGGCGACCGCCGCACTCATGCCGAAGACGGCAGCCGGAACGCCCGCCGCCAGCGGTTTACCCATGGTGACGATGTCGGGCTCGAGCCCGTAGGCCGCGGTGAAGCCACCCGGGCCACAGCAGAGCGTGTGGGTCTCGTCGATGATGAGCAGGGTGCCGGTACGCCGCGTGATCCTGCGCATCGCGGCGTGGTACCCCTGATCGGGATGGATGATGCCGATGTTGGTCATGGCAGGCTCGGCCAGGACGCAGGCGACGTCCTCCGCCGCGAGCGCGCTCTCGAGGGCCGGCAGGTCGTTGAACTCGATCACGCGAGTGGTCCGAGCCGGATCGACCTGGGGTCCGGTGTTGTCGGGCCGCGAGCGGGCGACGCCGTTCTCGAGGGTGATGAAGGTCTCGTCGACGGTGCCGTGATAGCAGCCGTTCATCACGAGCACCCATGGACGTCCCGTGACCTGTCGGGCCAGGCGCAGCGCAAAGCGGTTGGCGTCCGTCGCGGTGAGGGCGAACTGCCAGTACGCAAGGCCGAATCGCCGCTGCAGCTCCTCGCCCACGAACACTGCGTCCTCGGTGGGCAGCATGAACGTGATGCCCCGCCGCGCCTGGGCCGTGATGGCCTCGACGGAGGCGTCGGGGGCATGGCCGGTCATTGCGCCAGTGTCGCCCAGGCACAGGTCGAGGTAGCGATGGCCGTCGACGTCGGTGAAGCGGGCGCCCTTGCCCTCGGCCACGAACAGCGGGAAACCGCCGGCCCAGCGCGTCATCCAGCTCATCGGCACGCCGGCCAGCAGCGAACGCCGCGCCCGCTCGTAGAGCGCGAGGGCCTTCGGGTGCGCCTCCCGGAAGCGGCGTTCCTCGTGCTCGAGGCGCGCTTGCAGGCGCCGACGGTCGATGAGCCTCATCTGCGCAGCCGGCCATAGGCGGTCTCACGATCGAGCACCGCCAGCGTCCGGTCGTACAGCTCGTCGGCCTCCTCCTGGGAGTTGGCGATGGCCGTCAGGCCCAGCTTTCCGAACTCGGACACCGCGCCGATCAGATGGAAGAGCACCCCCGACTCGCTGCCGTGGCTGTAGTGGAGCTTGTTGATCGTGAGGATCTCGATCAGGTCCTCCGGCAGCAAACCGCGATAGGCCTCCGAGCGCAGGTTGTCGGTGGCGCGATAGCACTTGGCATGGCCAGTCGGCGACAGGAACTCGCCTGTGGCGGGGTCGAGCTGCCCACCCGTGAGGAATTGGAGCGCGAGGTAGGGGTGTGTCGTACCGCCCATGCGCAGGTTGATCTCGAGAGCGTAGAGCCGCCAAGGCTCGTCGGCGGCCTCCCGCACCACGAGAAAATCCACGGCGAACCTGCTGACGACGCCGTGAGCGGACATCACGCTGCCGATGCGCAGGCCGGCGTCCTGGACGAGCATGCGGTACGAGTCATGGGCGGGGAAGCGGCAGCCGAGGAAGACCTGGCCCGAGGGCCCGCCCAGGATCTGGTCGTGGGTGGACAGGATCACGACGTCGCCGCCGGGGCTCAGCCTGAGCTGGGCCGACGGCGAGGCCTTCTCCGAGCCCTCGATGAACTCCTCGACGATGCCGCCCATGCGCGCGAACTTGTCGAAGTAGACCTCGGGTGTTTCGCTGGGCACCGAGAACTCCAAGAGCGTGAGCGCCTCGCGGATCGCGCTCCGCGAACGCTCCTGCGGAAATCGGAAGATCGCGTTGCCCTCGCCGGAGAAGCTGTCGTTCAACTTCACGACGGCTCGCTTCAGGTCGGGGCGCTTCTCCGCGAGGTCGAGAAGCGCGTTCTCGATTTCGTGCTCGGTCCGCAGGTCCTCTTCCCCCAGCGGCATCTCGATGCCCGCCTCGCGGAAGACCTTTCGGCATCCCGACTTCGTGCCGAGGTGGATAAGGTTCGGATCGACGCCGTTCAGCGGGATGCCGAGGAGCACCGCCAGCTTCCGTTCCAGGGCCGTCGAGTTGAAGACCGTCAGGTAGGCGCGCTCCTTGTCCTGGATCCCGGCCCGGATCCGTTCGAGCAGGCGCGGCCGCTCCAGGATCTTCTCGGTCAGCGAGCGGGGCGAGCCGTCGTGGGCGCACAGCAGCGTGAGGCGCGAGCGTGCATGGCTGGCCGGGATGCCCGCCAGGAACTGGAAGTAGTACTCGAGGATCATCGGGTGGACCGGCTGGGATGTGACGAACACCATCCGCGCCTTGGGGTTGCGCAGCCGGATCAGGAGGAACAGCAGCCGCTCCTCGTAGAAGCTGGCGCCGTCGAGCTTCTTCAGCTCGCTCTGGTCGAGGGTCAGGGAGGGCACGACGACCGAGGTGTGCGGTTCCTCGTCGCGGTTCAGCAGCACGTCCCACATTTCGTGTAGACGCGGCTTCAGCGCTTCGAACTCGGCGATCTCCTGCTCGAGCGAGAGATCGCCGGCGAAGGGCGGCTTGGGGATCATGCAGGGGGCATTATTGCCGTTCAGCGCCACTCCCCGCCCCTCGGGGCGGGATAGGGCGGGGTTGATCAATGCCGGCCTGTCTTCTTCCCGCTACCGCGCCACTCCTGCCGGTCCGACCGCCGCGCCGCGCACGCCCTCCAGGACGCGGTCTTCATGGAGAGCTCCGTCCAGGCCGAGCGCTTCCGCGCGCTCCCGTACCGCGCGGTACAGGAAGAAACGCAGCGGCCCGAGCAGCGTGTAATCGGACGTCAAGTGCAGGCGGTGGTCGCTGTTCTCGTCGGGGTACGTCCGAGTCAGGATCTCGAGCCGCTCCTCGAACCAGGCGTCGCTGACCTCGCCCCGTTCGCGCTTCCGCCGAAGCACCAGCAGCTGACGGCCGCGGTCGACGATCTCGGGATGATGGTTGACTCCGAACACCCGCGGCATCGCCCCGCCCCGGTCGCGAGCGAACTCCAGCATCGTCACTGCCTCTCCCCGCGGCCCACCCACGCCGAGCGTCTCGTACCCGATGGGCAGGATGCCGGCCGGGAAGCCAGGCCCCGCCGGGACCAGGTCGAAGAGCCGGTTCTCGACCACGCGCAGCCGGCGTCCGTCGGGGAGCTCTTCGGCGAATCGCCCGAACCAGGGGTGCGTCGCGGCCTCGGAGGTCAGCACGTTCTCGAGGATGCCCGTGCTCTTTCCCTTCGCCGGCGCGCGAAGCGCCGGCCGCGCGACCCCGGACCAACGACACATCACGCCGAAGCTGTGGCATACGGCGAGCAGCGCCGCGCCCTGGTCGGCCTCGATCCGATCGAACAGCTCGAAGACGCGCGGCTCCCAGGCCGGGTCTTCCTCGACGCCCTGGCTGCCGTCGCGCTGGCCGTCGTTGTGGTGCGGGTCGAGATCGCCCGGCCCACCCGTCCCCACATAGAGGGCGAAGCGGCCGCCCGGCGGCTCCGGGATCACGTGGCCGCGCCGAACTTCGTGGGAGATCACTTGCACGCGCAGGCCCGTGCGCTCCAGGAACGGTACCAGGTCGCAGGCGGTGTCCATGACCGCGTAGACGAGGGAGTCGTGACCGAGATTGGGCCAGCCGTGGTTCATGTCCAGGATCGCCACGTCCACTGCGCGCGGGTCGGCGGGCGGCACGTCCTCGGCGCGCTCCGCGCGCACGTAGCGGTAGGCGCAGCTCGATGCCGCCGCGCATGCGTCGCCACAGGAACCGCGGCCGTGGCTGAGCTTGAGCCTGCAGGCGATGGGCATTGGCGCGCGGAGTCTACAGGCCCTGCCGGGTCTCGTCCACCAGCGTGTCGACCACCGCCGGCAGGCTCCCGGTCTTCTGGAACACACGCAGCTGGCGGTCGGCCCCCGTGTTCCCGGAGGCCGCCCACGCGTGCAGGAAGCGCACCTCCTCGCGGGTGCCCAGGTCGTCCAGGACGTCGTCGACGAAGTTGAGCACCTCGAGGATGAGCGCCCGCGTCGGTGCCTCCTGCTTCAGGCCGAAGTCGATCATCTTGCCGTCGAGCCCCAGCTTCAGTGCGCGAAACTTGTTCTCCTCGAGGATCGCTCGCGGATACATGCGGATTCCGAGATTCGACTCGAACAGCCGGTGCAGCTTCGCCACGAGGGCCTGGCACAGCGCCGCGATGCCCACCGTCTCTTCCGCGCGGCACGGGATGTCGCAGACGCGGAACTCGAGGGTCTTGAAGTAGGCGTGAGGACGGATGTCCCACCAGATCTTCTTGCCGTCGTCGATGCAGTTCGTGCGGACCAGCAGCTCCACGTACTTGGCGTAGTCCTCCCAGGAGTAGAAGTAGTCGGGGATCTGCGTCCTTGGGAAGCGCTTGAAGATCGTCGAACGCACGGACTTGACGCCGGTCTTTCGCCCGCACCAGAACGGCGAGTTGACCGAGAGGGCCAGAAGGTGGGGCAGGAACGAGCGGACGCCGTTCTGGATCTGGATCCGCATCTCGTCGTCCTCCACGCCCACGTGGACGTGGAGGCCGAATATGAGGTTGGCCCGCGCCAGGTCCTCCATCTCGTTGACGATGTCCTTGTACCGGACCCGGTCGGTGATCTCCTGGTCCTTCCAGTGGCTGAAGGGATGCGTCCCTGCGGCCACGATGCGGGCTCCGCTCTTCTCCGCCATGGAGATGAGGTTCCTGCGGAGGCTGACGACGGCCGCCCGAGCCTCACGGATGTCCCCGCAGATCGGCGTGCCCACCTCGACCACGCTCTGGTGAAGCTCGGGCTTCAGCTGGTCTCCGAGGTGGGCGCCGGCGGCCATCATCTCCTCGATGTGGCTCTTCAGGGCCCGGGTTTCTGGATCGACGAGCTGGAACTCCTCCTCGATCCCGAGCGTGAAGCGGTCGGCCATGCGGTCGCCCCGGCATTGTACCTTCGGCGTGCTACCATTCGCCGGTCCGGGATGGCCCTCGAGAAACTCGGCAAGTACAAGATCACCGGGAAGATCGGCAAAGGCGCGATGGGCGAGGTGTACCGCGCCCACGACCCCGTTTTGAACCGGGAAGTGGCCATAAAGACGATCTCGGCCAACCTCTCCGCCGACAGCGAGCTGCGCAAGAGATTCCATCGGGAGGCCCAGGCCGCGGCCCGCCTCAACCACCCCAACATCATCACGGTCTTCGACTACGGGGAGGAGCAGGGGATCATCTACATGGCGATGGAGCTCCTGGAGGGCGCCGACCTCAAGGACCTCATCACCCAGAAGCTCCTGACGAGCATCGAGGACAAGCTCGACGTCATGGAGCAGGTCGCCGACGGGCTGGCCTTCGCCCACGCCCGGGAGATCATCCACCGCGATCTGAAGCCCGGGAACATCCACGTCCAGCCGAACGGCCAAGTGAAGATCCTGGATTTCGGCCTCGCGCGCCTCGGCCGCGACACCGACATGACCCGGACGGGCGTGGTGATGGGGACGCCGAACTACATGGCGCCCGAGCAGGTCAAGGGAGAGAAGGCCGATACCCGCGCTGACATCTTCTCGACGGGCGCGGTGTTCTACGAGCTCATCTGCAACAAGAAGCCCTTCGACGCCGACTCGGCCCACGCCGTTCTGTTCCAGGTCGTGCACCAGGATCCTCGCTCGATGCGGGAGTGGGCGCCCGACGTACCACCGATCCTCGTGCAGCTCGTCGAGCGTGCCATGCACAAGGATCGCGGGCAGCGCATGACCAACGGCGCCGAGCTGCGCGACGCGCTGCGCCTCGTGCGCCAGGCGCTCGCGGGCGGGCGCTCGCAGTCGGCGACCCTCGAAACCGAGGCCACCCTGGTGCCCGCCGGCGAGAAGCCGAGGGACACGTTCAAGAGCCCGGCGAAGCCGGTGACGATTCCGCCGACCACCCAGAAGCCGGGGAGCACCCCGCCAACGCCTTCCTCGCGTCCCGGTTCCTTGGGCCCAGCCTCGACGCCTTCCGGGAGCCCGCGGCCGCGGCCGCGGGCCGAGATGTTCACGGAGACCCGCCGCCCGTCGTCGCAGCCGCCCACTCTCCCGAAGCAGTCGAGGCTTCCCTTGCTCCTCGGCCTCGGGGCGCTCCTCGTGGTGGGCGGTGGCATGGCCCTCTTCGTGCTCAAGCAGCGCGCGACTCCCGAGCCGGCGCCCGGGCCGAACGTGGCCGATGCTCAGGTCGCGGCGCTCTCCGAGGCGCTCGTGGGGACCCAGGTCGAGCTGGCGCGGCGCGACCTGGACGACAAGAACTACAAGAATGCGGTCTCCCAGGCCGAGCGCGCCCTGAAGCTGGCGCCGGGAAACGCCGAGGCGAAGGAGGTCCTCGACAAGGCTCAGGCGCAGCTCGCGACCATCGAGCAGGCCGCCAGCGAGGCGCGCACCAGCCTCGAGCAGGGCGACACCAAGACCGCCACCGAGGCCCTGGCCCGCCTGCTCGCCCTGGATCCCAGTCACCCCGCGGCCACCGAGCTCACCGCGCGCCTCAACAGCTTCTTCGAGGGCCAGGCCCGCGACGCCAAACGGAGCGCGGCCGACTCGCGGTCCAGTGCTGACCAGACGAAGGCCGCCACGTCCGACACTTACGGCCAAGCGGTCGCCCGCGCGCGCGAGGCCGACGGGCTCCTGGCGCGAAGCGAGTACGCCGCCGCGACCCGCGCCTTCCTCGAGGCGCGCGAC
>DATFEN010000166.1:0-33418 GCA_035251085.1 Vicinamibacteria bacterium | reverse complement strand
TCGCTGGCGCCGATCAAGTCCATCGCCGGCAGCCTGGAGGGCATGCTGGCGCGCGAGCCGCGGCCCGCGGACGCCGATGAGGACGTGCGCAGCGGTCTCGCTGTGATCGCGGCCCGGGCCGAGTCGCTGTCGCGCTTCATGGAGGCCTACGCGCGGCTGGCGCGGCTGCCCGCGCCGACGCTCGCCCCGGTGGACGCGGGCGCCCTGGTCCGGCGGGCAGCCTCGCTCGAGACGCGCCTCGCCATCGCCGTGGACTCCGGTCCCGAGGTGAGCGTGCGCGCCGACGCCGACCAGATCGAACAGCTGCTCATCAATCTCTTCCGCAACGCCGTGGATGCGGCCGCCGAGACGGGCGGTGCCGTCAAGGCCTCGTGGAGCCTCGCGCCCGGCGGACGTCAGGTGGAGGTGCGCATCGAGGACGAGGGCCCCGGCCTCCCGCCGACCGCCAACCTCTTCGTGCCGTTCTTCACGACCAAGCCAGGCGGCTCGGGCATCGGCCTCGTGTTCGCGCGACAGATCGCCGAGGCCCACGGCGGGGTGCTCGCCCTGGAGAATCGCCGCCCCGGCCCGGGCTGCCGCGCCGTGCTGCGCCTGCCGAGGTCTGACGGCCTGCCGAGAGCGCGCCCTTGAGGCGAGGGTGGCCGACGCTGCTCTTGGCGATGGCGGGCTGTGAGGGTGAGGCTCCGCCGCCAGCCGCCCCGCGGGCCTCGGCCGCTCCACGGACGTCGCTGGTCCTCTACGTGACCGACACCCTGCGCGCGGACCGGCTATCGGCCTACGGCTTCGAGAAGCCGACCTCGCCGCGACTCGAGGAGTTCGCGCGCGAAGCGATCCTGTTCGAGGACGCCTGGGCGGTGGCGCCGTGGACGCGGCCGGCCGTGGCGGCGCTCCTCACCGGCGTGCGGCCCGCCGGAGCCGCGGGCGTCAACTTCGATCCCGGCCTGCATGACGGCTACCTCACCCTAGCCGAAGCGCTTCGCGCGGCCGGATTCAGAACGGGCGCGGTCGTCGCGAACCATGTCGTCAACGAGCGCGTCGGGTTCAGCCAGGGCTTCGAAGCCTGGAACGACGGGCCTTCGACCGCTTACGGCTCGGATGCCGGCGACGTCGTGGAACGCGGCCTTCGTTTCGTGGATGGCGTGGGCGATCAGCCGTTCTTCCTCTACCTGCACACGATGGAGCCGCACCACCCTCACCAGCCGAGCGCGGCCGCGCAGAGGCTGTTCTCCTTGCCGGCGGAGGCCCGCCCACGCGGCCGCCGCGCCGTCGAGCGTCTGGACATCCTGTATCAGGGTGAGCTCTGGGACAACGACCAGGCCTTCGGCGCGCTCGTCGACGGACTCCGAGCGCGCGGCCACCTACAGCGCGCTCTCGTCGTCTTCACCGCCGATCATGGCGAAGAGTTCCTCGATCATGGCGGGAAGGGGCATGGGCACAAGCTGTATCAGGAGCTGCTCCGCATTCCGCTCGCGGTCCGACTGCCGGGCGGCGTGGGAGCATCGCGCTCGCGAGAGCCCGTGTCCCAGGTCGACCTGTTCCCGAGCCTACTGTCCTTGCTCGGCGTGGCGGCGCCCGAGAGCGATGGGCGCGACCTTGCCGCGCGCTGGCTGGGCCGAGCGACGCCGGAGACCGCCGAGGTCGAATTCGTCGCCGAGACACGCCTCGGGAAGGCGGAGAAAGAGGCGATCCGCGTGGGGAACCTGAAGCTCATCGTGAACCTCGATCACGGCCGAACGCCGTCCTCCCGGCGCGGCGGGGCGCGGCTCGAGCTCTACGATCTCGATCGCGATCCCCGCGAGCAGGAGAACCTGGCCGCGCGCCGGCAGGCCACGGTGGCCCGGCTCGAGGAGCGCCTGCGAGTGCTGCGGAGCAGCGTGCGCGACGACGTGCCGCGCCTTTCGCCTGAATGGCAGCCGGGCGATCTCGAGGAGCTGCGCGCCCTGGGCTACGTCGAATAGGCCTCTACTGCCACTCGAGGGAGAGCCGCTTGCCGATCCGCGCGACCCGGGCCGAGAGCCGCCGCGTCGCCCCCGCGGTGAAGTTCCCGGCGATCGTGTCGTCGCGCCGGTCGTCGCCCCAGAGGACCTCGACGGCGATCTCGTGGCGACCCGGCGACACCTCGACGTACTGGACCAGGCGACCCTCGCGGAGCTTTATGCCCAGCAGGGATTTCTTCACCGCGCCGGTCACGCGCCGCTCCACGACCTTGGCGCCGTCGATCCGCACGACCAGCGTGCCACGCTCGAGCGTGTGCCTGAAATCGACCGCGAGGCGCGCGAGCGGCGTCGGCTCTTCGAGAGAAGGAAGGTCCGGTGCTTCGGGCGCCGCTCCCACGCTGGGGCCACGTCCCGCCGGGTCCACGCTCGGGCGCCCGCCCGGCGTCGCATCGGGCGCCTCGAGCTCGCGCCGCAGCAGCTCCAAACCGCCGACGAGTGCGAGGGCGACGAGGCCCGCGGCGACGCGCAGCGTGCGGCGGCGTCCTTTCCGGATCGTTCCCGTGGCCGTCGTGTCGGCGGCGGACTCCGCCTCGGTCCCGACGGTCAGCAGGAAGCGCGCCGTGTCCACCTCGCCGGCGCCGCTCCGCGCGTGGCGCGGCGGGCGGCCGCCGAGCACGTCGTCGATGTCGTCGCAGAGGCTGTTCGCATCTGCGTAACGGTCCTTCCGGGATTTGGCGAGGGCCTTCGCCAACACCTCGTCGACGCCGCCGGGAAGTCCGGGAACGAGGGACGCTGCCGGTTGCGGACGGTCGTGGATCACGCGGGAGAGGATGCGCTGAGGATTCTCGGCCGCGAAGGCGTCGTGGCCGGTCAGGACGCGATACGCCACCGCTCCGAGCGCGAAGATGTCGGCCCTGGCGTCCACGCTCTCGCCCACCGCCTGTTCCGGCGACGTGTAGAGCGGCGCGCCCGGGGCGTGGCGGGCGCTCGTCAGCGTGAGGCGGCCGGTTTCGAAGCGAGCGACTCCCGAGTCCGCGAGCTTGGGCGCGCCCGAGTCGAGCAGCAGGATGTTGCTGGGCCGCACGTCGCGGTGGACGAGCCCCGCCGCGTGCACCTGTTGGAGCGCCTGGCCGACGCTGGCGATGAGGCCGAGGGCCTCCTCCCACGGGCACGGCTCACCCGCCACGAGCACGCGTGCGAGCGAAGTGCCGGAGACGTGCTCCTGAACGACGAAGAGCGCGCCGGTCGCCGCGTCCTTTCCGCAGTCGTGGGTCGCAACCAGGCTCGGGTGGGAGAGAACCGAGGCCCGGCGCGCCTCCTCGAGGAAGCGCGCCTCGAAGGCCGTGCGCTCCCTCTCCGACACGTCCGGCGGCAGGGCCAGCGCTTTGACCACGACGGCGCGATCCAGGACGGGGTCGCGCGCCCTGTAGGCGACGGTGGTCGCCCCGCGGCCCAGCTCCTCGAGGACCTCGTAACGCCCCAGGGCCTGCGGCATCGTCGCGCCGGTCACGAGGGGATGTTCGCACGGCTTGATACGATCGGACGTGACTTGGCCGCGTGCCCTCGCGTGGCTCGCCATCGCGGCGACACAGCCGGTACCGAGCCGGGCTGCCGAGCGCTTCGAGATGCAATTCGGCGAGCACCTCGGCCTTGCAGACTTGCGCCTCTCCGGGGCACGGGCGACGCGACAGGTCGAGTTCCCGTGGCCGCTCGATTGGCGCGGCCAGGCCGGCGCCCTTCTCCGGCTCCGCTTCGAACACTCCGCCGCCCTCGACAGCGAGCGCTCGTTCCTCGCCGTGTCCCTCAACCATGGCGTGCTGCGCAGCCTGCGGCTGGAGCCGCAGAACGCCGCTCCGACCGAGCTCCTGGTGCCCCTGCCTGTCGAGATGCTTCGCGAGGACAACCAGCTCGTGATCTCGGTCGAGCAGTTCTCGACGACCGGAGCCGTCGAGGACGCGTGGACCGTGGTGAGCGCGGAGTCGTCGGTGGCCATTCCGTTCGAAAGAAGGCGCGTCGAATGGAGCCTCGTGGATCTTCCGGAGCCGATCCTGCGGCGGCGCAGCTACGAGCCCGGACGCTTGACAGTGGTGCTCCCCTCCCGGCCGAGCGATGCGACCCTCGAGGCCACCGCCCGGACGATCGCGGCGCTCGCCTCCCGCGTGGCGCCGGCGTCGGTGGCGCTGGCCTTTGCGCGCTCGGTGGGGGATTTGGAGACGCCCTCGCTCGTCGTCGGGACCGCGCGTGAGCAGCCGGCGCTCCGCGAGCTGGGCGATCTCGGAGCGGACGCCACCGACGCTGCGGCCACCGTGGGCGTCGTGGCGCTGCTGCCGGAGGTAGGATCGCACTCCCAGCCGGTGCTGGTCGTCACGGGTCGGCAGCCATCGGCGGTGAGCAAGGCCGCTCTCGCGCTCTTCGGCGCGCCCCGCCGCAAGGGCAGCCGGCTTCTGCTCGTGGACGACGCCCCAGCGCCGCGGCTCGCGGCGCCGCGGGAGTGGAGGCGTTGCATCCCGCCGTCGAACGGCTTCACGATCCACGAGGCCGGTGACCAGCGGCCCGAGCTGGCCGTCACATCCGATCTTCCGGCGCGCGTTCGGCTCGAGGCGCCTCCCGACGCCCGCTTCCTGCCCTACGGGCATCGGGCGACGCTCGTCTTCGAGGCATTGCCCGCCCTCGCGAGCGACTCGAAGGCCAACCTGGAGGTGTACTGGAACGACGTCCTGCTGCGACAGGCGTCGATGGAGCACACGACCGTGGGACGCACGTTCGCCCTGTCCGCGCCGATCCCGGCGTCGGCCTTGAAGGGTCACAACCTGTTGACGGTGGCCTGGAACGGCCGCTCCGGCGCGACGGGCCCCTTCGTCAGCCTGCGCGGGGAGAGCACCCTCTTCCTGCCGAGGGAGTACGTGGCGGAGTTGCCCGACCTGGCCATGCTCCGCTTCGGCTTCTACCCTTTCAGCCTGCGCGCCGATCTCTCCGACACCGTGATCGGTGTGCCTCGCAACGAGGAGGCGCTTCCAGCGCTCTTCGAGCTCTCGGGCCTGCTGGGCCGGCTGGCGCCGTCGCAGCAGTTCCTGTTCCGGGTTGCGCCGCTCGCCGAGGCCGCGGCGAACCACCAGGGGAATGCCATCCTGCTCGAAACCGCCGAGGAGCCCTCGGGGATCACCGCGCCCGACGTGAAGCGCCTGCCGCGCGGCGAGTTGCTCGAGCGCCTGCCGTTGCTGCAGGAGCTCGAGTCCCCGCGGGTCGACGGCCGCTACGTCCTGCGGCTGCGCGCTCCGACGCCGGCGCTCCTGCGCGCGGCGGCGCGCGGCCTCGGCGCGCGAGGCGTTCTGGAGCGGCTCTCGGGCGACGCGGCTTTCCTGGCCTCGGAGGGGCCGCTCGGCTTTCGCGTCAGCGCGCAACGCAGGATCGCCGAGATCTCCTACATCACGCGCCTCGAGGCCTGGCTGCGCGCCTATTGGCTCGCGCTGCCCCTGATCCTGGTGGCGATCAGCGGCCTGCTCTTCATGGGCCTGCGCGTGGTGCTGGGGTATCAGCGGGACCGGACCTGAGCCGCTCGAAGGGCGCGAGGGCGCGGAGCCGCAGGGCCGTACCGAACCACGCCCAGTTCTGGAGGTAGTAGCTCTCCCGATCACCCCAGAGCCCGTCGGAGAGCGCAGCTTCGACCCGCGCGCTGATCGCCTCCGCCACGTCCGGCGCCGACTCCTGCAGCGCGGGCATGACGGCCGCGAGCATCTCGAGTGACTCGTACTCCGCCCCTGGCCGGCCATCAGGGAGGACGATCGCGGGCAGTCGGCCATCCTGGCGGTACCGGTCGGCCAGCCACGCGAGCGAGCGCGCGAGGTAAGCGGAGGCGCGCTTCTCGCCGAACAGCACTCCGTCGAGGCGTATCCGCCAGTGGGTGCGAAAGGCGTCGTACGAGTAGCGGCCGTCCTTCTCTCCGCCTGGCGAAAGGACGCCTTTCGCGACGTCGAGCAGCAGCCAGTCGCTCGGCAGCCCGGTCGTGGTCAGCGCGGCGTTGCGCTCGAGGAGGAAGTAGGTCGTGTCCACGAGCTTGTCCCAGGCGTGTGCGGGATCCTCGCGGGCGAAGATCCGGTACGCGTACGGCGCGTAGTACGAGGGGTTCACACGACAGCTCCCGCCCTTGCACAGCCTGTCGCCCGCGAGCAGGAAGCGGCGGCGGCCCGCAACTCGCGTGCCCGCGCCCCAAAGGTCGGCGAGCATGCCGCGTGCGCGCTCGCGATGGGCCTCGTCGTTCCAGACGCGTGCCGCCATCAGCAAGGCCAGCGCGGCGTCCTGGTCGGCATCCGTCGCGAAGGCCGCATCCACGACGCGCCCGTCCCACTTCCACGCCCAGAGCCGGTCCTTGCGTACGCCGCGGTTGAGGTGCTCCACGGCCCACGTCAGCGCGCGGTCGAAGACGGGCTTGTCCTCCATCCACACCGCCCGCAGCATGGCGTAGGCCTGGCCCTCCGACGTCGTGAGGCCACCGGCCTTGGGGTCCACCACCCTGCCGTCCTGCTGCACGAAGCGTTGGACGTAGGCGGACCACGTCTCGCGCAGCACGTCGGCGGCTCGAGCCTCGGCCGGCGCGCATCCTGCGACCAGCAGCGCCAGCGCGCGTCTCATGTCCGGACCGCCTCCGGCCGACTCCCGAACGCCCGCCGGATGCCGGCACGCGCTTCGACCGCGTGCCGCGAGGCGACCATCGCCTCGACCTCCTCGAGCGCAGCCGGCTCCCGAGCTTCCCATGCCAGGGCCACTCGTCCCGTATCATGGCGCACGACACGGCCACGCAGCGCGATCGGGGCGCTGCGTCCTTCGACCGGCTCGATTTCGAGGCGGACCGCGGCCGGGACCGGCGGGGGCGCAACCAGCTCCACGAGGGCGCCGCCTGCGCTCAGCGATACACAGACGCCGGGGCGTCCGTCCACGGCGCAACGCCAGCGCCCAGTCACGCGCGGCGCCCCACGCCGAGCGGTCCGCCGCGGACGCGTGACGCGCCACAGCGTCGTGAGCAGATAGCCGAAGGAGCGGAAGGGATCGTCGCGTGGATACGTGCTGCGCAGCCAGCTCCGATCGTCCGAGAAGATCAGCTCGACGAGCTCGCGGTGCCGCTGCGCGTCGACCGACGCGAAGGCCAGGCCCGCCTCCGCGCCCGTCCCCCCCCACTCGCACCAGATCCGCCGCGCGCCTACGGCCAGGACGCGAGCACCCGCGATGCGGAGCTCGCAGGTCTCCGGCGCGCCGCCCGCGCCCTCGAGCACCAGCCGTACGCCGGTCTCGCTGATGTCGAGGCAGCACGCCCTCCGCACGTGCCCGCCGAAGCGCACCTCGCACGGGAAGCCCCGGGCCACCCGAGGCGCGCGGCGCTGCTGCGGCTGCTCGTAGGCGACGCAAGCGGCGGCCACCAGCGTGACCAGGTTTGCGACGGCCCACACGGCATTGATGAGGATCGCGTGCAGCTCGGCGGGCGCGGCGCTGGCCGGATCGAGGAGCGCCAGGCGCAGCGGGAACGCCAGCAGCAGCGCGGCGAGCGAGAGACCCGTGAACAGGAGGCTGCCGCGGCTGGTTTCGAAGTCGAAGCGCGCCGCCTCGATGTTCGTGCCCTTGTCGGTGACGTTGAACTTCCCGAGCTTCGGGTTGAACAGCGCCAGCAGTGTCACCCACGCCGTGTATGGCGCGATCGAGACCTCGTACACGCCGCCCCAGAACGAGTGGCGGAAGCGCTCGCTGATCAGCGCATTGCCGATCGTGCTCAGCACGATGTGGGGAAGGATGTAGGCCATCACGGCCATGACGTCGGCGCGGAACGAGTGAATCCCGAGCAGCAGGAAAGCGAGCGGCGCGGCGATCATCACGAGCCGCGGCAGCCCGAAGAAGAAGTGCAGCATCGCGTTGAAGTAGTTGAGGCGCTGGGGCAGGCTCAGACCCCGCTTGAACAACGGGCAGTCGAGCCTCAGGATCTGCGCCATGCCCCGCGCCCAGCGCATGCGCTGGACGACGTGAGCGGCGAAGCTCTCCGTGGCCAAGCCGGCGGCCAGCGGCAGGCCCAGGTAGACCGAGCGCCAGCCCCGCGCGTGCAGCTCGAGGGCCGTGTGCGCGTCCTCGGTGACCGTCGAAACCTTGAAGCCTCCGATCGAGTCGATGGCCGAGCGCCGCACCACCGCGCACGAGCCGCAGAAGAACGCGGAGTTCCAGAAGTCGTTGCCGGGCTGGATCACGTGATAGAAGAACGTCTGCTCCGGCGCGATGCGGCCCTGGAGGTTGAGGTTGCGCTCGTAGGGGTCGGGGTTGAAGAAGTGCTGGGCGGTCTGCACGAGGGCGACGCCTTCGTCCTCGAAGAAGCCCACGGTCTTGCGCAGGAAGCCGCGCACCGGCACGTGATCCGCGTCGAAGATCGCGATCAGTTCGCCGTGGGTGCGTTTCAGGGCGCTGTTGAGGTTGCCGGCCTTGGCGTGAAGGTTGTCCGACCGCGTCAGGTAGAAGCAGCCCAGCTCCCGCGCCATGGCTTCGAAGGCCTCTCGGCGCCCGTCGTCGAGGAGAAACACCTGCTTGCGCGGATAGTCGATCGCGAGCGCGCCGATCACGGTGCGCCGCACGATCTCCATCGACTCGTTGTAGGTCGGGACGAAGACGTCCACGCTCGGGACGGTGTTGATCGGCGGCGGCGTCCGCTTCTCCATCTCGATCGTCTGGAAATAGCCCAGGAAGAGCACGAGCACGCCGTAGACCTCGGCCGCGAGCAGCAGCACCGAGGCTCCGGCGTCCAAGGAACTGTCGAGGTTCAACGTCGAGGTCACACGCCAGTAGAAGTAGCGGAGCGAAGCGAAGCCGGACAGGAACACGATGACCGGCCGAAGCGGGCGGGAGAGGCTGGCCAGGATCGCCAGGCCGATCATCAGGAACGACACCTCGGCCTGCTCCCAGGCCGTCAGCGGCACGACCACCGCGGAATAGGCGAAGGGCAGCGCCACGAGGCACGCCACCGCTACGCCTATGATCGTCTGATGGCGCCGCTTCCGGACTTCGCCGACGGCCATCGGCCCTAGAAGAGGATGCCGATCCGGGCCTTGAGCGCTTGCTGCTGGAACGGCCCGTAGTTGTCCCACGCGTAGGAGATCGGCAACACGATGCGCTCGCCCGCGCGCAGGGTCACGACGGCCGCCACGCCGCCGGTGCTGCTGCGGTCCGCCCCGGTGTAGGACTGGGTGCCCAGGAAGGCCGTCAGACTGTAGTCGAGGTCGGGGCTGGCGCGGCCGCGCAGCTCGACGCGTCCCACCACGCTCGTGAACCGCTCCGGGCTGAAGTACCCGCCGACTCCGGGATGCGGAGGGTCCGGATCCGGGGGGATGCCGTCGCTGCCCAGTGCCGAGAGCGGCACCTGGCGGTTCCGGGCGCTCACGAGCGACGCGCCGCCGTAGCCGAAGCGGTCCTCGTCGAAGCCGAAGTACTCGAACCAGGCCCCCAGGCGGAGCAGGCTGAGCGCCTCGTCGGGAGCCTTCGCGATCGCGTTCCAGCCGGGCCCGCCGCCCACGCGCTTGAAGAAGTTGGAGCCGACGTTCGAGCCCGTGTAGACGCCCACGGCGCCCTCGCCCACCAGGTCGATGCGCATCGGGAGCTGCCAGGTCCCGCCCACGCCGAGGCGATTGTCGGTGACGCCGCCGACGCGCTCGCCGGCGAAGGGTCCGAGAACGGGCTCGAGGCCGACGGCCGACAACATCGACTCCTCGACCAGCGTGCGGCTCGCGCCGACGCCGTAGCGAAGCCTCTCGGACGACCGCACGTCGACCCTCACGAGGCCTACGCCGTCCCACCTCTCGTTCGAGAAGCGAACGGCCCCCGCCTCCCACTCGTATTCGACGCGCTCCGAACGCCGCGTGCGCGCTCCGAGCGACAGGCTCGTGGCCCATTCCTCCACCACGCCGTCCTCGGTCGTATACGGGGTGTAGCGCGCCGTCGCCCGCAGCGTCGCGTCCGACCCGCGCTTGAGATTGAGACGCACGCCGAGGCCGAGAAAGCTCAGCTTGTCGTTGAGCCCGCCTGTTTCGGTGTGTCCGTCGAGCAGGAATTCCAGGCTCGAACGCGCCTCGCGTTCGATCTCGCGGCGCAGCCGCTCGATCTCCTCGGAAGTGACCGGCTTCGGCTCCTCGTCCCGAGGCGCGGCCGGCTTGGGCTGCGCGCGGACATCGGCCGTCACGGCTGCGGCGACGATCAGCGCGGCGAGGACCGGGCGCATCAACGCGCGGTTTCGATCTCGGCGAGAAGCTGCAGTGCCCGGTCGTTCTGCCCGAGCCGTCTGTAGAGCCGAGCCAGCTCCAGTCGCAGCCGGTCGCTGGGTCGCAGGACGTGGGCCCTTTCGAGAAACGGCAATGCTTCCTTCGGCTTTCCGTCCGCGGCGAGCGCTCCGGCCAGGCCCGCCAGCAGCCGCTCGTCCTCGAGGCCGTGGCCAAGCGCGCGCCGATACCAGGCAGCCGCCTTCGAGTAGTTCTTTCTCTCCATCAGCAGGTCGGCGTATTCTCGCTCGACGGCGGCGTCTCCGTCGATGAGCGGCGTCACACGTTCGAACTGTGCTTCGGCCTTCTTGAGGTCGCCCGTGCCGCGCAGCGCACGCGCGTAGGCGATGCCGGCCTGCGCATCCGACGGCAGGCCCTGCGCGGCCTTTTCGAGAGGACCGACCGCCATCTCGTAATCCCTCACCGCCAGCAGCCCCTGGCCATAGGCGAGGTTGGTGCGAGGATCGTCGGGCCTCCGCTCGAGGGCCGCCTTGTAGAGCGGCAGCGCTCGTTCCCAATCGCTGCGCGAGGCGTGGAGGCCGCCCAGGCTCAGCGTGACATCGACGTCCGTGGGATCGGACCGCGCGATGCCTCCGAGGATCGGCTCGGCATCGGCGCCGCGGCCGGCCTTCATGAGCGCGAAGGCGTGATTGCGACGGTCCTCCGCCGTCATCTGCGCCCGAACGTCGTCGCGGGCATAGACTTCGGCGGCCTCGGCTGCGTTCCCGCGCCAGGAGAGAACGCGCGCGAGCCCCAACCAGGCCTCGCCGTCTCCCGGTACCGCTTCCAGGTATTCTCGGTAGCGCGCTTCGGCCTGCTCCCAGGTCTCCCGTTGGCGGGCATACGCCTGCGCCAGGCGCCGGAGCGCCGTCGCGTTGCGCCGATCCAGGCGCAGCACGCGCTCGTACTCGCGCACGGCCTCCGCCTGGCGCCCCGCCCGCCATTCCCCTTCGGCCAGCCCGAGCTGCGCATCGAGCGAGGGGCCGAGCGTGAGCACGCGACGGTAGCCGAGGATCGCCTGCTCGACCTCGCCCTTCCTCATGCGCTCGGACGATCGCTCGAGCAGCGCCACGACGTCGGGTGGCAAGGCCGCAGGCCGTCCCGCGGCGCCGTCGCGGGATCGCGTGGAGCCGCGCCACAGCAGGCGGAAGCCGTACGCGAACGACGCAGACACCACGCTCGCGAAGACCAGGGCGCCCGCGATGATGAGGCGGCGGGTCACTTGACTCGCGACACGTGGACGCCGCCCCACTCGGCAGGTGGCGGCGACGCGTGGAACTCGCGGCAACGTGCGAGGAGCGCAGCGCTCGGCGCGTCCTCGACCGCCTGGCTTTCGAGCAGAGCGATCGCCTCGGCGAAACGCCGCTCGAAGTAGTGCTCCAACGCGCTCTCGTAGCCGTGGGCCAGGCGAATCCGCGCCGCGGCCGCGCGAGCGTCGCCGAGCAGCTCGTAGACCAGGATGCCCTCGGTTCTTCCCTTCACGGCGACCCGGTCGAGGCGCCTGAACGCGAACGCGTCCTTGGCCGCGGCGTGGACCGCCTCGCTCACGAGGATCGTGGTGCCGTACTGCTTGTTCAGCCCCTCGAGGCGCGACGCGAGGTTCACGCCGTCGCCCATCGCCGTGTAGCTCATGCGATCGGGGGCGCCGAAGTGCCCCACCATCACCTCGGCGCTGTGGATGCCGAAGCGCGTGACGAATCGCGGCCGCTCGCCCCACCCGTCCCCGTAGAGGCGCTCCAGGGCAGCCCCGCAGTCGAGGGCGGCGCGGCATGCGCGCAGGGCGTGATCCGCACAGGGCGTGGGCGCGTTCCACACCGCCATCACGGCGTCGCCGATGTACTTGTCGATCGTGCCGCCGGTGGCATGGATGGCCGAGGTCATCGCCTCGAGGTAGGCGCCGAGCGCCTCGGCGAGCGCATTGGGGCTCAGGCGCTCGGAATGGCTGGTGAAGTCCTCGATGTCGGTGAACAACACCGTGAGCGGCATCAGCTCGCCGCCCAGGACCGGCTCGCGCTTCGATTCGTAGAGCTGGCGCACGAGTCCCACCGGTACGTACTTGCTCATCGCGCGCATCGCAGTCTTGGCCTGCTCGACGCTGTCCATGACCTCGGCCACGTCGCGGAATGGCGCCGCCGGCTCGTTGCGCGCGAAATCGAAGCGCCGCATGCGCGCGGTCTGGTCGACGATCCGCTTCAGGCCGGCGCGCACCGATCGCAGCGTGAGCGCGCCGCCCAGCAGGATCAACACGATGACGCCCAGCGCGCTGATGAAAAGCTGACGCCGCTGCGCGACGAGTTTCTCGACGCCGGGCAGCGCGTCCTCGGCCACCACGACGCCGACGCGCCAGCCCAGGGTCCGGGGAAGCCCGCGAAAGCTGACGAGGAACGGCCGGCCGGCCAGGTCGAAGCGGCCGCTGGCGTCGAGGTCGTCCGGTCGCACCTCGTGGAGCGCGGGGTGCCCCATCGCCACGGCGATCTGACCCGGGAGGCGATCCGACACGATTCGCAGGTCGCCGTCGAGGTCCTTCAGGCGATCGCCCTCGTTGACGCGCGTGATCAGGCGCCCCTGGTCGTCGCAGAGGAAGGCCCGGTGTCGATCGCCCGCCTTGGGCGCGACGAGCGAGTCCAGCCTCTTCTCGGGGATCGCGACGCGGACCACGCCCACGAAGCGCCCGGCCGGATCCTTGATGGCCTTGAGTACCGTCACGACCACGCGCCGCTGATCCTCGGGCAGCAGCTCGTCGAGCTGTGAATGGCTCAAGTCGCTCCAGATCGCGTCCCCGTCCTCGAAGTCCCGCGAGGCGGGCGTCACGAAGGTGAGGTGCGCCGTCGGATCCGGTGGCTCCTTCTTGCCCCGAACGAGGCCGGCCGCAAGCAGGCTGCCGTGCGGTGCCCGCTGCCGCAGGTCGGAGACCAGGCGCCCGCGTTCCCTGAAATCGAAGCGCGTGTGGATCGGGCTCGCTTCGGAAGCCGTCTCGCGATACACCGAAACCTGCCAGCGTCCCTCGGGGGCGAGGTCGGGGCCCCCGTCATCGAGATATCCCCGACGAATGGCATGGGTGAAAGCGACCTCGGCGAGGTCGGGGGTGTTCAACAACTCGGCGAAGAGATGGGCCTCGACCGAAAGGGCGTCCTCGGCCTTGCAGGCACCGTATCGAATCTGATTTTCGACGTGCGTCACAGCTTGATCGGCCTGACCGAGGTAGTTCTCGATGCGAAGCCGGGTCACCTCCGTCTGTAGCGCGCGAAGCTCCTCGGAGCTGTCCACGATGGTGCGCCGCGAGGACGCCGCGAACACCCAGAGCAGCACCCCGAGCAGCGCACCGAGCCCCACGATCGTGAGCGCGAAGACCTGGCCGAGGGTGGGTTGGAAGCGCGACATGGCGGCCGTTCGGAGCCTAGAAGGAGGCCATCGGCCGGTCAAGCAGGCGTATTCCGAACAGCAGGCGTATTCCGAACCTGGCCCGCGTCTTGCTCGATCTCGCTGAGAGCGCGGAACGCTCGGAAATCCGTGGCGCGGGCCACACACCACGTGGCTGCAAGGCCACGACGAAAGGGGAACCGATGAGCGCACAGATCCGGCCCGCGTCCCTGCAGGACGGCGTCGCCGTCCTCGCCCTGCTCGAGGACGTGGGCTACTACCCTGAGCCGATCTCCTTTGCCAAGACCTATCGGAAAACGCTGACCGACCCGCATTTCCTGGTGCGCGTCGCGGAGGACGGGGGCCGCATCGTCGGCGTCGCGTCGCTCTCGCTGCGCTGGCAGCTCGGGATCGGGGGCCTGGTCGCGTCGCTGGACGAGCTGGCCATCGCGCCGGACACGGACCGGAAGCGCGTCCAGCGCCTGCTGCTACAAGCGACTGTCGGCAAGGCCCGCGGCCTGGGCGCTCGACGCGTCGTTCAGCGCGCGAACGAAGGCACGCCGCCGCCGCGCGCCGCCCAGCTGCGCGAAATGGCCGAGCGCGCCGCCGCCCACACGCCGCCGGCAGCAGCCTGAGCCGCGGCGCTCCACTGGGGCATAATCGCGCCCCGTGGCGGCCAACGAGACGTTCTTCGTCGCGGGTCCGTCCGGGCGCCTCGAAGCGCTGCTGATCCGGCCAGAGACGCCGGCCATCGCGGCCGCCGTCGTCTGCCATGCGCACCCGCAGCACGGCGGGATGATGCACTTCAAGGTCGTGTTCCGAGCTGCGAAGGCACTTCAGCATCACGGCGTCGCCGCGCTCCGCTTCAACTTCCGCGGCGTCGGCCTGTCCGAGGGGAAGCACGACGACGGCCGGGGCGAGCAGGACGACGCACGGGCCGCGCTCGACGAGATGGCCCGACGCTTCCCGGGACTGCCGCTCGTCATCGGCGGCTTCTCGTTCGGCTCCGCCATGGCCCTCGCCGTGGCCGCAAGAGACCCGCGCGTGCGAGCGGCCTTCGCCCTGGGCTATCCCATCGTGCGCGTCGCGGACACGTCCCACCTTGCCGGCCTGACCGTGCCGCGCCTCTTCGTTCAGGGCGAGCACGACGCGTTCGGGTCGGGTCCGGCGATCGAGTCGCTGGTCGCTTCGCTGGCGGGGCCAAAGGAGCTCCACGTGATCCCCGGCAGCGACCACTTCTTCGACGGACACCTCGCGGCGCTCCAGTCCCGCGTCGAGGCGTGGGCCGCACGGAGGCCGTGGAACGCTTGACGATCCGGCGCCGCGACTTCCTGAACGGCGTGGCGCTGGGAGCGGGCGGCCTGCTGCTCGGATCGCGACGCCTCCACGAACTCGAAGGCGAGCTGGAGGCGCGCGCTGGATACTACCCGCCCGCCCTCACGGGACTCCGCGGCAGCCACGAGGGCGCGTACGCGGCCGCCCACGACCTGAAAGACGGAAGCTTCTGGCGGAAGGCCGGCGCGCCTCAAGAGACCGGCGAGAGCTACGACCTCGTCGTGGTGGGCGGCGGCATCAGCGGCCTGGCGGCCGCGTACTTCTGGAGGAAGGACGCGCCCAGGGCGCGCATCCTGATCCTCGACAACCACGACGACTTCGGGGGTCACGCCAAGCGAAACGAGTTTCGCGCGGGAGGCCGCACGCTGATCAGCTATGGCGGCACGCAGACCATCGAGACGCCTTCCGCCTACTCGAAGGTCGCCGCCGGCCTGCTTCGCGACCTGGGCATCGAGACACGGCGCTTCTACTCCGCCTACGATCAGAAGCTCTATCCGGGCCTCGGCCTCGGCACCGGCGTCTTCTTCGACCGCGAGACCTTCGGGGCGGACCGCCTCGTGGCGGGCCTCGGCTCGCGCCCCTGGCCGGATTTCCTCGCGGATTGTCCGCTCGCCGAGGCGATCCGGCGTGACATCGAGCGCGTCTTCACGAAGCACGAGTCCTACCTGCCAGGTCTCACGGCCGAGGAGAAGCGTGCGCGGCTCGCCAAGACGAGCTACGCCGATTTCCTCGTGCATGATGCCAGGCTGGACCGCAGGGCCCTGCCATTCTTCCAGAGCTGGTCTCACGACCTCTTCGGGGTCGGGATCGAGGCCGTGCCCGCGCTCGCCTGCTTCGAGGCCGGGGCAGACTACGGTCCTGGCTATCCGGGCTTCGAGGCCCTGGGCATCGGTCCCGGTCCCAACGACGAGGGCGGGTGGCAGGAGCCCTACATCTTCCATTTCCCCGACGGCAACGCCACGATCGCGCGGCTCCTGGTGCGGGCGCTCGTGCCCGGCTCGATCCCCGGCTCGAGCATGGAGGACGTCGTGACGGCTCGTGCGGACTACTCGCGCCTGGACGCCGCGGACGCCGCCGTCCGGATTCGGCTCAACAGCACTGTGGTGCGAGCGCGGCACCGGGGCGACCCGGCGACGTCGCACGAGGTGGAGATCGCGTACGTGCGCTGCGGGCGCCTGCGCGCGGTGCGCGCGGCGAACGTGGTGCTCGCGTGCTGGAACGGCATGATCCCCCACCTGTGCACCGAGCTGCCGCAGGAGCAGAAGGAGGGGCTCGCGTACGGCGCGAAGGTGCCGTACCTCTACACCCACGTGCTCGTCCGCAACTGGACCTCGTTCGTCAACCTGAAGGTCCACGAGATCGCCGCGCCGGGCAGCTATCACACCTGGGTCGCGCTGGACTTCCCCGTCAGCATCGGGAGCTACGCGTTCCCGAGCCGGCCCGACGAGCCGATGGTGCTGTTCCTGATGCGCGCACCGTGCCACCCGGGCCTCGACGCGCGCTCACAGCATCGCGCTGGCCGCGTCGAGCTGCTCTCGACGCCGTTTGCCGAGATCGAGAGGAGGATCCAGGAGCAGCTCGCCCGGATGCTGTCGGCGGGCGGCTTCGACGCGGCGCGGGACATCCAGGCGATCACCGTCAACCGCTGGTCCCACGGCTACGCGTATTCCTACAACTCGCTGTTCGACCCCGAGTGGCCGAAGGGACGGGCTCCCCACGAGATCGGACGGCAGCGCTTCGGGCGCATCGCGATCGCCAACGCCGACGCCGGCGCGACCGCGCTCACCAACGTCGCTATCGACGAGGCGTGGCGAGCGGTCGAAGAGCTCCGCTCACTTTGAGGGCTCCGCCGCCACCCGGCGGACGGCCTCGATCATCGCGTCGCCCCTCAAACCGGCCCTCTTGCCCTCGCCGATGGCCTCCTCGAGGGCCACTCCGCGGGCCGCTTCGACGAGCGCCCAGACCGCACCGACTCGCGTGGCCGCAGCGCAGTGGAGCAGGACTGGACCGGATGCCGGATCCTCGAGGACCCTTGCGATCGCCTCGACATCCCCTCTGCTCAGACTCGCCCCGGAGATCGGCACGTGAACGTAACGAAGCCCCTGTGCCTCGACGATCGCCCGCTCGTCCTTGATGCCGTCCTCGTCGTCGCGTCGCAGGTTGATGACCGTTCGAAATCCCCGCGTGGCCAGCGTTTCGAGGGCCTCGCGGCTCGGCTGGCCGGCTCCAGCGAGATCCTCGCGGATGCGGGTGTAGTTGGGGAACAGTGTCGGGTCGGCGGTGGCCGGCGCCTCGCCCGCCAGAAGCACGGCCAGGAGCAGCGCGTTCATCATCGTGCCTATCTTATGTCGACCGACTGCGGGCCGTGTCTACCAACCTTTCTTCAGCAGGCCGATCTGTCCGCTGTGATAGACGACGTGGCGAATCGCCGATCGTACGAGGAAGCGCACCGAGAAAGGCCGACCGGGCGTCGTCGCATCGAGAGCGGCGGCCGTGAGGGCGTCGACGCTCGCAGTCAACCGCTCGTGGACGCGCTCGGCGCGCACGCGCGCCTCCGCCCAGCCCTGGGCCGAGGCCTCAGGCGCCGCTGGAAAGTCTCCCTCCTCCGGCTCTTCAACCGCCTTCCCGTCGATCCGGCGCCGGAAGACGTCGCTCCATGCCGTGACGTGAAGCAGCAGTTCCCACACCGTGTGCCCGCCCGGAATGACCCGCGTCGCCGCACGGTCGGCGGTGACGTCGGCGAGGAGCTCCGCGAGCGCCGGGCCGTGCCATGCGTCCCCGTGCCAGAGCCGCTTGAGCTCATCCGCCAGCTCCGCCGCCTCTCGGCTCGGCGCATCCGCAGCGATCGCAACCTCGAAGTGCTCCACGCGCGGTTCGAGGGCCAGCAGGAAGCGCTCGTCGTCGGGGTAGTAGCGCGCCTTCTCGGGCTCGCTGCCGGCGAAACGCGTCACGGCGTCCATGGAGTCCCAGATCGAGACGAAGCGGAAACGCGCCTCGCCGCCTTCCGCGCGGCGCAGCACCCAGACGCCCCGGTTGCCCTGCGTCGAGGTGCATTCGGCGACGCCGGTGCGCCGAAGGTACTCGAGGTACTCGTCGCCGTGCTTGGCCCGAGTGGACCCGTCCCAGATCCTCGCGATCATTCCAGAACCTCCTGCCTGTAACCATCGTTTTGATGATTCGATAGTTACACTGTAGAGAACGCGTCCCGTGCTTGTCAAGGCTTGCCCTCTTCTCTCGGGGGTGTCGTCAAACGAGGCTCGGCGCGCAGCGCCGGCGACGCAAGGCCCACAAGGCCGACGCCTCCGAGCACAGCTGCTCGCGGCACTGCAAGGAGCTGCCGCTGCGGCTGGGGTCGGTGGGGCGTCGCCCTCTAGTGTCCGAGGCCGAGACGAATCACGGGGACCAGGGATGAACTCCGTTTGGAGCGGCTCACGGGGCCGGGACCGGAAACGGCCGCAGCCCGGAGAAGATCGTCTGCCAGAAAAAGCCGTTCTGGAAGGCCGCCACGACCGCGAAGAAGTCCTTCGGGGCCCCAGAGACCAGGGTCCAAAGCGGATAGAAGACCATGAGCGAAACCAGCAGCGGCAGCAGCATCCTAGTGACGTCGGCTTCCGAGAGGGTCATGCCGGTCTGGAAGAGCTCCCAGAAGTAGCGCGCGAACATGCCCCCGACCATCACGACGAACAGGAAGAGCGCATAGGCGACCGTGCGCATGAAGTTGCTGCGCGCATCGGAGGTGGCCAGGTCCCGCCAGTGCAGGTAGAGCTGCAGCAGGCCGAGCACGCCCAATAGCGCGAAGAAGAACACCAGCACGACCGCGATCGGCTGCAGGGTTGGCAGCCACTCGATCAGGGTCTTCGCGAGGCCCGAAGCCAGCGTCACGACCATCGCGACGACCGACGTCGCCAGCTTGAGCAGGTCCTTCGCTCGCGCTTGCCACGCCGCCACCGGTCGGCGGCCCTGCGACGGCTCGAGGTCGTCAGCAGAAGAGGGCATGCGTTCCCTCTATACGAATCTAGCGCAGCTTCGTCGCAAACCGACGAGTAGCAACGAGTTGCGGCCGAATCTGACCCAACCGAAAACTTGACTCAAGCGTGAAGACCTTGGTCATCGAAAAGTGTCTATACAAATCTAGTGCCCGCTGCCCACTCGGCTGTGATGGAAAGCACACACTCACCTGCCTCGGACAAGCCCCCCGGGGAGCGCGACTACTCCACCCCCAGGATCTCGCCCTCGGGCGTCAGGTCGACGTCTTGGGCGTGGGGCCGCTTCGGAAGGCCCGGCATCGTGAGGATCTCTCCCGTCAGCGGGACGATGAAGCCGGCGCCGGCGGCGAGGCGGACCTCGCGCACGGTCATCTCGAAGTCGCGCGGCCTCCCGACCAGCTTCTGATCGTCGGAGAGGGAGAGGTGGGTCTTGGCCATGCAGATCGGCGCCTCACCGAAGCCGAGCTTCACCGCTCTCTCGAGCTGGCCCTTGGCGGCGAGCGTGAAGTCGACCTCGGCGGCGCCGTAGATCGCGCGGGCGATCTTGCGGATCTTCTCCATGGGCGGGTCGCCGAGCTCATACGCGTGGCGCGGCGTCGGGCTCGCCGCTCGCGCCCTCTCGACGACCTTCTCGGCCAGCTCGGTGGCTCCCGCGCCGCCTCGCGCGTACACGTCGGCGAGACCTGCCTCGACGCCGTCCTGGCGGAGCCGGTCGAGCACGTAGCGCTGCTCGGCTTCGGTATCGCCGGAGCGCACGTTGAGCGCCACGATCGGGTGGAGGCCGAAGACCTCCACGCTCTCGAGGTGCTTCTCGAGGTTCTCCATGCCGCGGGCCAGCGCCTTGGCGTTCTCGCCGCCCGACTCCGCGGCGGGCACGCCGCCGTGGAACTTCAGCGCGCGCAGCGTCGCGACCAGGACCGCCGCGTGGGGCCAGATGCCCGCAGCCCGACACTTGATGTCGAGGAACTTCTCGGCGCCCAGGTCGAAGCCGAAGCCAGCTTCGGTGAAGACGAGCTCGGCGCGGCGCGTGGCGAGCAGCGTGGCCACGATGCTGTTGCAGCCGTGGGCGATGTTTCCGAAGGGGCCGCCATGGACCAGGGCCGGCCCGCCCTCGGTGGTCTGGACGAGGTTGGGCAGCAGCGCGTCGCGCAGCAGCGCTGCCATCGCACCCTGAGCGCTCAGGTCGCGCGCGTAGACGGGCGCGCCGTCGCCCGAGAAGCCGACGAGGATGTTGCCGAGGCGCCGCTTCAGGTCCGCGTAGTCCCGTGACAGGCACAGGATCGCCATCACCTCGCTGGCGGCGGTGATGTCGAAGCCGTCCTCGCGAGGGACGCCCATCGCCTTGCCGCCGAGGCCGATCACGGTGCGACGCAGGAAGCGGTCGTTCATGTCGAGGGCTCGGCGCAGCGTGACCTGGCGATGGTCCAGCTCGCGGCCGTCCGGCCCCGCCGGGGTCCGGAAGTAGATGTGGTTGTCGACCAGGGCCGCGAGCAGGTTGTGGGCCGAGGTGACGGCGTGGAGGTCGCCTGTGAAGTGGAGGTTGATACGAGCGGAGGGCTCGAGCTTCGATTGGCCCCCGCCGGTGCCGCCGCCCTTCTGGCCGAACACCGGCCCGAGCGACGGCTCGCGAAGCGCGCAGACCGCGTTCGCACCGAGCCTGCGCGCGGCCTGGGTGAGGCCAACCGTGCAGGTGGTCTTGCCCTCGCCCGCCGGAGTCGGGCTGATCGCCGAGACCAGCACGAGCCGTGCTTTCCCCGGATCGGTGCGGAACGCGATCTCCGGCCGCACCTTCGCGGCGCCGCCGCCCCAGGGCTGGATGTCTCCGGACCCGAGGCCCAGGTCCGAGGCGACTTCGAGGATGTCTCGCATTGATCAAACCCCCCTCCCTAGCCCTCCCCCCAGGGCATAAGGGAATGGCTCTGAGAAAGCTGGTTGTTCGGCGTCGCTACACGGAGTTGACTGCTGCTCTGGTAGCTCAACGTCCTGAGCGACCGCCGTGGGCTGTGCTGCGCCCCAAGGCCTCGCGCGGCCCGTTCAGTGCGGCTTCCCGCAAGCGGCCAGCGCGCCGGCCGGGTCGAGCGCGTCCTTGCCCTCGAACACCGCGGCGACCTTGCCGTCCTTTCTGATCACGAAGGTGACCCGGTTCGCGTAGCCTTCGGCGTTCCAGACGCCATAGGCCTTGGCGACCGTTCCGTCGGGATCCGCGAGGAGCGGAAACGGCGTCTTCAGGCTCTCGGCGAACTTCGTCTGCGTCTCCAGCGTGTCCATTGAGACGCCCAGCACCTGGGCGTCCTGGTCGGCGAACTCGGAGTGACGGTCCCGGAACGCCGACATCTCCCGCGTTCAACCGCCGGTGAATGCCTTCGGGAAGAAGGCGAGCACCACGGTGCCCTTGCCCTTGAGCTCCGCCAGGCTCACCGGCTTCCCAGCGGTTCCGGGCAGCGTGAAGTCGGGGGCGGTCTCGCCCACTCCCGGCCGCGCGCCGGAAGCCGCGAGCAGCAGCGCCAGGGCCAGCTCAGCTTTCATGGGTTCCTCCTCGCTGCCGATTCTAGTACCCCCGGGCTCACCACCGCGGTCTCGAGGCGATCAGTTCCTGGATGTCTCCCGGCGGACGCGGCTTGGAGAAGAACCAGCCCTGGGCCGAGTCGCACGTCAGCTCTCGAAGCCGAGCCAATTGATAGGCCGTCTCGACGCCCTCGGCCATGACCTCCATTCCGAGGCTGCGAGCCAGCGTGACGATCGAGCCGATGATCTCGGCCTTCTCACCCGCCGCCCCCATTCTGCCGACGAACGAACTGTCGATCTTCGGCGTATCGACCGGGAGCCGCACGAGCCCGCGCTGCGGATGCTGCCAGCGTGCCAGCGCCTCCAGGCCGATGATGGTCCCGGTCCGCAAGGAGACGATGGGCTCGTAGTAGACGGCGATGTCGCCGCGCTCGAGGGCCAGGTGCAGGTCCGTCTCGAGCTGGAGGATCGACACCGCGTGCTCGTGCATGGCGCTGTCGAACACCTCGTAGCGCGCCGTGCCGAGGGCCTTTGCCCTGTACATCGCCGTGTCGCGAGATCACGAGGTCGAGCTCACGGCCGACGAGGGCGGCGCGCATGGTGTCGGCCGAGTCCACATGACTGACGTCCGGCGTGAATCCGCCGCGGGTCAGCTCGCGCACGACCAGGGCGACGTCGGCCTCAGAATCCTCCACGACGAGAACGCGCAGGGGCGCGGCCATCACTGGGACTGGTTCGGCGGAGGCTGGTTGAGCCCGCACCAATAGACACCCAACAGGCGTACCGCCTCGCTGAACTCATCCGGATCGACGGGCTTGCGGACGAAGCTGTTGGCGCCCAGCCGGTAGCTCTTGGCGATGCCCTGCTCGTCCCCGGACGAAGTCAGGATCACGACCGGCAGGAGCCGCGTCCGCTCGTCGGCGCGCAGGCGGCGAAGCAGACCGAACCCGTCGGTCCGAGGCAGATGCAGGTCCAGCAGGACCACGGCTGGCAGGTGACTGGCGTCCCGCCCGGCGTGGGGCCCCGTCGCGAAGAGGTAGTCGAGAGCGTCGAAGCCGTCGAACGCGGTCACGAGCCTGCTCGCGACTCCGATCTTGTCCAGGGCTCGCGCCGTCAGGTCGCGGTCGTCGGGGTTGTCTTCCACCAGCAGGATCGTCCGAGCCTCCACGATGCCTCCTCTTCAGATCACAGAGTGAAGTAGAACGTCGAACCCACGTCGACCGCCGATTCGGCCCAGATGCGCCCGCCGTGGCGCTGCACGATTCGCTGGACGGTGGCGAGCCCGATCCCCGTGCCAGGGAATTCGCTCGCACGGTGCAGCCTCTGGAACGGCGAGAACAGCTTGTCGGCGTACGCCATGTCGAAGCCGGCGCCGTTGTCGCGCACGAAATAGATGCACTGCCCGTCCTGCGTCGCGCAGCCGAGCTCGATGCGCGGCTTCTCGCGTTTGCCCGAGAACTTCACGGCGTTGCCGATGAGGTTCTCAAGGGCCAGGCGCAGCAGCGGCGCGTCCCCGAGGACGGTCATGCCCCCCTGGACGACGATCTCCGCCTCTCGCTCCGCCTGGGCGCCTTGTCGCAGGTCCGCCACGACCTCATGGGCCAGACCCGTGAGGTCCACCCGCGCACGGTGAAGGGATGCCCGCGTCACGCGCGAGAGCCGCAGCAGATCGTCGATCAGCTGCTCGAGCCGTTTCGTGGCGGCAAGGACGCGGGCGAGATGCTGCCGGCCGACCTCGTCGAGGCGGTCGCCGCAGTCCTCGAGCAATGCGCGGCTGAAGCCGCTGATGCCCCTGAGGGGGGCCCGCAGGTCGTGCGACACCGAGTAGCTGAAGGCCTCGAGCTCGCGGAAGGCCTCTTCGAGCTGAATGGAAGAGTCGCGAAGCCTCTGGGCGCGCTCTTCGAGCTCCTCCCGCATGCGCTTGAGTGCCACGAGGTTCGCAGCCCTGGCCCGGAGCTCCTCGCCCGAGAACGGCTTCACGAGGTAGTCCTGCACGCCTTCCCTCAGGAGCCGCGCCCGGAGCTCGTCCTCGGCCCTCGCGGTGAGGATGAGGATGGAAATGCGATCGAGCTCGGGCCGCGCGCGGATCGCCTCGGCCATCTCGGAGCCGCTGACCTCAGGCATCATCAGATCGCTGACGATGAGATCGGGACGAAGCCGCATCGCCTTCTCGAGACCATCCCTCGCGTCGGCGGCCGCGATGACGCGCAGCTCGCTGCCCAGCGTCTCGCAGATGTAGCGGCTCATCTCGACGTTATCCTCGACGACGAGGACCAGCGGCCTGCCGTCTTCGTGCGCTCCCGTCGGGGCGACCGGAGCCGGGCTCGCGGCAGGGGCCGGCTCTCGCGCCGGCGCAACCTCCCCGTCGGCGCTGGTGGCGGGCGCCTGTGAACGAACCGCCACGCCCGGGGGCGCTTGGAGCGGGAGCTCGACGCTGACCAGGGCGCCTCCCCCCGGCGCCTCGTCCAGGCGGATCGAGCCTCCGTGGATCTCGGTGAACTCCTTGGCGATGGCCAGGCCGAGGCCGGTCCCGCCGCCGCGCCGTGTCGCGCTCTCCTCCATTTGAAAGAAGCGCTCGAAGACGACCTCCCGCAGCTCCGCTCGAACGCCGGGACCGCTGTCCGAGACCTCGAGAATGGCGCGCGGGCTGGGGCTGTCTCCGCACAGTCTCAAGGCACAGCGGACCCATCCCTGTTCGGGGGTGAACTTGAACGCGTTCGAGAGAAGGTTGATCAGCACCCGCTCGATCTTTCCGGCATCGACCTGGGCGGGCACGCTGCCGGGAGCGTCCACGATCAGCGAGAGGCGACGTTCCTCGGCGACGCTCTCGAAGTGACCGGTCGCGCGGCGAAGGAGAGCCGCCAGATCGACCTCGGCATAGAGCGGGACCAGCTTGCCCGCCTCCAGCTTGGCCAGATCGAGGAGATCGTTCACGTGGCTCAGGAGCAGCCTGGCGTTCCGCTCGACCACCGCCAGGTCTTGGCGATCCGCGTCTTGAAGGCCTTCCGTACCCAGGAGCTTGCGAACGGGGGCCAGGATCAGGGCCAGCGGAGTGCGCAGCTCGTGGCTCACGTTGGCGAAGAACTGGGCCTTCATGCGATCGAGGGCGCGCAGGCGCTGGTTGGCCTCCTGGAGCTCCTGGGCGCGAAGGTAGACCTCGGTCTCCATGCGATCCGCGCGCGTCCGAAGCTCTTCCGTCAGCTTGTCGCGCTCCGCCCCCTGCTGCTTCATGCGAACGAATTCGGTGACGTCCTCCACCCGATGGATGATGTACTCGAGCTTTCCTCCTGGACCGAGCACCGGCGTGTTGACCGGACTCCAATAGCGCTCCTCGAAGCCCCCGCCGTCCTGTTCCGGCCGGCGGATGTCGTACTTCTGGACGGCCATCGCATCCGGGGCCTTCGAAGCGAGGACTCTGTCCAGGGATGCGCGCAGGTTGCCGACGCCGGTCGCCTTCGGATCATCCGGGTTGTCGGGGAACAGTTCGAAGAGATGGCGGCCGAGAATGGCCTCGCGAGTCGTCATCGTGGAGCGCAGGTAGGCATGGCTCACGGCTGCGATGGTCAGATCCGGCGTCAGGACGAGATAGCAGCCGGGAGATGACTCGAAGAGCGCACGAAAATCAGGAGGAGCGTGCTGGAGACCACCCCGCATCTCGTTCACGGCGATGCTTCGAGTTCCCCGCTAAGATGCACGAGGACGGACGATTACGCAAAACGACAAGGCGTGTCAAATACGACGGCGCGCCGCCCGCAAGACCTCGATCCGGCGCCTGGCCTTGCCCGCCAGGGCCTCCTGGCGCGGGCCGGCGCTCCCGAGAAAACCCAGATACGCCTCGAGAGCGAGGTCCGCATTCCCGGCTCCGTCGAGGCAGGCTGCGCGATTGTAGCGAGCGGTCGCATCGTCCGGCTGGCTGCGGAGAAGCCTGTCGAAGCATTCGATGGCGGCGTCGAAGCGGCCGAGCTGTTGCAGCGCCAGCCCCTTGTTGTTCAGCGCCGACCGGTGCGCCGGCGTCAGCCGCAGTGTCTCGTCGTAGGCGAGGAGCGCCTCCTCGTGGCGTCCAAGGGCCCGGAGACAGTCGCCCTTGCAGCACCAGGCATGGTCGAGCCGCGGCCGAAGCGCGAGGGCCTCGTTCGTCGACGCCAGGGCTTCCTCGAAGCGCTGCAGGACCAGCAACGAGCTGGCTCGACCGTGCCAGGCGCCGGGCCACTGCGGCTGCTGCTCGAGACAGCGGTCGCAGCACTCGACCGCCTCGACATGGCGACCCAGTTCCGCGAGAGCCGCGGCTCGCAACAGCCAGGCGCGGGCGTGGCGCGGGTCGATCGCAAGGCCACGACCGAGGCTGTCGAGCGCCTCGTTCAGCAAACGGAACTCGGCGAGCCGCGCGCCGAGGCGGGCCCAGGCGTCGGCGTCCGCGGGCGGCGAGGCGAGCGCGGCGCGATACGCCTCGAGGACAGCCTCATGACCCTCAGGCCGGTGATCCTCGAGTCCCGGGGCGATCCAGCGCTCCTCATCCTCCACCATCGCCATGCCTCAGGGCAGTAGCCCCAGTTTCGCTTCGCCGACCTTGGCGCGGAACTCCGCAACGTCCTTGGCGAAGAGGGCTTCGAGATCCTTCTGGAACGCCGCGAGCTTCTCCTCGGCGCGGGCGAGATGCTGCAGCTGCGTCGGGCTGGGCGGCTCCCACGAGGACTGGAGCTGCCAGCTGGCGAGCCCGACGAGGCTCACCACGTCCGTGTCCGGCAGCAGGCCCTTGGACTCGGGGGCTTGCCAGAGCCGCTTCTCCAGCTTGGTGAGCGACTCCTTCAGCGTCTCGCCGGCCTTCACGAGCGGCAGCTCGGCGAGCTTCTTCTTGTCCCTCTCGCCTGCCGCCTCCGCGACCTCGCGGGCCTTCCGCTGGAGGATCTCGACGTCGTCGCGGGTCCGGCGGATGCGCAGCGCCGCCGTCACGGCGGCATCACGCGCGGCGCCGGCCTTCAGGATCGCGTCCCAACGCCGCTGCCAGTCGGCCGCGGTGTTCCTGGAGCGCGGATCCGCGACGACGTCCACGCGCGTCTTGCCCTCGTGGTCGCCGTATTTGACGCTGACCTCGTAGGAGCCGGGCGGGACCTCCGGTCCGGCCTGCTCGTCCTCGTCTTCCTCGGCCGCTTCCTCCCCACGCGGGTAGGCCTTGAACGGGTCGCGTTTCAGGTCCCAGGCGACGCGGTTGACGCCGAGCCGCGCCGGCCCCTTGAAGCGCCGGACCAGCTGCCCGGCCGCGTCGCGGACCTCGACGTCGACCTTCGGCTCCTTGTCCTCTTCGTTCTTGCCCTCGCGCTTCGGTACCTCCTCCTTCTCCCTCTCCTTCGCCATGATCGCGGCGGCTCTGCGCGTGTCTTCCCGCTCCCTCTCCTTGCGCGCCCGCTCCTTGTCGTCGTCCTGCACCGGCAGCCCGGGCTGGTTCAGCGAGTAGGTGAGGAGCGCGCCGTAGGCGCGGTTCTGGCCTCGGAACTCGCCGCCGCCGAAGCCGAAGCCGCCCTCCTCGTTGCGCTGCCAGTACTGCTGGGCGGGCGCCGCCGCGAAGAGCGTGAGCGGAGCGTCGAGCGCCGCCTGCGTCAGCGCGCGCAAGGGGCGGATGTCGTCGAGGATGTAGAGGGCGCGACCGTGGGTGCCGATCACGAGATCGTACTCGCGCGGATGGATGACGAGGTCCATCACCGAGGCGGTGGGTAGCGTCTTCTTGAGGTGGGTCCAGCTCTCCCCCGCATCGACGGAGACGTACAGGCCGAACTCGGTGCCCAGGAACAGCAGCTCTGGCTTCACCAGGTCCTGCCGGATGGCGAGCGCGTAGCCGCGCAGCTCGGGCGTCGCCAGGCTGCGCCAGGTCTTCCCGTAGTCGCCGGTGACGTAGACGTAGGGCGTCCAGTCGCTCCTGCGATGGTTGTCGAACACCACGAAGGCTGCGGCCGCGTCGAAGCGCGAGGGCTCGACGTGCGGCACCCAGGTGTTCGCCGGGACGCCGGGCACGTTCTTCTCCACGGAATCCCAGCTCTTGCCGCCGTCTCGCGTGACGTGGATGCGGCCGTCGTCCGACCCAGTCCAGATCACGCCCTGGGTGACCGCGCTCGGCGCGATCGCCACCAGCGTCGTGTGGTTCTCGGCGGCCGTCACGTCGGGGGTGAGGCCGCCGCTCTCGTCCTGCTTCTGCCACTCCGGGTTGTTGCTGGTGAGGTCGGGGCTGGCCGTCTCCCACGTCTCGCCGCGGTCGCGCGAGCGATGCACGAACTGGCTGCCGAGGTAGACGGTGTCGGGCTCGAACGGATCCGTGGCGAGCGCCGCGTTCCAGTTGAAGCGCAGGCGCGGTCCGTCGGGGGCCTCGGCGGGCTTGAGCAAACGCTGCTCGCCGGTGCGTATGTCCCAGCGCATGATGTGCCCGCCCTGCGAGAGCGAGTAGCCCTGCTGGGAGTCCTTCGGGTTCGGGAGGGTCTCGAAACCGTCGCCGCCGCCCGTCTCGAGAAAGTGGTAGTTGCGGATACCGCCCTGCTGCCAGACGCTGCTCGGCCCGCGCCAGGAGCCGTTGTCCTGCAGCCCGCCGTAGACGTTGTAGGGCCGTTCGTCGTCCACGGCGACGTGATAGTACTGGGCGAGCGGCAGGTTCGAGACGAAGCTGAAGTTCCTGCCACCGTCGCGGCTCACGGCGACGCCTCCGTCGTTGCCGACGTACATCAGGCTTGGGTCCCTGGGGTGGATCCACAGCGCGTGGTGGTCGCCGTGGATCAGCGCCCAGGTCGCACCGGGCAGCGGTTTCCACGTCTTTCCGGCGTCCTCGCTGACGCGCGGGTTGTAGTCGACGGAGAAGAGCCGGTTCGGATTCGTCGGGTCGATGCGCAGGTCGTTGAAGTAGAACGGCCGCGGCGCGACGCTCGGCTTGTCGTTGACGCTCTTGAAGCTGCGACCGCCGTCGTCGGAGCGCAGCAGCGCGCTCTTCTCCGCCTCCACGAGCGCGTAGACGATGTTCGGGCTCGAAGGCGCGATCGCGACTCCGATGCGCCCCAGCTCGCCCTTCGGGAGCCCGTCCTCCTCCTGGAGCTTGCGCCAGCTCGCCCCACCGTCGTGGCTCACATAGAGGCCCGAGCCCGCTCCGCCGGACTTGAAGAACCACGGCCAGCGCCGGAACTCCCACATCGCCGCAATCAGCTTCTGCGGGTTGCCTGGATCCGCCGCGAGGTCGCCGCAGCCTGTCTTCTCGCTCACGAAGAGCTGCCGCTTCCAGTTCGTCCCGCCGTCGTCTGTGCGGAACACGCCGCGCTCCGGGCCCTCCCCCCACTCGGGCCCGGTCGCACACACCCACGCCACGTTCGAATCGGTCGGATGCAAGTGGATCCGGTAGATGCGCTCGCTCTTCGCGAGGCCCGCGTGCTTCCAGGTCTTGCCGCCGTCCATCGACCTGTAGACGCCGTTGCCGACGGAGACGCTGTTCCTCGTGTTCGCCTCGCCGGTTCCGACCCAGAGGATGCTCGGGTTCGGCTGGAACACCGCCACGGCGCCGATCGCGTGGACGGGCTGGTCGTCGAAGAGCGGCTCCCAGGTCAGCCCGCCGTTCGGCGAGCGCCACAGGCCGCCCGTCGCGGCGCCCGCGTAGACGATGTCGGGGTCCGACTCGAGGGCGGCGATCGCCGCGACGCGTCCGCTCATCCCGGCCGGACCGATGGCGCGCGCCTTCAGGCCGGCCAGACGGTCGGGATCGAAGCCAGCGTGCGCAAGCGTGGCCAGGCTCAGCGCGGCGAAGGCGGCGATCGGCTTCTTCAAGTGGTCCTCCTACTGATTCGTTGGCGATCGGCGAGCGTCCGATTCTATCGCGCGTGGTATGGTCGGGCGCATGGCTTCGATCCAACGCCGTGAAGTGCTGGGCCTGTTCGTCGCCGGAGCGCTGGCACGTCGTGCTGCGGCTGCGCCCGCGCCGCGCGAAGCGCGTGACGCCGTCGATCACATCGTGATCGGGATCGCCGACCTCGAGAGCGGCATGGCGAGGCTCGCGGCGCTGACCGGCGTGCAGCCCGCGATCGGCGGCAGCCACCCGGGCCGAGGCACGCGCAATGCGCTGGTGTCCCTCGGCGGGCGCCAGTACGCCGAGCTGATCGCGCCGGATCCCGCGCAGGCTGGGACGAAGGACGCCTACGGCCTGTCCGCTTTCAGCGAGCCGCGCATGCTGATGTGGGCGGCCTCGACCACGGACATCGACGCTCTGGCCGCCGGCTTGAAAGCCACCCCGAACGCCGGCTCGCGCGTGCGCCCCGACGGCCGCGTGCTTCGCTGGCGAACCCTGGCGGTCGCCGAGCCGGGGCTGGTTCCCTTCTTCATCCAGTGGGACGCGGAGAGCGTTCACCCCTCGGAGGACTCGCCGCCCGGCTGCACGCTCGCGGCGCTGGCGTTCGAAGCCCCGGACCCCGCCGCGGCCTCGCGGGCCCTCGACGACGTGGGGATTGTGGTGCGCGTCGAGAGCGGCGCCGCGCCCCGGGTCAGGGCGACGCTCGACACGCCGCGCGGGCGGGTGGTGCTGTAGAACCGTCTGCCCGAAGAGCCCGCCGGCGCGGACCGCCGCCATGAACCGGCGTGTAGTATGGTGGCCGGCCATGCGCTGGATCCGTAACCCGCTCCAGCTCGGCGTCATTCTGTTCGCCGTGGTCCTCGTCCCGAGCCTGCTCCTGGGCTGGATCAGCTTGAGAGCGGTCCAGAGCGAACGCGCTGCGGCTCGTCAGCGGCTGATCGAGGAGCAGGAGCGCTACGCGCAGTTCGCCGGCCGTGCCGTGCGCGCGGAGCTCGAGTCGCTGGAAGCCTCCTGGGAGGCCCTGGTGCCTCGCGCCGTCGGCTGGGAGAGCCGTGTCGACGAGATTCGCTCCGCCCTCGATGCGGCTCGCGGCCAGGCATTCGTGCGGGCTTGTCATCTCCTGCACGTGTCCGGACGGCGCCTCTACCCCGCCCTCGATGCGGCCGAGGCGGCGCTCGAGACGAAGCCCGCCGTGCCTGCGGCTGAGGCCGAACGCATCCGCGCGTTGCTCGCCGAAGCCGAAGCCGCCGATTTCGACGGCGGAGATCCTGGGGTCGCGCTGCGAGCCTACCGGGAGATCCTCGTGCGGACGGCCGCGCCCAGCCTGCGGGCGATCGCCCATGCCGGCATCGGCCGGGTGCAGCTGCAGCGCGGCGATGCCGCCGCCGCGATCCGTGAGTACGAGGAGCTGCTTCGGCTCTATCCGGACGCCCGAGACCTCGACAACCAGCCTCTGCGCGTCAACGCTCAGCTCGGCATCGCGCGGGCGCTGGAATCGAAGGGGAACCCGTTGGCGGCGGCGCGCGCGCTGACGACGTTGTACGAGGAGCTGGCGCTCCACTCGGACGAGATCGGCAGCCTGCAGTTCGAAATCCTGGCCGAGAGGATCGGGCGACAGATGGCGCGCCTGTTGCCGCGCCCCGCCCCGCCTGTCTGGCAGGAGCTGGAGCGGAGATTCGCGGCCGCTCGAGGCCGTCCCAAGAAGCAGGTCGGCACCTCCTATTTCGTCCACAAGCTGTCTCGCAAGCTGCTCCGCGCTTCACTGGAGGGACTTCCCTACTCGACCTCGCCGCGCTACCTCTCCGAGACGGTGGAGGACAGGCCTGTTCTGCTCGCCTATTTCTTCCTTCCAGACGCGCGCGGGACGGCTGTCTCCGGGCTCGCGGGCCTGGAGATCGACCTGGACGGCCTGTCGCGCACGCTGCTGCCAGGGATCCTGCGCCGGTTGGAGCCGGCCCCGGACATCGGGCTCGCGCTCGTGGACGCGTCCGGTGAGCGCGTGATGGGCGGCCACGACTTGCCTGGCGCCGCGACCGTCACCAGCAACCTGGGCGTGCCCTTCGACTCCTGGAGCGTGGCTGTGTTCCGGAGGCCGGCATCTGGCACGAGCGCGGTCGAGGACCTCCGCAGCAAGGTGTACCCCTACCTCGTCTTGCTGGCCCTCGTCACGATCGTGGCCGGAGCCGGCCTGGGCGTCGCCGCGCTCAGGGACCAGGCTCGCCTGGCGGCGCTCAAGACCAGCTTCGTGTCCCGGGTCTCCCACGAGCTGCGGACGCCGCTCACCTCGATCCGTCTGTACACGGAGATGCTCGAGATGGGCGGGGAGCGGGCCGACTGCGTCGCGCGCGCCGACTCCCTCGCCACGATTCGCCGTGAGTGCGAACGGCTGCAGCGCCTGATCGATGAGCTGCTCGACTTCGCGCGCGTCGAGCGGGGCCTGAGGCCGTATCGCATCGAATACGAGGAGATCGGACCCCTGGTGCACGGCATCGCCGAGGAGTTCCGGGCGCAGGCCGAGTCCCAGGGATGCCGATACGAGGTGCAGATCGAGCCCGACATGCCCGAGGTACGGGTCGACAAGGACGCGATTCGCCAGGTGCTCCTCAACCTGCTCTCGAACGCGATCAAATACTCGGACGCGGTGCGGCACGTGGTGGTGCGCGCCTTTCGCCGGGACGCGGAGCTCGGGCTCCAGGTTGAGGACCACGGCATCGGCATCGACCAGGCCGAGCAGCGGCGCATCTTCGAAGAGTTCTACAGGGTCGAGACACCGCTCTCGAGCCAGCGGGGCGGAGTGGGCTTGGGGCTGACGCTCGTGCGGCGCCTGGCCGAGGCTCACGGTGGGCGCGTCAGCGTGGAGAGCGAGCGTGGCCAGGGGTCCCGGTTCACGGTCTGGCTGCCTCTTGAACCCACGCCTGTCCGCCGGGCGCCGACGGCGGGCGCCGGGCTCGCGGAGGCGGGTCGTGGCTGACCGGATCCTGGTGATCGAGGACGACCGCGCGATCCTCGATGGCCTGCGCACGGCGCTCAGCGCCGAGGGCTACGAGGTGGAGTGCGCCCAGGACGGCTCCACAGGTCTGGCGCGAGCGCGCGCCGCCGCCCCGGCGCTCCTGATCCTGGACGTCATGCTCCCGGGGATGAGCGGCTTCGAGGTGGCGAAGAGGCTTCGAGACGAGGGCTACGCCACGCCCATCCTGCTCCTCACCGCGCGTGGGGAAGAGGACGACCGGGTTCTCGGGCTCGAGCTGGGCGCTGACGACTACGTGACCAAGCCGTTCAGCCTGCGGGAGCTGCTGGCTCGCGTGCGCTCGATGCTGCGCCGGACCCGGCCGGCGCCGGCGAAACGCACACAGCTCTTCGAGTTCGGCGACGTCAGCGTGGACTTCAAGCGCCAGGCCGTGAAGAAGGCGGGCCGTCCCGTCGAGCTCTCCGCCCGCGAGTACCGGATCCTCGCGTATTTCATCGACCACGCTGGCGAGATGCTGTCCAGGGAGCAGCTGCTCCGGGAGATCTGGGGCTACGACGCATTCCCAACGACGCGAACCGTGGACAACCACATCCTCCGTCTTCGCAAGAAGATCGAGGACGAGCCCGAGTCGCCGCGCCACATCCTGACCCAACGTGGGGCCGGCTACGTGTTCGAGCCCAGCGCTCCCGAACAAGGCTGAGCCTTCAGTTTTTGCCAGGCTGATACCTGGCTGTGACCGGCTCGTGACACACGCGCGTCGGTGTCTCCCTAGATTCCAGTCGAAAGTTCCGGAGTCGGGTCATGACGCTTTCCCTCGATCCAGGAGGCCAAGTCCAATGAGATTGGAAACGTTCTCCGGCAGCCTCGGGCTGCAGCTGGCGGCCCTCGGCCTTGCGAGCGCCACGGCTCTCGCCTGTCAGTCGCAGTCGAGTGGGGGCGTGTCGTCGGAAGGGGCCGGGACGTCGGCGCAGCCTGCCCAGACTTCTGCACCAGCCAGGGCGGCGGAAGAGGAGCACGAGGACTTCGACGCCAAGGCCTTCAGCCGCCCGACCGTCGTCGACAACGCCTACATCCCGATGAAGCCGGGCACGCGGTACACCTATGAAGGCACGACGATCGAGGACGACGGCACGGCCGTTCCGCATCGCGTCGTCATCAACGTCACCGACCTGACCAAGGTGATCGGCGGGGTCCGCTCGGTCGTCACCTGGGACCTCGACTACAGCGACAACCAGCTCGTGGAA
>DATFEN010000164.1:0-7331 GCA_035251085.1 Vicinamibacteria bacterium | reverse complement strand
GGTCCTCCTGTACGGATGCGTGACGCGGTGCGAACGCTACCATGCCTGTGGTCGAGGGGACAATTCGCGCGCCTCCCGACGGCCCGACGACCGGCTGGCTCAGGCGACCGTCGCGCGGTTCAGGAGGTCACGGACGACTCGTAGGAGTGCATCCGGAAGAACCGGCTTCACGAGATACGCGTCGCAACCCGCCTCGTGAGCCCCACGTGCGCGATCATCGCGGGGTGCGCCAGTGATGACCACGATCGGGCGGTCCTTCGTGCGTGTCTCTGCCTTGAGGCGCCTTATCACGTCCCAGCCGTCCATGCCTGGGAGGAGCAGGTCCATCAGGAACAGCGAGGGCTGGAGTCTCAGGCCCTTTTCGATCGCCTCCTGCCCGTTGGCCGCTTCTTCGACCCGATAGCCGGCGGATCGGAACAGGCTGGCGTACAGCTCCCGCGCGGGACCATAGTCGTCGACGATCAGGACCAGAGGTGGCTCCGGCGCGCGACGCTTGGCCATGGGACGGGGCTCAACTATTGCAATCGAGGTCGAAGAAAGCAACAGGCCGGCTACGCCGGAGGCGCTGGCCCGCTGCCGAGGCTCGCGACGACCGTCGCCAGCTCCGCGGGCTGAACTGGCTTGGGGAGGTGAGCCTGGAACCCTGCGTCGAGCGCCTTCGTCCGGTCCTGCGTGCCCGCATAGGCGGTCAGGGCCGCCGCCGGAGTGAGTCCGCCTTCACATGCCGGCAGTGCCCTCACCTCCCGGATGAACTCGTAGCCGTTCTGGTCGGGCATCTCGATGTCCGCCACCAGTACGTCGGGACGCTCCGATGTCAGCGCGGCGAGGCCGTCCCGGGCCGAGCCACAGGCGATGACCTGAGCGCCGCAACGCGCCAGCACGTTCTTCAACAGCTCGCGGGAGTCGAGCTCGTCGTCCACGACGAGGATGCGCAGTCCCAGGAGAGACGGCGCCTTGTCCAACCAGACGAACTCTTCCTCGGCCGACCGCTGTCTGTCGTCGTGCATCTGTGGAGAGGGCAGGGCCACAAGGCCGAGCCGAGGCAGATCGATCACGAACAGCGCTCCACCACGTTGGAGATTCTCCGCAGTCACCGTTCCTCCGTGCAGCTCCACGAGGTGTCGCACGATAGCGAGCCCGAGGCCGAGGCCCTTGTGCCGCCTCGCGGTCGAGGAATCGGCCTGGCTGAAGCGATCGAAAACGTGAGGGAGGAAGTCCGGTTCGATGCCAGGTCCGTTGTCCTCGACGCTGATGCGCACGTGCGAGGCGATCGCCCGCATGCGGACCTGGACCTGGCCCCGCTTCTCCGGCGCGAACTTGATCGCGTTCGAGAGCAGGTTCCAGATGACTTGCTGCAGGCGTTCCGCGTCTCCCGACATGGGGCCGGCCTTGGGATCCAACACCATCTCGACGCGCACGCCTCTGGCATCGGCGGCGGGCCTCACGGAATCGATCGCCGACCCGATGACGCCGGCCAGGTCCACCGCCGCCGTCCTGAGGCGCATCTTGCCCGCGATGATGCTGGAGACGTCGAGCATGTCCGAGATCAGCTGGTTCTGGACCTGGGCATTGCGGTGGATGATCTCCACGGCCTTCTCGATCGTCTCGGCCCCGGGGGGGCTGTCCTTCAGGATCTGCGCCCAGCCGACGATGGCGTTGAGCGGATTGCGGAGCTCGTGCGACAACATGGCCAGGAACTGGTCCTTCCGGCGGTCGCCCTCGCGCAGCGCCTCCTCAGCCTCCATCCGCTCCATCAAGTCCGCCGCCTGGCGCGCCAGGATGTCGAGCACCCGCAGATCGCGTTCCGAAGGCACGCGAGGGCTCTGCCAGTGCGTCGAAATGATGCCCAGCAGCTGGCCGCTCCGCGAGAAGAGCGGCGTGGACTGCACGGCATGGATGCCGGCCTCGAGTGAAGTCGCGAGGTCATCGGTGCCGGCCATGAACTCCGCCGCTTCGACGTCCGGCACGATGACGCGCTCCCGAGTCTGCAACGCCAGGCTGCAGGCGGACGCGTCGGATGCCTTCACCCGATGCCAGGCGGCCTCGGCCGCCGGGGTGAAGTTCCGGGAGGCGAGAAGTCGAAGCGCTCCCTGCGCCTCTTCGAGCACCTGGAGACTCCCGAAATCCGACCGCATGATCCCGACGGCGGCATCCACGATCTTGGCGTAGAGAGCGTTGATGTCGCCTTCGCGAATGAGGCTCGTACTGGTGTCGTGCAGCAGGCGGGAGTCCGCCAGCTCGATCGCCTGCGCCTCCTGGGCCTTCCGGAGGGCATCCTCCGCGATCCTGCGCGCGGTGATGTCGGCGAAGTACACGGACATCCCGCCGTCCGCAGTCGGATAGGCCTTGCTCGCGAACCAGCGTCCGAGGTTCGGATCGAACGCTTCGAACTCCGTGCTCACCCGCGTCGCTGCGGCGCGGTGAAGCTCGTCGTACGCCTTGCTGCCCACCGCCTCGGGGAACACCTCCCACGGCGTCCTGCCCATGAGCTGCGAGCGGCTCCTGCCCAACAGACGCGCGGCCTCATCGTTCACGAACGAGTAACGCCACTCGCGATCGAAGGTCACAAAGCCGTCCGTGATGCTCTCCAGGGTGCGGGTGAGATGCCGTTTGCTCTCTCGCAACGCCATTTCGTGCTTCGAGAGCGCTGACAGGCTCCACCAGAGCAGGCACACGAGCATGGCAACGAGCACCAGCATGAGCAGCGCGGTGCCGAGGGCGGTGTCATAGAGGCCGGCCTCCTGACCACGCAAGCGGATCCATCCCAGGGCCGGGGGGATCACCGCGATGATCGCCAGCGCACGGCGGGCGAAGGCTCCGGCAGCGCTGTTCTCACGCAGTGCGCGCATCGGCTGATGCTCTGGAACGCCGACGATGACTCCGAGCGCGAGCGCGAAGATCGTCGACGCCGTCTGGAGCGCGATGCCCGCGAGCGGAGCGCCGCCGAACATCAACCTCGCGCCGTACAGGTGGCCCACCAGGGAGAGCATGCCGATGGCCAGAGCGGCTATTCCCAAGCCCGGCGCGAACGCCCGCGCCCGGCTTCCCAGCGTCATGATGATCAGGGCGCTTCCGAGGAGCAGGAACGAAGTCGAGGTAGGGGGGCGCCCCGGGAGGTTCCAGCCGACGACGTGGTCCAGCAGAGTCGCCCCGCCCAGCACTGCGGTCACTGCGGCCAGCGCACGCACCAGCCAGTGCCAGGAGGGACGCAGCATGCCGATGAGCAGTGCCGCGCCGGCGCATGCGGTTGCGATGGCCGCATTGGCTTTCATGGCGATGCCGTTGTTGTCCCAGTCGGTGAGCCGATCGATTCCGGCCATCCAGCCCGCGAGCGTGATGAGCCCTGCGGCCAACGCGTATCCGCCCAGGGCTGCAGGGAGCCAGCGCTCGTCCTTCGAGGGCATCATCTCTTCGATATCTGCCACGGCTGCGGATCGCACCCCGCGCGATGTCGCGAGGTGGACGAACGCGCCGGGCGCTCGAGGGCGCCCGGCCGATGTGATTCACATCATGGTACGTCAGTTCCGGACGCGAGCAAGGCCTTCCGAGGCCACGCATCACCGCTTCGAATCTCGCCCTGCGGCTGTCGGTTGTGTTGTGGTGGTGGGCGCTGCAGGATTCGAACCTGCGACTTCCACCGTGTGAAGGTGGCACTCTACCGCTGAGTTAAGCGCCCGACGGGGAGCAGTCTAGCGACCGCTCGATGCAGCGTCAAGACGAAGGTGTCACTTGATCCTCGCGGCACGGTCTGCGAAGGACTACACTCTCCGGATGCGCTTGCTCGCCGACAAATGGCGGGTTGGCTCGTGTTTTCTGGCCGCCAGCTTGGCGACGGGTGTCGTGTCGGCGCAGTCGATGGGAGATGCAGCCCAGAAGGAACGCGAGCGCCGCGAGAAGCTGAAGCAGAAGGGCGACCGCGCAGCCGTCGTCACGAGCGACGACTTGAAGGACAACAAGGGCAGTCTCGCGAACGACCCTCAGGCCGTGCCGGCGACGCCCGGCGAGGCTCCGCGTTCCTCAGCGCGGCCCGCCCTCGAAACCAGCCGGAGGGCGAGCGAAGAGGAGTGGCGCCGGAAGTCAGCGTTCGCTCGGGAACGGGTCGCGAAAGCGCAGCAGCAGTACGACTACTGGAGGAACCAGTATCTCGGGCCGAGCGAGTATTTCGTCGACGACGACGGCAAGAAGCTCGTGGGCGGCGCCGATGGCTTGCGCAAGCTGATCGCCCAGGCCAAGGCCGACCTGGAAAAGGCCAACGCTGAGCTCGCCGCCCTCGAGGAACAAGCGCGCCGCGAGAACGTCCCGCCTGGCTGGCTGCGTTAGCCGTCGTGCTCAATGCAGCGGGCAGCGCTCGATCGGCTCGGTCCCGGCGATGAATGCCTCGGAGACCACGCGGGGACAGCGCCCGCTCGCCAGAAGGCCCGTCTCGCGGTCGATGTCGATGAACACGACGTTCTCGTCCGGAGGCTTGAAACCGCGTGACTTGATGCCGGCGACGGCGCCCTTCATGAACTCCACCCAGATCGGCAGCGCCGCCTTGGCGCCGGACAGCCCGACGGGCGTGTTGTCGTCGTAGCCCACCCACACGACGCACAACAGGTCGGGCGTGAAGCCCGCGAACCAGGCGTCCCTCAGGTCGTTCGTGGTGCCGGTCTTTCCCGCGGCGTCCGCGCTGAAGCCGGTGCTGCGCGCCGCGGCGGCGGTGCCCTCGTTGATCACGCTGCGCATCATGTTCACGACGAGGAAGGCGGACTCCTCGTGCACCACCCGCGCCGGCGGCGACGCCTCGTGCTGCTCCAGGACGCGGCCGTTGCCATCGGTCACCTGCGTCACCGATACCGGCTCCACCTTCAGCCCGCCGTTCGCCAGCACGTTGTACGCGGTCGCCATCTCGAGGGGGGTGGCTTCGAACGAGCCGAGCGCCACCGCAGGGTAGGGGCGCACGTCGCCGGGCATGCGCAGGCGGTTCGTCCAGAGGCCCGCGACGCGATCGTAGCCCACCATCTCGGCGACCTTGACCGTGGCGACGTTGAGGCTCTTGGACAGCGCCCGTCGCAGCGTGACGTTGCCGACGTAGTCGTCCTCGTAGTTCTGCGGGATGTACTCCTTGTCCTCGAAGAAGAACACGGCCGGCGCGTCCTCCACCACGGTGGCTGGCGTGATCGGAGGCAGCGCGGGATCGTCGAAGGTGGCCTCGAACGCGGCGAGGTACACGAACGGCTTGAAGGTGCTCCCCGGCTGGCGGTGCGCCTTCATCACGCGGTTGTACTGGCTGGATCCATAGGAGCGTCCGCCCACGAGCGCCACGATCGAGCCGGTCTTCGGCTCGAGGGCGATCAGCGAGCCCTGCACGGGCGTCGTGACGTTCTTCCTCTTGGCCTTGATCGCCTTGTCGGCCGCGGCCAGGCCTTCGGCGAGAGCCGCCTGGCCCAACGCCTGGAGATGCAGGTCCAGGGTCGTGTAGACGGACAGATTGCCCGTGGTCAGGTCCTTCGCCTCGTAGCGCTCGCCGAGCTGAGTGTTGACGAGGTCGACGAAGTACGGCGCCTCGGCGCTGTCCACGGTCGGCGGCTCCACCTTGAGCGGCGTCTCGACGGCGGCCGCGCCAGTGGCGGCGTCTATGAAGCCCGCCTCGACCATGGAGCGGAGGACGAGGTTGCGGCGCTCGGTGGCACGCCGCTCGTGCCGGTAGGGATTGTAGGGATTGGGCGACTGGATCATGCCCGCCAGAAGCGCCGCCTCGGGCAGCGTCAGGTTGCCGACGTCCTTGCGGAAGTACATACGGGAGGCTTCGCCGACGCCGTTGATGCTGAAGGAGCCGATCTGGCCGAGGTAGATCTCGTTTAGGTAGAGCTCCAGGATCTCCTTCTTGGTGGCGCGCCGCTCGAGGACGAAGGCGAGCATCGCCTCCTGGGCCTTGCGCCGGAACGTACGCTCCGGCGTGAGGAAGAAGTTCTTCACGAGCTGCTGCGTGATCGTGCTGCCGCCCTGGAGATAGCTCTCGGCCCTGATGTTGCGCAGTGCGGCGCCGAGGATGCGCAGCGGGTCCAGGCCGGGATGGCTGAAGAAGCGACGGTCCTCGATGGCGAGGACGGCCTGCACGACCACCTCGGGCAGCTCCTCGTACTTCACCAGCCGGCGCTTCTCCCGGCTTTCGTCGAACAGGTACGTGATCAGCTCGGGCTCCAGGGTCTGGATCGGATAGCGCCTCCTGGACTTGAGGCCGCGCAGCTCCTTCAGCCGCTCCTTCTCGAAGATCGCCGTCAGGGTCTCGGTGGCATTCCCCTCGGCCGCCCGGACGTTGAACGCCACGCTGCCCTCGCCCAGCGAGAACTCGCCGGGAGCCCGGGGCTGGTCCGGCCTCTGCTCGTACTTGAGGCCGTTCAAGACCTTCGTCAGTCCCGACGCGGTCAGCGTCATGCCCTCGCGCAGGACGAAGGGCCGGGAGAACACGCGCGACGGGCTGTGGCCGCGCTCGCCCTTCAAGCGCTTCTCGATCCTGACCGTGTACTTCACGTACTGGTACACGAGAAACGACCCGCCGAGGACGAGGGGCAGCGCGAGGATGGTCAACAGCGCGATGACGAGCTTGAGTCGCTGCGTCGAGTAGGTGTGAACGGCGGGTGGCGTCACGACCATTCGATTATAAGATCCGGCGCTTCATGGACCGGAAGCGCCGCGGCGTCCTGATCGCCATCCTGTGCGCCTCGCCGGCCGCCGCCCAGACGCGGCCGTTCCTGACCGAGGAAGCGACCACCGCCCCCGCGGGGACCGTGGCGCTCGAGTCCGGCTTCGACTGGATCTCGCATCAGCCCAACTTCCTGACGGGGGCCGAGCGCATCCGCTGGGACGGTCCCATCCTGCGCTTGGTGTACTCGCCGGCCGACAGGGTGGAGATGGACCTCGAGTGGGTCGCCGCCATCGGGGTCACGAGCGACCCGGACTTCGGGACGCGAAGTGCCCTGGGAGACGTGACGATGCGTGCCAAGGTGCGTTTCGCCGAGGACAGCGAGCAGCACACCGCTTTCGGCGCACGCTTCGCAGTGACGCTGCCGGAGACCGGATTCGGCGACGGGCTCGCCCCCAACACCATCCGCACGCGGGCCGAGCTCCTGCTGTCGAAGCGAGGCCGCCGCACCCGCGTTCACGTCAACGCGGGCGTGGCGATCGAGGACGCGCCGCTCGAACCCCACGAGCAGGCGGACTTCTTCGCGTGGGGCGCCGCCATGGATTACGAGTTCCTGTCTGGCGTCGCCCTGACGGCAGAGGGCAACGGCCTCGTCGGAAACCCCCTGCCGGGCGCCGGGGGCCGTGGCGAGGCCCGGATGGGGCTG